>NZ_JAUZUX010000002.1:0-352997 GCF_031844285.1 Enterobacter sp. BRE11
GGCGCCTGGCCCGGTTTTTTATTAGACGAAAATCAGTGCTCGAACATCGCCGAGATAGACTCTTCGTTGCTGATACGGCGGATCGCTTCAGCCAGCATGCCGGAGAGCGTCAGGGTACGCACGTTCGGCAGCGACTTCATCTCTTCAGAAAGCGGGATGGTGTCGCAGACGATGACCTGATCGATCACCGATTTACGCAGATTCTCCACTGCGTTGCCGGAGAAAATCGGGTGGGTCGCGTAGGCGAAGACGCGTTTCGCGCCGCGCTCTTTCAACGCTTCCGCCGCTTTGCACAGCGTGCCGCCGGTGTCGATCATATCGTCGACCAGCACGCAGTCGCGGCCCGCCACGTCACCGATGATGTGCATCACCTGAGAAACGTTCGCGCGCGGACGACGTTTGTCGATGATAGCCATATCGGTATCGTTGAGCAGCTTGGCAATCGCGCGAGCACGCACGACGCCGCCGATGTCCGGGGAAACCACAATCGGGTTTTCCAGACCAATTTGCAGCATGTCTTCCAGCAGGATTGGGCTGCCGAAAACGTTATCAACCGGGACGTCAAAGAAGCCCTGGATTTGCTCGGCGTGAAGATCGACCGTCAGAACGCGATCGACGCCAACGCTGGAAAGGAAATCCGCGACCACTTTAGCGGTAATCGGCACGCGAGCGGAGCGCACGCGGCGATCCTGGCGGGCATAGCCGAAGTAGGGAATAACCGCGGTAATACGACCAGCAGAAGCTCGACGCAGCGCGTCGACCATCACAACCAGTTCCATCAGATTATCATTGGTGGGAGCACAGGTGGACTGGATGATGAAAATATCACCACCGCGTACATTTTCATTGATTTGTACACTCACTTCGCCATCGCTGAAACGGCCCACTGCGGCGTCTCCGAGGCTGGTGTAAAGGCGGTTGGCAATACGTTGTGCTAGTTCCGGGGTGGCGTTACCAGCAAATAGCTTCATATCAGGCACGAGAAGAACCTCAGGCTTGGCGTCCAGAGAATGAACGACGTTACGGTAACCGGCGCATACCGTAGCGCATGTTCATACGGGTGTGTTAATGCACAGCGTGCAGCGTCTGGAACAGGGTGACACTGTCACACATGCGCTTACAGCCCGGAAAGGGTGCGATGCAGAGGCGAGACGTTAACGCCTCGCGCGACAAATCCGCATACCCATTTCGGGGCGAGTTCCAGCACCTGACGAGCGGCTGACTCGGTGTCAAATTCGGCAAACACGCAAGCGCCAGTGCCAGTCAGGCGCGACGGCGCGTATTCTAGCAGCCAGGAAACAAGCTCATCAACCTCACGAAAACGTTTTCTTACCACTGCCTCACAATCATTGTGAAAGGGTGTCGATAAAAGCGCCGCCAGCGAACGCACCGGCGTATCGCGCGTAAGCTGCGGATCGTTAAACACCAGCGGCGTCGGCACGCTTACGCCGGGATGCGCCACCAGGTACCATTTTTCCGCCGGATCGGCGGGCTGGAGCTGCTCGCCGACGCCCTGCGCGAAAGCGGCGAAACCTCTGACGAACACCGGCACGTCCGCGCCAAGCTTAATCCCCAGCTCCGCCAGCGCCTCAAGAGAGAAACCGACTTCCCACAGGTGATTCAGCGCCACCAGCACGGTGGCGGCGTTCGAGGAGCCGCCGCCCAGCCCGCCGCCCATCGGCAGCCGCTTTTCAATGGCGATCTGCGCCCCGGCGTTGGCTGGCAGCCGCTGTTGCGCCTGCGCCGCCTGACGCAGCAGCATGGCCGCGCGAACAATCAGGTTGTCGTCATGGGCGACGCCGTCCACCGGCGTGGTCAGGCTAACGCGGCCGCTGCTGTCCGGCGTGATATGCAGGCTGTCGCCGTAGTCGAGAAACTGAAACAGCGTCTGCAGGTTATGGTAGCCGTCTGCGCGACGGCCGGTGATATAGAGAAACAGGTTGAGCTTTGCCGGTGCAGGCCAGGTGATGATCATTGCAGGGTCCAGCTATCCATACGCAGTTTGATGCGCTGATCGCCTTCACGCAGCTCAAGGTTCGCCGGCAGCGGCGGGGTGGATTTGCTGTCGTAATCCTGAATCGCCACCTGCCACTTCTGGCCGTTGCTGCTGTAGTTCAGGCTTTTAAGCTGATAGTTGCTGTTGAGCTGATAGTCGCTGGCGTCGCCCGGCAGGCCCATCATCCACTGACGCAGGTTGGCGAGCGGGATATCCATGCCGGTCAGCTGAGAGATCATCTTCTCCGCGTCGTTGCTGACGTAGCGTTTGCCTTTGTTATCCACGATCTGTACGGTGTCGCCTTGCGCGTCGAGCTGCAGCTCGGTGCTGCCGAGCGGGTTGGTCAGCAGCAGGCGATAGCGGTCCGGGGCGGTCTGCTGCCAGTTAAAGCGCGCGTAGACTTTCTGCTTGTCGGAAAGATAGGCGAAGGCGCCGCGTGTCTGGTAGTGCGTGACTTTCGCCACCTCCTGCTGATGCTGCTGCCACTGCGGCGCGGTCGTGCTCGGGCCTGGGCCCTGCGGCTGATTAACGGCGCAGGCGGTGAGCAGAACGCTCGCCAGCGGCAAAAGGCGCAGCATAGTGCGTGGGGAACAGGTCATCACGTGGTCATCTCCTCGGACACGTTTTTAATTCGTAACGGTTAACGCTAGCGATCCGCTTATAAACCGTCAATGGTGATAAGAGTAAAATTGCGCACGATCAGTTTAATCTTATTACAGTCATAGCCTTTGTATGGCTTTTCATGATCTGCCGCATCTTGTAGAATGCGCATCACAAAACCCTGACATTATTGGGACATCCCAACTTTTATCGCCATGACGCTGCTCGCTCTCGGAATCAATCATAAAACTGCACCTGTCGCGCTGCGCGAACGCGTCGCGTTCGGGCCGGACGTGCTGGAACAGGCGCTCGACAGCCTGCTTTCCCAGCCGATGGTGCAGAGCGGCGTCGTTCTCTCTACCTGCAACCGCACTGAACTCTATCTGAGCGTAGAGCAGCAGGCGGATCTGCAGGAGCGCCTGGTGCGCTGGCTGTGTGACTATCACCATCTCAATGAAGAGGACGTGCGTCAAAGTCTCTACTGGCATCAGGACAACGCGGCGGTCAGCCATTTAATGCGCGTAGCCAGCGGCCTCGACTCGCTGGTGCTGGGCGAACCGCAAATTCTCGGCCAGGTGAAAAAAGCCTTCGCCGACTCGCAGCGCGGCCATGCGCTGAGCAGCGAGCTGGAGCGGATGTTCCAGAAAACCTTCTCGGTCGCCAAACGCGTGCGCACCGAAACGGAAATCGGCGCCAGCGCGGTGTCGGTCGCCTTTGCCGCCTGTACGCTGGCGCGCCAGATCTTCGAGTCCCTCTCGACTGTCAACGTGCTGCTGGTCGGCGCGGGCGAAACCATTGAGCTGGTAGCGCGCCACCTGCGCGAGCATAACGTGCAGAAGCTGATCATCGCCAACCGCACGCGCGAGCGCGCCGAGCGGCTGGCGGAAGAGGTCGGCGCGGAAGTGATCGGCCTCGGCGACATCGACGCGCGTCTCGCCGACGCCGATATCGTCATCTCCTCCACCGCCAGCCCGCTGCCGATTATCGGCAAAGGGATGATGGAGCGCGCGCTGAAAGCGCGCCGCAACAAACCGGTGCTGCTGGTGGATATCGCCGTGCCGCGCGACGTCGAGCCGGAAGTGGGCAAGCTGCCTAACGCTTATCTCTACAGCGTCGACGACCTGCAGGCGATCATCGAGCAGAATATGGCGCAGCGCAAAGCCGCGGCCGTACAGGCCGAAAGCATCGTGGCGGAGGAGAGCGGCGAATTTATGTCCTGGCTGCGCGCCCAGAGCGCGGTCGAGACGATTCGCGAATACCGCTCTCAGGCGGAAAGCGTGCGCGCCGATCTCGAATCGCGCGCGCTGGCCGCGCTGCAGCAGGGCGCCGATCCGCAGAAAGTCCTGCTGGAGCTGGCGCACAAGCTGACTAACCGTTTAATTCACGCACCAACCAAATCCCTGCAGCAGGCCGCCCGCGACGGCGACACTGAACGCCTGCAATTGCTTCGCGACAGCCTTGGTCTCGAGTAGACTCCTGGGCTGTTGCCCTCTGTGACGAGAATCCCATCACGACATGAAAACCTCTATTGTTGCCAAACTGGAAGCGCTGCAGGAGCGCCACGAAGAAGTGGAAGCGATGCTCGGCGACGCCAGCGTTATCGCCGATCAGGACCGCTTCCGCGCGCTCTCGCGTGAATATGCGCAGTTAACCGACGTGACCCAATGTTTCCGCGCGTGGCAGCAGACGCAGGAAGATATCGACACCGCCCAGATGATGCTGGACGATGCTGAGATGCGCGATATGGCGCAGGAAGAGCTGCAGCAGGCACGCGCCGAGAGCGAGCGGCTGGAGCAGCAGCTGCAGGTGCTGCTGCTGCCGAAAGATCCCGACGACGAGCGCGCCTGCTTTATCGAAGTGCGCGCCGGCACCGGCGGCGACGAGGCGGCGATCTTCGCCGGCGACCTGTTCCGCATGTACAGCCGCTACGCTGAAGCCCGCCGCTGGCGCGTGGAGATCGTCAGCGCCAACGAGGGCGAGCACGGCGGTTATAAAGAGGTCATCGCCCGCGTCACCGGCGAAGGCGCCTATGGCCGCCTGAAGTTTGAATCGGGCGGCCACCGCGTGCAGCGCGTGCCGGAAACCGAGTCCCAGGGGCGTATCCATACCTCGGCCTGTACCGTGGCGGTGATGCCGGAGGTGCCGGAAGCGGAGCTGCCGGAGATCAATCCCTCCGACCTGAAGATCGACACCTTCCGCTCGTCCGGCGCGGGCGGCCAGCACGTCAACACCACCGACTCCGCCATCCGCATCACCCACCTGCCGACCGGCATCGTGGTGGAGTGTCAGGATGAGCGTTCGCAGCACAAAAACAAAGCCAAAGCGCTGGCGGTGCTGGGCGCGCGCATTCGCGCCGCGGAGATGGCGAAGCGCCACGAAGCGGAGGCGAGCACGCGCCGCAACCTGCTGGGCAGCGGCGACCGCTCCGATCGTATCCGCACCTATAACTTCCCGCAGGGCCGCGTGACCGATCACCGCATCAACCTGACCATCTATCGCCTTGACGAAACCATGGAAGGCAAGCTGGACAACCTGATTGAGCCGATTGTGCAGGAGCATCAGGCCGATCAGCTGGCCGCGCTGGCTGGTCAGGAGTAATGGCGTTTCAGGACTGGCTGAAAAAGGCTGTCGCCGCGCTACAGGGCGGCGACAGCCCGAAGCGCGACGCGGAGATCCTGCTGGGGCACGTCACCGGCAAATCGCGCAGCTGGCTGGTGGCGTTTGGCGAGACTGAGCTGCTGCCTGAACAGCTGACGCAGCTCGACGCGCTGCTGGCGCGGCGCGTGCGCGGCGAGCCGGTGGCGCACCTCATTGGCGAGCGCGAATTCTGGTCGCTGCCGCTGCGCGTCTCCGACGCGACGCTGATCCCGCGTCCCGATACCGAAGCGCTGGTTGAGCAGGCGCTGGCGCGTCTGCCCGCCGCACCGTCGCGCATTCTCGACCTCGGCACCGGCACCGGCGCCATCGCGCTGGCGCTGGCGAGCGAACGGCCCGACTGCGAGGTGCTGGGCGTCGATCGCATTGAGGCCGCCGTGGCGCTGGCGCAAAGCAACGCCGAGCGGCTGGCGATCCCCAACGCCGCGTTCGCCGTGAGCCACTGGTTCGACGCGCTGCACGCTTCGCGCTTCGACCTGATCGTCAGCAATCCTCCCTATATCGACGCGTGCGACCAGCATCTCTCGCAGGGCGACGTGCGCTTCGAACCGCGCAGTGCGCTGGTGGCCGACGAGGCGGGGCTGGCGGATCTGCGCCTGCTTATTACCCAGGCGCCGCAGTGGCTGGCGCCCGGCGGCTGGCTGCTGTTGGAGCATGGCTGGCAGCAGGACGCGGCGGTGCGCGCGCTGATGCAGCAGCACAATTTTCTTCAGGTCGCGACCGTAAATGACTACGGCGGCAATCCGCGCGTCACGCTCGGTCGCATTCCCTCTTAAAAAGGACGTTCCATGGCCGCTTACTACCCGCTTATCAAGCAACTGCATCTGCTGACGGTGTTTATCAGCATTGCGCTTTTTATTGTGCGTTTTTACTGGCTGCGCAGCGGCTCGGCGCTGCTGCAGCGGCGCTGGGTGCGCATTACGCCACACGTTAACGACACCTTTTTACTGCTGACCGGCGTGCTGCTGGTGATGATTACCCACTTTTACCCGTTCTCGCCGCAAGGAAGCTGGCTGACGGAGAAGCTTTTAGGCGTTATTATCTACATCGCCTTAGGTTCCGTGGCGTTGAGTCGTCGCCCGCGCACCAGCCGTACGCGCTGGATCGCTTTCCTGGTCGCGCTGGTCGCGCTGGTGACAGTGATTAAGCTGGCGGTGACCAAAATGCCGTTATTGGGGATAGTATGACCTCCACAGAGCAATTAGATTTTAGCCAGACGCCGCTGTGTGAAGCGGTGATTGGCGCTACCCGCGCGATTCGCGCCGATTTTCCCGCCTCGTCCGTGCAGGAGCAGCTGGCGACGCTGGTGGCAGAAGCGCGCCGCTATGTGAGCAGCGAACAGGACGCCGACATGCAGCTGGAGAAGCTGCTGGAACTTTTCTACCGCCAGTGGGGCTTCGGTGGCGCCAGCGGCATCTATAACCTTTCCGACGCGCTGTGGCTGGATAAAGTGCTCAAGACGCGTCAGGGCACCGCGGTGTCGCTGGGCGTGATCCTGCTGCATATCGCGCAGGCGCTCGATATTCCGCTGATGCCGGTTATTTTCCCCACGCAGCTGATTTTGCGCGCTGACTGGATCGACGGCGAGATGTGGTTGATCAACCCGTTCAACGGCGAGACGCTGGATACCCATACGCTGGAAGTGTGGCTAAAGGGCAACATCAGCCCCACGGCGAAGCTCTACGACGACGATCTGGAAGAGGCGAAGACCGTGAGCGTGATGCGCAAGATGCTCGACACCATGAAGTCGGCGCTGATGGAGGAGAAGCAGATGGAGCTGGCGCTGGGCGTGAGTCAGGTGCTGCTGCAGATCGATCCGGACGACCCGTACGAGATCCGCGATCGCGGTTTGATCTACGCGCAGCTGGAGTGCGATCACATTGCGCTAAACGATTTAACCTATTTCGTTGAGCAGTGTCCCGAGGATCCGGTCAGCGAAATGATCAAAGTACAAATTCACGCAATTGAACAGAAACAGGTGACGCTGCACTAAGCGCACCACACCATTAAGGAAAGGGCATGACTCAGAAAGTCGTCACTATTGGTGATATCAAGGTCGCTAACGATCTGCCATTTGTGCTGTTTGGCGGCATGAACGTGCTGGAATCGCACGATCTCGCCATGCGTATTTGCGAGCACTACGTGAAGGTCACCGACAAGCTTGGCATTCCGTACGTGTTCAAGGCCTCTTTTGACAAGGCGAACCGCTCCTCCATCAAATCTTATCGCGGTCCCGGCCTCGAAGAAGGCATGAAGATTTTCCAGGCGCTGAAGCAGGCGTTCGGCGTGAAGATCATTACCGACGTGCACGAGGCGTCGCAGGCGCAGCCGGTGGCTGACGTGGTGGACGTGATCCAGCTGCCCGCCTTCCTGGCGCGTCAGACCGACCTGGTAGAAGCGATGGCGAAGACCGGCGCGGTAATCAACGTGAAGAAGCCGCAGTTCGTCAGCCCGGGCCAGATGGGCAATATCGTGGATAAGTTCGCCGAAGGCGGCAACGATAAGGTGATCCTGTGCGATCGCGGCAGCAACTTCGGCTATGACAATCTGGTCGTCGATATGCTCGGCTTTAACGTAATGAAGAAAGTCACCAACAACAGCCCGGTGATTTTCGACGTGACCCACGCGCTGCAGACGCGCGACCCGTTCGGCGCCGCTTCCGGCGGTCGTCGTGCCCAGGTGGGCGAACTGGCGCGCGCCGGTATGGCAGTCGGTATCGCCGGTCTGTTTATTGAGGCGCATCCGGATCCGGATCACGCGAAGTGCGATGGCCCGTCCGCGCTGCCGCTGGATAAGCTGGAGCCGTTCCTGGTGCAGATGAAGGCGATTGACGACCTGGTGAAGAGCTTCCCGGAGCTGGATACCAGCAAGTAACTGGCGCTTCAGGCGGCCAAATAAAAAAGAGCGATGTGAATCGCTCTTTTTTTTTCGTCTCTTGTTCAGAGCATGATCGTCATCAGATAGCCGGCGAAAATCGCCAGGTGCGCGGCGCCGTTCAGCACGTTGGTGCGCCCGGTTGAAAACGAAATATGACACAGGATCAGCGCCGCTGACATCATCACCATCTGCGGCGGCTCAAGGCCGAACACCAGCTGCTGGTCGGTGAGGGTGGCGATAATGGTCACCGCCGGCACGGTCAGCGAGATAGTCGCCAGCACCGAGCCGAAAAAGAGGTTCATGGCGCGCTGCACCTGATTCATCAGCACCGCCTTGAGCGCCCCCAGTCCTTCCGGCGAGAGGATCAGCAGCGCCACCAGAAAGCCGGTGAACTGTGCGGGCGCATTAAACTCCGACAGCAGATGCTCCAGCGTATTGGCGTTCATCTTGGTAACGCTGATGACCGCAATCAGATGGACGATCAGCCAGGCGGTGTGCCAGATGCTGCTGTGGGCCGAGGGCTTGCCGTGGTGCGGGTCGCCATCGTCGCTGTCGTCTTCATGCTCGTAAACAAACAGGCTCTGGTGAGTGCGCGTCTGAATCAGCAGAAAAACCCCATACATCGCCGCCGAAATCGCCGCGATCAGCAGCGCCTGCGTGGTGGTAAAGTTACCGCCCGGCAGCGCGTTGGGGAACACCAGCACCAGGATTGCCAGCGGAAAGATGGCGATCAGATACTGCTTTACCCCGGCAAGATTCACATACTGTGTGGCGAACTTGCGCCCGCCCAGCAGCAGCGAGAACCCCACCAGCCCGCCGGTGACGATCATAATGATAGAGTAGAGCGTGTCACGCATCAGCGCCGGTGCGGCATCGCCCGTGGCCATCAGCGCGGAGATCAGGCTGACCTCAAGGATAACCACTGACAGGCTGAGGATCAGCGAGCCGTAAGGCTCGCCCAGCCGATGCGCCAGCACGTCGGCATGGCGCACCACGCTAAAGGCGCTGCTGAGGATCGCGACCAGCGCCAGCAGATTGATGCCGATAACCGCGGGCAGGGAATGTTGCCCGCCAAAGAAAAAGAGTACGCCCAGGGCGGCGAGGGGAAGTATCAGCGAAAACTCTTTGTGACGTGTTTTTTCATGTGTGGTCATTCACCATCCTCTTCAGAGAAATGCCTCAGCGAAACCCAACGGGGCTTCACAAAATAGTAGAGCGTTTATTACCCCTTAGAGTATAACTTTTCACTATTTAGCCTGGGTGAAATTTACCGGTTTTTACTTTTACGCAAATATGTTCTCACCTTGTCAAAACCCATTATCAACATCGTTTATCGCTTTCTATTCATTATATTAACTTTATTAGCCAGGCAAAAATGTCGCTGGTAATCGCCAGTTAGAGCGGCGATAGCCTTGTCTTTTATGTGCTTCGGCCATTTTTTCAGAAAGGACGCGCTGAATAACAAGGTTGTAATTTTTTCGCCATACGCCAGGCTTAAAGCGGGCCCTTAATGGAGGAAATGCAATGCCTTACAAAAATCGTGAAGCGCTGCCGGATAACGTGAAACATGTTTTGCCGCCGCACGCGCAGGAGATCTATCAGAAGGCGTTCAACAGCGCCTGGGATCAGTACAAAGACAAAGATGATCGACGCGGCGACGAGTCTCAGGAAGAGGTGGCGCATAAAGTTGCCTGGTCAGCGGTGAAAAAAGAGTATGAAAAAGGGGACGATGATAAGTGGCACCCCAAAAAGTAGCCATGAACAGCGGGCCGGCGCAGCTGGCCTGATGCGACGGTTTTTTAATTTCTCGTCTTGACGCGGCCTTGAAAGCGGTGCGGAAAATGCATACTGTCAGTGCAGGCTGGGACTCAAGATTGTCGCCCGCCAGCCGATTTTTATAAGGGAGCCCGTCGGACAGGACGTTAAAGAAGTCAGGAGGTCGCATTGTTAACCCGAGAATTTTTACTAAAAGCCGACTGCAAAACCTCATTCGGCGATATTGAGGAATCGCTGCTCTGGAGCTGTGAGCAGCGCGCCGCGTCGCTGGCGGCCACGCTCGCCTGCCGTCCCGACCAGAGCCCGGTCTGGATCTTCGGCTATGGATCGCTGATGTGGAATCCGGTTTTTGAAGCGGACGAGGTCGCCTCCGGCACGCTGAACGGCTGGCACCGCGCCTTCTGCCTGCGTCTGATCGCCGGACGCGGCACCTCGTCCCATCCTGGCCGGATGCTGGCGCTGAAAGAGGGCGGCTCGACCAGCGGCCTGGCGTTTCGCCTGCCGGAGACGCGCCTGCATGAAGAGCTGGAGCTGCTGTGGAAGCGCGAGATGATTACCGGCTGCTATCTGCCGACCTGGTGCGAGTTAACCCTGGAGGATGGGCGCAGCGTCACCGCGCTGGCCTTTATTATGGATCCGCGCCATCCGCTCTATGAATCGGACTCCTGTCCTGAGGCGATCGCGCCGCTGATTGCCGCGGCGAGCGGCCCGCTGGGCAGCAACGCGCAGTATCTTTTTTCGCTTGAGCAGGAGCTGGCGAAGCGCGGCATGGAGGAGGAGAGTTTAAGCCGTCTGGCGCACCAGGTACGCGCGCTGCAGGCGGGCGTTCGCTGCGCACAGGGCTAAAGGAGAGGGCTCGCGGCGTGCTCATCCACGCCGCGAGAGCGCGCTAGTTCCCCGGATTCAGCAGCCAGGTGCCCGGCTTGTCAATCACCAGCGACTGCGCGCGCATGCTGGTGCCCGAATGCACCTCAATACGATACTGACCCGCCGCCAGGTTGAGCGCGGCGAAACCGTTGCTGCCGGTTTTCACCTCCACCGGCTGGCCGTTGAGCACCACGTTGGCGCCGCGCTCCAGCTTGAGGTAGACCGTCGCCAGCGCCGCGGGCGTCGCGGGCGGCGCGCTGTTCACGACGGGGTTCTGCGCCACCGCAGGCGTCGCGTTTTCCGGCGTCGCGTCGCGCCTGTTGGCCAGCCAGGTGACCACCACGACCGCCAGCAGCGCCGCGGCCGCCAGCGCCACCAGTCCAGGCGACAGGCGGCGCACGTTGCGCGGCGTGACCGGTTCGACGCTGGGTGAGGCGTGATTCACCGCCATCACCACCGGCGCCGGCGTCACGACGGCTTCCTCTTCGACCACGGGCGCTGGCGCGGGCGCTACAGCGACCGGCGGCGGCTCGGGCGCGGGCTGCAGGCTATTGACCACCGCCTCGACGTCGCTGACGGGCAGATCGATAAGCGCTGCAAAGGCGTCAATCGACTGCGGGCGATCGACTGGCTTCATCGCCAGCGCGCAGTCCACCGCATGCAGCAGCGGCAGGGAATAGCCGGGCGGCTGGCGTTCGACCAGCGGCTGGTAGTTATCCTCAATGCAGCGCACCACGCTCACCGGCGGCGGATTGCCGGTGATCAGACTGTGCAGCACCGCGCCGAGGGCGTAAATATCGGTCCACGGCCCCTGTTCGTTTTCACCCTCTTCGCTGTACTGCTCAATCGGCGCGAAGCCGGGCTTGAGCATAATCTCGGTTTCATCCGACAGATTGCCGATCTCTTTACGCGCCGAGCCGAAGTCGAGCAGCACCGGCAGCTGGTTTTCCTGGATCTGAATATTATCCAGCGAAATATCGCGATGCAGATAGCCGGCCTGATGGATAGTGCTGATGGCACCGAACAGCGGCGGCAGCAGGCGACGAATCCAGGCCTCGCTCAACGCATCCGGGCTGGTCTGCTGCCACTCTTTCAGCGTCATGCCGCTGTAGTAGAGCGTGCCCATATAGGCGGTACCGTTCTGCTCCCAGAAACGCAGCACGTGCAGCAGGCCGGGATGGTTGAAGCGCGCCAGCAGACGCGCCTCCTGCATAAAGCTGGCCAGGCCGGCGTTAAACAGCTTTTGATAGCGCTCGCCGCGCAGCTCCAGCGACAGATCCTCAGCGCGCACCGCCAGCGACACCGGCATATACTCTTTAATGGCGATGGTGCGTTCAAGCTGATGATCCCAGGCGCGGTAAACGATGCCAAACCCGCCGCCGCCAATCACTTCCTTGATTTCAAACTCGTTAAATCGGTATCCCGCCGGGAGCGCGTTGGGCACCGCTTTCTGATTATCATTTGCCGACATAGTGAACTCTCTGAACACCGCCTGGCAGCCAGGCTGCGCTGTAATTAATTGATGTTACGCCACGCACCTATCGCCGGATCAACCAGGTCGGCGTGCAGGGTGTCGATCAGTAACACATTCACTTTTTGCTGTGGCATAAACTGCGGTCCCCAAAGACCACGCAACGTTTCCACCCGCGATTTCACGGCGTCCGGATCCTGCTGCGCCGTGTTTTTGTCCATTTTCACCAGCAGCGTGCCGTTAAAGCGCCAGATGTGGCTCGCCTCGTCGAACGGCAGCACCAGCCAGCTGTCCGCCGCATCGGCACGCGTCACGATCATGCGCTCTCTGTTCACCGCCACCACCTGCAGCGAGTTGCCGGAGATTTGCAGGTTTGCGACGGGGTAGCCCTGATAAAAGGTGACCGGCAGCGGCGTACTGGTGCCCTTGCTGGTTAACGTTAATGCGCTTTTGCCTTCCAGCCAGCCGTCGTGGGGGCACTGCGCCCGCGCGACGTCGGGAATAAACAGCGACTGGCCGTCGGCGTCCCACCAGGTGCGGAAGCGACAGCCGCCGGGCAGATCGAAATGCTGCAGCGGCGCGCCGTTGGCCGGACGCGACAGATCCAGCGGCGCCGCGTTGGCGGCGCTGGCGCTGGCGGTCGCGTCGGCCATCACAATCGGCCGCCAGTTTTGCAGCTTGCTGGCGCTGCCGCTGGCCAGCACGCCGCCCTCTTTATTGGTCATCTGCCAGGGCAGCTCGTCCAGCGTGCCGCACTGATTGGCCAGCAGCGTGCCAACGCGCGGCAAAAACGTCGTCAGCACGGCGGAATCGGTGCTTTTGCCCGAAACAATGCGCAGCGGCAGCGACTCTTTGCACCAGTCGTCGGGCGCTTTGCTTTTCACGCCGTCGATAAAAACCTCCAGCGCCAGGCTGGGGGAGTAGACCACGCGATAATCTTCGGCCTGCGCGCTGAAAGCGATAAGTAGGGACGCAATGCCGGACAACCACAATTTCATAAGGATCCTTGGTATCAGTCGCGGGGCGGCAGAAAACGTGCCGAATCCGCCGCAGAATAAAGCAACGTGGCGTCCTGAGGTTCGCCGATCCACACAGAGAGCGCGCTGAGATTGTCCTTTTTCACGCTGCGGCTGACCGCTTTTTCCATCAGCGCCAGCCACTCTTCGCAGGCGTTCACCATGCGCAGCGCCTGCTCCATCTCTCTGGTCGTCAGGTTAAGCCAGAAACCGTCGGTGCAAACCAGAAAGGCGTCGCCATCCTCCAGCGCCAGCTCGGCGGAGAAGGTCACGGGACGCGCCGGATCCGCGCCGAGCGCATTATAAAGTAAATTACTGTTAATGCCGGTATTTTCATAGCCCGCATCCTTTAACTGCTGCGCCAGACTGTGATCGCGCGTGACGTCGAACAGCGTGCCGTGGCGAAAGTGGTAGACCCGGCTGTCGCCGGCGTGCGCCCACCAGGCGCGCCGCTGCAGGCGATCGATAAACAGCGCCGCCAGCGTGGTGCTCATGCGGGAGAAACCGGGCTGCTGCGTCTGCGCCTCGCGCAGGGCCGCGCGGCAGCGTTCAATCGCCGCGTGCGTGTTTTCCGGCGTCAGCTGCGGCTGGTCGCGCAGATCGGCGAGCAGGGTATCGCGCACCAGCTGTGCGGCACGTTCGCCGCCCGCCAGGCCCGCCACGCCGTCGCAAACCACGAAGCAGGCTTTCTCGTCGGTGATCTCCGCGCCGGTGCGGTCCTGGTTCTCATCGCGCAGCCCCTGCTGGCAGCGGCTGGCAAAGACTATTTTCATGCGTCATCCGTCCGGGTCTGCGAATCTTTATACTGGTTTACTTCCACATCGTAGGCGTGCAGAAAGGCTTCGCCGAACAGGGTGTGGAAGTCATCTTCAATCTCGCCGGCAGTGCGCTGATAGTCGCGCGTAAAATAGTCCCAGAGCGCGGCTTTGCGGGCGACAGAGAAGGGGAGTTTGGGCAGCACGCCCTCGCTGCGCGCCTGCTCTTCCAGACGCTGCGGGTTAAACGACTGCAGCATGGCGGCGATAATGGCGCGAATACCGGCGATCATGCCGAGCTGATGCGCCTGCAGATCCACCAGCGCGTCGCGCACCGCCTGCTCCGGCTGCATAAAACCGGGCATCTGGCTCTGGTACATCTGCATCAGCACAGTTTTGCCGGAGGGAAGGATCTTAAAGGGGTTGTTCGCCTCGTTCAGGATCATCGTCATATCCGCCTTGACGCCGCGCTTCAGGATCTGGCGCGACGACAGCAGTGCGACCGTACCCTGCGAGAAGAGGCTCAGCATTCGCCCTGTGACGCGCATCTGCTCTTCGTCAATCGGCGTGGCGTGGCCATTATTCAGCCCCATCCCCTCCAGCAGCGCAGCGATCAGCTTCTCCTGATCCTGTAAAGCGATGCCGGTCGGACGCGGCGCCTCACTCTTTTGCGGATCGATCGCCAGCCGGGCGTCGCTGTGGCGCGGCAAAGCAGAAGGCGCAGAGAGGATGCTCTCGGTGGGTTCGACCTCAAACATGCCCAGCGGATCGCCCTCAGTCTGCAGCTCGCTGACGAACAGCGCCAGCGGATCGTCCTTTGCCGCGTCGGCGCGCGCCGGATCCTGCACGGCAAGCTGATATTCGCCAATTTGCAGCGCGTCGCCATGGTGCAGCTGAACCTGACTTCCCCGCTCGAGCGCGACGCCGTTGTGCACCACCGCGGTCACGCTGCCCTGGTTGGTCAGGCGGCACTCGCCCTCGGCGGACAGGTGCACCAGCGCCTGCAGGCGCGAAATCGCGCGCGATTCATCCGGCAATACCAGATCGTTATCCTGGCTACGGCCGATGGTGCCGCCGGGCGGCTGAAACGCCACGGTTTTTACCGGAACATCCGTATTGCACTGCACAATGGTAAATTGCATGAGTCATCCCGTGTCTGATGGGCAAACGCAAGGCCGTTATTCGAACATCGGCGGATAGAGGCCGTTACGTCCCGGCTGAGTACCTGCCGCCGGGTTGAAAAGTAATAAAAACAGTTGCGCCGTCAGGTTGCCGCTGTGCTTGTGGGTCGCGTGGGCGAAGCCGTCGCAGCGGTTGGTCCACCAGTAGCTGATATGCTGCTGGGGATCGAAACGCTCCGCCACCTCACGCCAGCTCAGGGTGCAGGGCAGATCGTTAAAGCCGATAACGTCCATAATGTCGGAGCGCTGCTTCTCCGGCACCAGCAGCGGCGGCATCGCCTGCACCTGCTGCTCCAGCTGGTCGGGGGCGATCTGCACCTGTACCGCCTGGTAGAGCGTGGCGCCTAAGTCCTGAAACCAGTCGCCGGAAATCGCGAGCTGCGCCGGATGCCACTGGCTGAGCGGAAAGGTGCGCAGCGCCAGCAGCGGCCAGGCGCGGCCTACGCGATCGCATGAGGGCATCAGGCAGCCCATCTGCACCTGCTGCACGCCCGGCGTGATCGGCAGCACAAAGTTCCATACCGGCGCCTGCAAAAACCAGCTGGTGGCCGCCTGCTCCTGGCTGTGCCAGTGCATCAGCCCCTGCTGAAACCAGTGGGTCCAGGGCGCGATATGTTTCTCGCTCAACCGGTGACGAAGGAAATCGCCGGTTGAGGGGAGCTTCCCGTACCAGCCGGGGGCAAGGATCGCAGCCATACTCACCTCATCATTACTCGCTATGCGCGGTCAATCGCTGCGCGTCCGCCGTCGGCGCCACGGCCAGCGCGCTGCCTTCGCGACCCGCATTTTTAAGATTTTCCGCAAGCTTGCGCATCATCAGCGCATTGTCGCGCGCATAGGGCGAAGACTGAATCTGCTGATCCAGCAGCTGGCTGAGGTGCCAGTCGAGCTGCTGCAAATCGCGCGCGCTGACATTCTCCGGCAGCGAACGCTGCAAATTCTGCATCAGCCAGGCGCGTAGAAATTCACCGTCGTAGTTGCGCGGCTGATAGAGCATCTGGTAGGCGCGCAGCGCGTTGCGGCTGTACTCATTGTCGTCGCCCTTGTCGTTTCGCAGCAGATTAGTGATCTGCTGCGCGACGCGCGGTAATAGCAAAGACTTTAGCGCATTTTGATAAAGCGCCCAGGCGGCATCGCTGACCTGGGTGCCGCGATAAAGCCCAGCGCGCATGGTAACTGGCGGATTATCCAGAGAAAAGTGGTCAGAGAGCGGCAGTTTCACCAGGTTGTTCAAAAAGGGAAGCAGATCAAAAATATTATCAGCTGGCTGATGAATGACCTGCTGGCTCTGGGTGGCGATGACCGGTACGCGCTCCGCCACCTGGCTGAGGTAGCGCTGGTTCTGGAAAAAGCTGATCAGCCAGAGTCCCGAGGCGATGGTGAGCGCGCCCGCCAGCACGCCGTAGCCGATCCAGTGGAACAGCTGATTACGGTGCTCCCAGTGACGGTTGCTGCCGGCAAGGCCGCTTTCGCGGAATACCAGGTCGCTGAGCAGATCGCGGATAAAAAAGCTCTGGCCTTTGTTGCCGGGGATCGGGCTGTTGCGGTTGACGCTGTCCCACGCGGCAATGGTCTGGCCGCCCGCCTGTGGCAGCTGCAGCCTGCGGCTCAACTCGCCCATGATACGGTCGAAGGGCAGGCCTTCCTGGGTGCCGCTGGTAAAGAAGAGCCCGCGGGCGCTCCAGGCGATCGACGCCTGCTGGTCGGAGAACACCACGTCGAGATACTCGCTCAGCAGCGGGCGCAGCGAGGCGAACTCCTGCGGAAAAAGAAAACAGTCGGCGCGCTGGCTGAGATCGCGCTCCTGCGCCATCTTGTGGCTGAGCTGCTGCTGAAGCTGGCGCTCCAGTCGGTGGAACTGCTGATCAAAGCTGCGGTGCCAGTCATCTTTATGTGGCCTGCCTGGCTCCCAGGGAAAGGTAAAGCCCCAGATGGCGTCGCGCTGGCGCTTCTCCAGCGCGCCGAAATAGCCCATAAAGCCTTTCAGCAGATCGGTTTTGGTCACCATCACGTAGACCGGAAAGTGAATGCCGGTCTGCTGGTGCAGCTCGCTCAGGCGATTGCGCATGGCGCTCGCCTGGGCATAGCGCGCCTCGGCCGATTCGCTCAGCAGATCCGCCACGCTGAGGGTCATAATCACGCCGTTAATCGGCTGGCGCGTGCGGTAGCGCTTCAGCAAATTGATAAAGCTGTGCCACTCGCCGGCATCGCGCGCGCGCTGGCTCTCCTGCAGGGTATAGCGTCCGGCGGTGTCAATCAGCACCGCCTGGTCGGTAAACCACCAGTCGCAGTGGCGGGTGCCGCCTACGCCACGAATCGCGGTCTTGCCGACGCTGTCGGTCAGGGGAAAGTCGAGCCCGGCGTTGAGCAGCGCGGTGGTTTTGCCCGCGCCGGGCGCGCCGATCACCAGATACCACGGCAGCTGATAGAGATAGCTCGACTGCATGCCCGCCAGCCAGCGGCTGCTGCTTTTGCGGCTAAGAGGCATGCGTTTTAGCTGCATCACCGCCTCGCTGAAGCGCTGGGTGAGCAGCTCCTCGGTCGCCTGGCGATCGGAGAGATCCTCCGCGCCCGCCTGCTGCAGGTTATTGAGCAGCTTGCTGTTGAACCAGGCGCGATAGAGCGAAGGGATAAACTGAAACAAAATCCAGATAAAAAAGAGCAGGCCCACCGTCAGCTGGCGCGGCAGCGCCTGCTCCAGCGGGCGAGTCTCTCCCCAGCTCCAGAAGGGGCCGAGGATCCAGACGAGACAGCTCAGCGCCGTCACGCCGATAAAGCTCCACAGCAGGCGATGAGTGAGAACAGGGCGTAAGGATGCGCGCATTACTGGGTTCCCTGATGATTACTGAGCGTTTCCGGCGCGGCGAAGAGCGTAATTTCGACGCGGCGGTTGCGAGTGCGGTTTTCGTTGCTGTCGTTGGGCAGCAGGGGATCGCTGTCGCCGCGTCCCTCTGAGCGGATCGCATGACCGTCGGCAAGCTGCGACTGCAGCAGTTGGGTCACGGCGCGGGCGCGGGCGAACGAGAATTCATAGCTGGAGGCGAAGCGACTGTTGTCCACCGGGCGATTGTCGGTGAACACCGAGACCAGCACCGTGCCTTTGACGTTCTTCATCGCCGTGGCGACGCGGGCCAGCAAGGCGCGTCCGACCGGATTGATGGCGGTGCCCTGTTCGGCGAACAGCTTGTCGGCGGGAATAATGACCTTGCTGCCGAACGCGCCGTCGCTGACTTCAAGCTGGCCAGCGGCGATAACGTCGTTAAGGCGCTGCCGCAAATCGAGCAGCGCCTGCGGCGAAGAGGGGCGGCGTCCGACGGTGATCTGCGGCAGCGGCGTCTGATAAATGGCGCGCAGCAGCGGTTCAGCGTCGTTGCCGAGCCGCCAGTTGAGCGCGCTGTAGAGCAGGCAGGCGAGCAGCGCGGCGACGGTCGCGCAGGCCCAGAGCGGGATCATCGGGCGCGAGATGCTGCTGACCAGCGGGTGCACCTCGACCAGCGGCCTGGCGCTCTCGCGCTGCGGCTGGCGCGTCTCCTCAATCAGCTTCGCGAGGCGCTTGCGAATGGCGTCGCACTGCACTCGTCCGCTGTCGCTGCCGCGATAGCGGCCTTCGTAGCCGAGCAGCAGGCAGTAGTGCACCACCTCCAGCAGCCAGAGGTGCTGAGTCGGGCTCTGCGAAATGCGCGACAGCAGCTGGAAAAATTTTTCGCCGCCCCAGCTTTCGTTGTGAAAGGTGACCAGCATGCCGTTGCCGGACCAGACGCCGCGCGTGCCCCAGGGGGTTTGCGCCGCGGCCTCATCCAGCGCGCTGCAGAGGCAGTAGCGCGCGCCGATAATCATCTCGAACGGCAGCCCCGCCTGCTTGCAGCGCTGCTCGAACTGGCGGATTTCATCAATCAGCGACTGACGCAGGCCGGCGGGATCGTCGTGCGTCACCGCCTGGCGAAGCTGCACCACGGCGTTCAACAGCGGCGCCGCAGCCTGCAGTAAAAGATTATCGTTGCCCGAGGTGTTCGCCTCTGCGGCCTGCGATTCCTGAGTCATTAACGGGGATTCTTCCAGACAAGAACAGATCCCTGAGTGGCGAGCTCAGGGATGACAAACTGGCAATATGCGCCGGATTTCATTATCAGTCTAAGATCCAGGTCGCGGTATCGTTGGTGCGGCACGCTTTGCTGGCGCCGCCGACATCCACGCAGACCTGCTTATTTTTACCGCGCGGACGCGGGCGATCGCTGCGCAGCGTGGCGTCGTAGCGGCTGCTCTCTACGCCCGCCTTCAGCGGAACATAGCCGATCAGCGGGCCGTCAGCCTGGTCGGCGATCGCCAGCCAGTGGTTTTCGACGCTGCCCAGCACTTCAAACGGCTTGCCGGTTTCCAGATAGCGCAACACTTTGCCGCCGTAGTCGGGCGTGGTCATCACCGACGCCGCATAGAGCGCGCGCCAGGTCTCATTCACCGGGGTAAATTCGGCAGGCGCGACGACCGCATGACGATGCACCAACTTGACGCCATTGACCTCGCTGGTGACCAGCGTGTCATCGGTGACAGGCGGCGGTGGCGCTTTACAGCCCGCCAGGGTCAATGTCGCCAGCAGCATTAACGCAAGACTCTTTTTCACCATGTTCCTCGATTTCATCAGAGTAACTGCATAATACGTCGCCATCGTCACGCTGGTGACGACCCGCAACCTGCATCATGCCTTCACAGCATCAGCTAAAAAAACAGACAAATTACATCAGGATAGTACCGCATCCAGTCTACCTAAGACTTTTGAGATTTCAAACCATTGCGCTGTCGCTAAAGCCATGCTAGCCAGCCTGTCGCGCAGCGCGTAAAGATGCCGAAAAAGGTCGCTGGGTGGTTCAGTTAAGCGAAATTTACGAATGAATGACGTAACGTGATGAATTATGAGCACGCTATTTTGACATGCGCCACCGGGAATAGGAAATTATTAAATTTTTTTAATTGCTTTAGCGCGCTGTGGCAACCTTGCCCGCTTTTGAGCGCCCGCGCTTTTCAGAATATCCGGGTGAGCGCGATCGCCCTTATTTCATAAACCGGCACGCCTTTTGCTTTGTTTTGCCCCAATAAGACGACGCAGAGTAGAAGGTGATCCCTATGACCGACGCGCTGGCATACCTCCAGGCATCGCGCGACAGCGACATCGCCAGCCTGCAACGGCTGCTGCATACCGGCCAGCTGATTGCGGCGCTGAGCGAGCTGATCCATCAGCTTCAGCGCGAGCGCGGCGCCAGCAATATCTGGATCTGCTCGCAGGGGCGGCTGTTTGCCCAGGAGCGCCTGGCGCGCGAGAACGAGGTGAGCACGGCGATCCGACGCTTTACCCGGGCGCTGCCGCCCGCCGCCGCCCATCCCGGCGACAGCCGCTTCTGCAACCTGATCGCCGCCGCGCTGCAGGCGCTGGCGGCGCTGCCTGGCCTGCGCGCGCAGATGCTGGCGGGCGAGCGCGATCAGGCGCAGTCGATGCAGGCGTTCAACCAGGTGATCCGCACTCTGCTGAACCTGGTGTTCGAGGCGGCGGATACCGCCAGCCATCCCGACATTTCCCGCGCGCTGATTGCGCTGTTCAGCTTTATGCAGGGCAAAGAGCTGGCGGGACAGGAGCGCGCCACCGGATCGGCAGGCTTCGCCGCTGGCCGCTTCAGCGCAGAGCAGCGTCAGCGCATGGTGGCGCTGATCGCGGCGCAGGAGCAAAGTTTCGCCACCTTCAGCCAGTTTGCCGACGCCGACGCGCTGGCCCGCTGGCATCCGCTGGCGTCCGCCAGCCGGGAGGTGGAGCGACTGCGGCGCATCGCCTGCACGCTTGGCCAGGCGGAGGAGTCGGGCACGCTGCGCTGGTTCTCGCTGCTGAGCGCCCGCATCGATCAGATGAAAAAGCTGGAGGATCACCTGACCGCCACGCTGATGGCGCGCTGCCGGAAGAGCATTCAGGCGGCGCAGAGCGAAGCCGCACAGCCCATGCTGGCGGCGGACCAGAGCTTCAGCCTCTATATCGCCGGCGCCGACTGGCTGCCGGAAGAGCAGACCCGGCTGCACAGCGACGGCCTGGCGCACCAGCTTGGCCGCTCGGTGCTGTCGCTGGTGCGCGAGCAGGCGCAGCGTCTGCAGCGTCAGGCGGATGAGCTGGCCACCATGCGTGCCAGCTTAGAAGAGCGACGGGTGATCGATCAGGCGAAGGCCTGGCTGATGCAGCAGCACGGCTACGGCGAACAGGCGGCGTGGCAGGCGCTGCGCAAAAGCGCCATGAACCAGAACAAACGCATTATCGACATCGCGCAGGCGGTGCTGGCGGTGGCCGCAATGGCGCAGCCGCCCGCGTCGCAGTGAGCGTCGCGGCGCGGCTACCTCTCAGGAGGTAGATGCACAACCGCTGTGCGCAGGCTGCCTTAGCAAAGTGCATTCCTTCCGCTTCGCCGCGCCAGACCCTGCGCCAGCGCGGGCTTTCTAACCTGGCACGCTCCTTGCTGCAGTGTCAGGGAGTTCGCACTTCTTTCGCCAACGGCGGCGAAACAGTGCGTTGGATAAAGGCGTCCATCCGCATGCGCAGGCATGTCGGTCGGACGCCTTTTTTTATTCTCTTTTTTCAGGAAGCGAGCGATGAGCCACTCCTCTTTTTCCGCCTCACGGCGCAAGTTGTTACTCGCCGGTGCCGTCGCAGGCGGCGCATATCTGCTGCCGGGGCTGCGCAGCGCCGTCTGGGCCGCCGGTTCCGACGCGCCGGAGAAGGCGAGCCTGCGCGTCGGTTTTATCCCGCTCACCGACTGCGCGCCGGTAGTGATGGCGGCGGTGAAGGGCTTCGATAAAAAGTACGGCCTGACGCTGCAGCCGAGCAAAGAGGCGAGCTGGGCAGCGGTGCGCGACAAGCTCACCTCCGGCGAGCTGGACGCCGCCCACGCGCTCTACGGCATGATCTACGGCCTGCAGCTGGGCGTGGCGGGGCCGCAGCACGACATGGCCAACCTGATGACGCTCAACAACAATGGCCAGGCGATTACGCTCTCCAGCCAGCTTAAGGCGCAGGGCGTGACCGACGCCGCCAGCCTGAAGCAGGCGGTGGCGGCGCAGCCGAAAGGCGCCTTCAGCTTCGCCCATACCTTTCCCACCAGCACCCACGCCATGTGGCTCTACTACTGGCTCGCCAGCGCGGGCATTCATCCCTTTGACGACGTCCGCACCCTGGTGGTGCCGCCGCCGCAGATGGTGATGAACATGAAGATCGGCAACATGAGTGGGTTCTGCGTCGGCGAGCCGTGGAACCAGCGCGCCATCAGCGACAACATCGGCTTCACCGCCGCCACGTCGCAGCAGATCTGGCCGGAGCATCCCGAGAAGATCCTCGCCACCCGCGCCGAGTGGGTGAACAGGCACCCCAACAGCGCCCGCGCGCTGACCGCCGCGGTGCTCGAGGCGGCGCGCTGGATCGACGCCTCCGATGACAACCGCCGCGAAACGGCCGCCGTGCTGGCGCAGCGCGCCTGGATCAACACCAAAGTCGAGACGCTGGAGGGGCGCATGCTCGGCCAGTACCAGAACGGCCTCGGCAAAAGCTGGCAGGACGCGCACGCCATGCGCTTCTTTGGCGACGGCGCGGTGAGTTTCCCCTGGCTCTCCGACGGCATGTGGTTCCTGACGCAGATGAAGCGTTGGGGCCTGCTCAGCGCCGATCCTGACTATCTGGCGGTGGCGCGTCAGATTAACCGCATCGACATCTACAAACAGGCGGCAAGCGCCGTCGGCAACGTCGCGCTGCCGACGGGCGAACTGCGCAGCAGCACCCTGATGGACGGCAAAGTGTGGGACGGCAGCGATCCTGCCGCCTATGCCGCTGGCTTCGCCCTGAAACGCTAAGAGAGGCTGAGATGAAAAAAGTTGCGCAGATCGGCGCCCCAACCCCAACCGCCGTCGAAACCGGCACCGTCGTGACACTTAACCTGAAGCCGAAAAGCGCGGTGCGCCCGCCGCGCCTGCGTCCGCTGATGCAGCGGCTCATTCCGGCGCTCTGCGGCCTGCTGCTGATGCTGCTGGTGTGGCAGATTGCCGCGCTCTGGAGCAGCGGCTTTCCGACGCCGTACGCCACCTGGCAGGCGGCGCTGACGCTGTTCGCCGATCCTTTCTATAACGCCGGCCCAAACGACCAGGGTATCGGCTGGAACGTGCTCGCCTCGCTGCAGCGCGTCGCCGTCGGCTTTGGCCTGGCGGCGCTGGTGGGCATACCCGCCGGCTTTCTGCTCGGGCGCTTCACCTTTGTGTCGCGCATGTTCAGCCCGATTATTTCGCTGCTGCGTCCGGTCAGCCCGCTCGCCTGGCTGCCGATCGGCCTGCTGCTGTTCCAGCGCGCCGAACCCGCCTCCAGCTGGACCATTTTTATCTGCTCGATCTGGCCGATGGTGATCAACACCGCCGAAGGGGTGCAGCGCATCCCGCAGGACTATCTCAACGTGGCGCGCGTGCTGCAGCTTTCCGAGTGGACGGTGATGCGCCGCATCCTGTTTCCCGCCGTGCTGCCCGCGGTGCTCACCGGCGTGCGCCTCTCTATCGGCATCGCCTGGCTGGTGATCGTCGCGGCCGAAATGCTCACCGGCGGCCTCGGCATCGGCTTCTGGATCTGGAACGAGTGGAACAACCTCAACGTCGAGAACATCCTCATCGCCATTCTGATTATCGGCGTGGTGGGGCTGTTGCTGGAGCAGGGCCTGATGCTGCTGGCCCGCCGTTTTAGCTGGGATAAATAAGGAGCCGCTATGTCACCGATTATTCGCGTTCAGCAGGTCAGCCAGCGTTTCACCACCGCGGGCGGCGACTTTCTCGCCCTGGATAACGTCTCATTCGATATTCACGAAGGGGAGACGGTGAGCCTGATCGGCCACTCCGGCTGCGGCAAATCGACGCTGCTCAACCTGATCGCCGGACTCACCGCGCCAAGCAGCGGCGTGCTGCTGTGCGACAACCGCGAAATCGCCGGGCCCGGCCCGGAGCGCGCGGTGGTGTTTCAGAACCACTCGCTGCTGCCCTGGCTGACCGCCTGGCAGAACGTGGAGCTGGCGGTGCGCCAGGTCTTTAAAGGCCGCATGAGCAACGCGGAGATGGCGGAGTGGATCGAGCACAACCTGAACCGGGTGCAGATGAGCCATGCGATGCACAAGCGCCCCGGCGAGATCTCCGGCGGCATGAAGCAGCGCGTCGGCATTGCGCGCGCGCTGGCGATGAAGCCGCGCGTGCTGCTGCTCGACGAGCCGTTCGGCGCGCTCGACGCCCTGACGCGCGCGCATCTGCAGGAGAGCGTGATGCGCATCCAGCAGGAGCTGAACACCACCATTGTGCTGATCACCCACGACGTCGACGAGGCGGTGCTGCTCTCCGACCGGGTGCTGATGATGACCAACGGTCCGGCGGCGAAGGTGGGCGACATCCTGACCATCGATCTCGCCAGGCCGCGCGCGCGGATCGCGCTGGCGGAGGAGGCGCGCTACCACCAGCTGCGCCAGCAGATCCTGCACTTTCTCTATGAAAAACAGACCGCCGCCTGAGGAGCCGCAGAGATGAAGCAACGGCTGCTGGTAGTGGGCAACGGCATGGCGGGGATGCGCATGGTGGAAAGCCTGCTGCGCCTCGCGCCGGATCGTTACGCCATCACCGTGATCGGGCGCGAGCCGCACGGCAACTACAACCGGGTGCTGCTTTCGCCGGTGCTGGCGGGCGAGCAGCCCTTCGAGGAGACGCTGATCCACGCGCCCGACTGGTATCCGCAGCACGGCGTCACGCTGCTGGCGGGGGAAACGGTGCTGAAGATCGACCTCGCGGCGCGGCGGCTGGAGACCGACCGACGCGCGCTGGCGTGGGATCGGCTGGTGTTCGCCACCGGATCGCGCCCGCGGCTGCCCGCGATACCCGGCGTCGACCGGCCGCAGGTCTTTGGCTTTCGCAGTAAAGCGGACGTCGACGCGCTGCTGGCCGGAATGGGGCCGGTGGTGGTGCTGGGCGGCGGCTTTCTCGGCATCGAAGCGGCCGCCGCGCTGCGCGCCCGGGGGCGCGACGTGACGCTGCTGCACCACAAAAGCTGGCTGCTGGATCGCCAGCTCGACGCCGAGGCGGGCGCGCTGCTCCTTGCGCAGCTCAGGTCGCGCGGCCTGCAGGTCGTGCTTAACAGCGGGCTGGCGGCGGTGACGGAAACCGGCGTCGTGCTCACGGATGGCCGCGCGCTACCCGCCGCGCAGGTGGTGATCGCCATCGGCGTCGAGCCGGAGATCGCCGTCGCGGCGGCGGCGGGGGTGCCGTGCCATCGCGGCATCGTCGTGGATCGCCAGCTGCGCAGCGCGCTGCCCGGCGTTTACGCCCTCGGCGAGTGCTGCGAAATCGGCGGCGAGACCGTCGGCCTGGTGGCGCCCTGCCTGGCGCAGGCGGCGGTGCTGGCGGCGCAGCTGGCCGGGCAGCCGGTGGCGGATTTCCGCCACCAGGTTGACGGCACCCGCCTCAAGGTCAGCGGCATTTCACTGTTTAGCGCGGGCGACATCCGCGAGGCGGAGAGCTGCGTCAGCGTCGATCCCCTGACGGGCGACTACCGCCGTCTCTTTCTGCGCGACGGCCGGTTGAGCGGCGTGCTGCTCTACGGCGACTGTCGCCAGGCCGCGCCGTTGCTGGCGAAACTGCAGGCGGGCGAGCGCGCCGCGCTCCACACCCTTTTTGATACTTCACCCGAATCGCAGCCGCAGGCTGCAGGAAGCCCGATGATGAGTAAACCGGTATTAGCCGTGGTCGGTCACGGCATGGTCAGCCACCATTTCCTCGAACAGCTGGTGGCGCGCGCGCTGCACCAGCGCTATCACATCGTGGTCTACGGCGAAGAGCGGCTGCCCGCCTATGATCGCGTCCATCTCTCATCCTGGTTCGACGGCAAAAGCGCCGCCGATCTGTCGCTGGTCAGCGAGGATTTTTTTGCGGCGCACGGCATCGAATTGCGCAGCAACTGCCGGGTGGTGGCGATCGATCGCCAGCAGCGCAGCCTGCGCGACAGCCGCGGCGACGAGCTGGCGTGGGACAGACTGGTGCTCGCCACCGGCTCCCGTCCCTTTGTGCCGCCGATCCCCGGCCACGACGACCCGCGCTGCTTCGTCTACCGCACGCTGGACGATCTCGACGCTATTGCCGCCTGTGCGCGCCGCAGCCGGCGCGGCGTGGTGATCGGCGGCGGCCTGCTGGGGCTGGAGGCGGCCAACGCGCTGCGCCAGCTCGGGCTGGAGACCCACGTGGTCGAATTCGCGCCGCGCCTGATGGCGGTGCAGCTGGATGACGGCGGCGCGCAGATGCTGCGGCGTAAAATCGACGCGCTCGGCGTGCAGGTGCACACCGCGAAGCAGACGGAAGCCCTGGTGCGCGAGGCGGACGACAGCCTGACGCTGCGCTTCGCCGACGGTGAATCGCTCAACGTTGACATGGTGCTCTTTTCGGTGGGCATCCGCCCGCGTGACGAGCTGGCGCACGCGGCGGGCGTGACGCTCGGGCCGCGCGGCGGCATCGCCATTAACGATCTGTGCCAGACCAGCGATGAGGCGGTGTTCGCCATCGGCGAGTGCGCGCTGTGGAACGGGCAGATTTTCGGTCTGGTGGCGCCTGGCTACCAGATGGCGCGCGCGCTGGCCGGGCACCTCGCCGGCGAGGCGAGCCGGTTTACCGGCGCCGATATGAGCACCAGGCTCAAGCTGCTGGGGGTTGAGGTCGCCTCGTTCGGCGACGCTCACGGCCGCACGCCGGGCAGCCAGAGCTACTACTGGACCGACGAGCCTAAAGGGATATACAAGAAAATCGTGGTGTGCGGCGCGGGCAAAAGCCTGCTGGGCGGCGTGCTGGTGGGCGACAGCGCCGACTACAGCACGCTGCTGCAGATGATGCTCAACCAGATGGCGCTGCCCGCCGCGCCGGAGAGCCTGATCCTGCCCGCGCTGGCGGACGCGCCGGGGCGGGCGCTGGGCGTGGCGGCGCTGCCGGAGAACGCGCAGGTCTGCTCCTGCCACAGCGTCAGCAAGGGGGAGATCTGCGCCGCGGTGCAGGCGGGCTGCGGCGATATGGCGGCGATCAAGCAGTGCACCCGCGCCGCCACCGGCTGCGGCGGCTGCTCGGCGCTGGTGAAACAGGTGATGGAGCACCAGCTGGCGACCCTCGGCGTCGAGGTGAAAAAAGATATCTGTGAACATTTCGCCTGGTCGCGGCAGGAGCTTTATCACCTGATGCGCGTCGGCGAGCTGAAAAGCTGGGAGGCGCTGCTGGCGGCGCACGGGCGCGGCCACGGCTGCGAGGTCTGCAAGCCGCTGGCGGCGTCGCTGCTCGCCTCCTGCTGGAACGACTACCTGCTGACGCCAGCGCACCTGCCGCTGCAGGAGACCAACGATCGCTACTTCGCCAATATTCAGAAAGATGGCAGCTACTCCGTGGTGCCGCGCGTGCCGGGCGGCGAGATCACCCCGCAGGGGCTGATCGCCATCGGCGAAGTGGCGGCGCGCTTCGATCTCTACACCAAAATCACCGGCGGCCAGCGCATCGATCTCTTTGGCGCGCGGCTGGATCAGCTGCCCGCCATCTGGGAAGCGCTGCTGGCGGCGGGCTTTGAGACCGGCCACGCCTACGGCAAATCGCTGCGCACGGTGAAATCCTGCGTCGGCTCCAGCTGGTGCCGCTACGGCGTGCAGGACTCGACCGCCTTCGCCATCGCGCTGGAGCATCGCTACAAAGGGCTGCGCGCGCCGCACAAGATCAAGATGGCGGTGTCGGGCTGCACCCGCGAGTGCGCCGAAGCGCAGAGCAAAGATATCGGCGTGATCGCCACCGAGAAGGGCTGGAATCTCTACGTCTGCGGCAACGGCGGCATGAAGCCGCGCCACGCCGATCTCTTCGCCAGCGATCTCGACAGCGAAACGCTGATCCGCTACGTCGACCGTATCCTGATGTTCTACGTGCGCACCGCCGACCGGCTGCAGCGCACCAGCGTCTGGATGGATAACCTTGAGGGCGGGCTCGACTACCTGCGCCAGGTGGTGATAGAGGACAGTCTCGGCCTCGCGGCGACGCTGGAGGCGGAGATGCAGCAGGTGGTCGACAGCTACCAGTGCGAATGGCAAACCACGCTGGCGGATCCGTCGCGGCGCGCGCTCTTTACCGCCGCCGTAAACGGCGGGGGAGCGGATGAGGGGCTGCGTTACGATCGGGTGCGGGATCAGCGGCAGCCCGCGACGCCGGCGCGCATTGCGCTGCGCGAGCTGCCAGCCGACCCCTGGAGCGCGCTGTGCGATCTCGCGGCGGTGCCGCCGCAGGCGGGCATCGGGGCGCGCCTTGGCAGCGAGCGCATCGCGCTGTTCCGCTTCGGCGACGACCTTTACGCGCTGGAGGATCGCGAGCCGGGCAGCGAGGTCAGCGTGCTGTCGCGCGGCATCCTCGGCGACGTGGCGGGCGAGCCGGTGGTGATCTCGCCGCTTTACAAGCAGCGCGTGCGGTTGCGCGACGGGCAGAGCCTCGACAATCCGCAGCACCAGCTGCGCTGCTGGCCGGTGAAGCTGGAAGCGGGGCGCATCTGGGTGGCGAACCGGCCGCTGAACCTGATGGCGGAGGCCTCATGAAGAGCACCTGCCCCTACTGTGGCGTGGGCTGCGGCGTCAGCGTAGGCGACGACGGCGCCGTCACCGGCGACGGCAGCCATCCGGCCAACTTTGGCCGCCTGTGCGTCAAAGGCGCGGCGCTGGGCGAGACCCTGCATGCCAGCGGGCGGCTGCTGCGGGCGCGGGTCGACGGCGAGCCGGTTGCGCTGGCGCACGCGCTGGAGAGCGCCGCGGCGCGCCTGCGCGCCATTATCGAACAGCACGGCCCGGAGGCGGTGGCGATCTACGCCTCCGGCCAGCTGCTCACCGAGGATTACTACGTCGCCAACAAGCTGATGAAGGGCTATCTCGGTGCGGCCAATATCGACACCAACTCACGCCTCTGCATGGCCTCGGCGGTGGTCGGCTACAAGCGCGCCTTCGGCGCCGACGCGGTGCCCTGCTGCTATGAGGATTTCGCCGAGGCGGATCTGGTGGTGCTGGTGGGCTCCAACGCCGCCTGGACCCATCCGGTGGCCTATCAGCGGCTGGCGCAGGCGAAGCAGCAGCGCCCGGCGCTGCGCGTGGTGACGATCGATCCGCGCCGCACCGCCAGCGCCGACCTGGCGGATCTGCATCTGCCGCTGCGTCCAGGCAGCGACGGCGCGCTGTTTAGCGGGCTGCTTAACTGGCTGGCGCAGCATCGCGCCATCGACAGCAGCATGCTGCCGCACCTGAACGGCGTCGAAGAGACGCTGGCGGCGGCGCAGCCCTGGACGCTGGCGCGCGCGGCGGCCGCCTGCGAACTGGACAGCGGCCTGCTGGCGCAGTTCTACCAGCTGTTTACCGACAGCGATCGCGTGCTCACGCTCTGGTGCATGGGCATCAACCAGTCGGCCGCTGGCAGCGACCATAACAACGCGATTATTAACGTCCATCTGCTGAGCGGCAAGCTGGGCCGCGCGGGCTGCGGCCCTTTTTCGCTGACCGGACAGCCTAACGCCATGGGCGGACGCGAGGTGGGCGGGCTGGCGAATCAGCTGGCGGCGCATATGGGCTTCAGCGACGTGGAATGCGACCGGCTGCAGCGCTTCTGGCGCAGTCCGACGGTGGCGCGGCGGCCCGGGCTTACCGCCGTCGCGCTGTTCGAGGCGGTGGCGCGCGGTGAGGTGAAGGCGGTGTGGATCCTCGGCACGAATCCGGCGGCGTCGATGCCGGAAGGCAACCGCGTGGCGCAGGCGCTGGCCGCGTGCCCGCTGGTGATCGTCTCCGACGTGATGGCAGACACCGACACCACGGCGTTCGCCGATATTCTGCTGCCCGCGCTCGGCTGGGGCGAGAAAAACGGCACCGTCACCAACTCCGAACGGCGCATCTCGCGCCAGCGCGCCTTTGTGCCGCCGCCCGGCGAGGCGAAGCCCGACTGGTGGCTGCTGGCGCAGGTGGCGCAGCGGCTCGGCTTTGGCGACGCCTTCGGCTGGCAGCATCCGGCAGAGATTTTTCGCGAGCACGCCGCGCTCTCCGGCTTTGAAAATCACGGCCAGCGCGCGTTCGACATCAGCGGGCTGGCGCAGCTCAGCGACGACGCCTGGGACCGGCTGAAACCGGTGCAGTGGCCGGTCAACGCGCGCTTTCCCGAGGGCTGCGCGCGACTGTTTGGCGATCGCCGCTTTTACCATGCCGACGGCAACGCGCGGCTGTTGCCCTGCGCTGCGCCGCTGGAGCGCGCGGGCGACGACGCCTATCCGCTGCTGATGAACAGCGGACGTATTCGCGACCAGTGGCACACCATGACGCGCACCGGCGCGGTGCCGCGCCTGATGCAGCATATCGACGAGCCCTTTATCGCGCTGCATCCCGCGACGGCGCAGCGCTGGGGCCTTGCCGATGGCGAGCTGGCCCGGGTGCAGTCGGCGCGCGGCTGGATGGCGGCGCGGGTGCGTGTCGACAGCGGTATGCGTCTTAACGAGCTGTTTGCGCCGATGCACTGGAACCGTCAGTTTGCGCTGCAGAGCCATGTTGACGCGCTGGTGACGGCGCGCTGCTGTCCCGCGTCGGGCCAGCCGGCGCTGAAGCAGACGGCGGTGCGCATCCAGCCGCTCTCTGCCGGCTGGCAGGGCTGGCTGTGGCAGCGCAATATCAAGGCGCCCGCCGGGCTGCGCTACTGGGCACGCGCGCCGCAGGCGGGCGCGCAGCGGCTGACGCTGGCGGGCGACGGCACCGCGCGCGACTGGGCGCAGGCGCAGCTGGCGACGCAGAACATGCAGCTGCAGCAGGCGGTGGGCGCGGCGGGAGAGTACCGGCTGCTGGCGTGGCGCGAGGGCGAGCTGCAGCTGGCATTCTACGCCGCGCCGCGCCTGCCGAGGCTTGACCATGCCTTCATCACCGCCGCCTTCCGCGCGCCGCCCGCCGACGCCGCCGGACGCTTTGCGCTACTGGCGGGGTGTCGCGGGCAGGGCAGCGACGCGGGGCGCATTATCTGCAGCTGTTTCGGCGTGGGCGAAACGGCGATCCGGCAGGCGATAGCGCAGGGCTGCGACTCGCCTGCGGCGCTCGGCAGCGCGCTGCAGTGCGGCACCGGCTGCGGCTCCTGCCTTCCTGAACTGAAACAGCTGTTATTCACGCCAGCCACGGCGTAACGGAGAGCGCGATGACTTTTGCGATCGATTCACTGAACAAACTGCTGTCGAACGGCGGCGAGCAGGGGCGGGTCTGGCTGGTTGGCGCCGGGCCGGGCGACGTCGAGCTGCTGACGGTAAAAGCGCTGCGGCTGCTGCATCAGGCGGAGGTGGTGGTCTATGACCGGCTGGTGAGCGAGGCGGTGATGGCGGAGGTGCCGACCTCGGCGCTCTGCATCGACGTCGGCAAGCAGCCCGGCCGTCACGGCATGAAGCAGGGCGAGATCAACCAGCTGCTGGCGGATCTGGCGCGCGGCGGCCGCGAAGTGGTGCGGCTGAAGGGCGGCGATCCCTTTATCTTCGGACGCGGCGGCGAAGAGCTGGCGTTTCTGCAGCAGGCGCAGGTGCGCTGCGAGGTGGTGCCGGGTATCACTGCCGCCGTGGGCTGCGCCGCCGCCAGCCGCATCCCGCTGACGCACCGCGACTGCGCGCAGTCGCTGCGGCTGATCACCGGCCACGGCAAGCTGGGCGAGCCACAGCTGGCGGATCGGGCCTGTGGCGACCCGCATGAAACCCTGGTGTTCTATATGGGGCTGCGCTGGAGCGCCTCTATCGCCGCCCAGCTGCAGAAGCAGGGGCGCGCGGGCGATACGCCGGTGGCGATTGTCGAGAACGGCACGCGCGCGGATCAGCGGGTGTTAATCACCTCGCTGGCCGAGCTGGCGCAGACGGTGGCGCAGCAGCGGCCGGTTTCGCCATCGCTGCTGATTGTCGGCGAGGTGGTGCGCTACGCTACAACGACGCAGCAGGCCACCGCCGCGCAGGCCTAGATCGCACGCCGCTGCGCCTGCGGCAGCGACGCCACCAGCACGTTGACGCCAAGCGCCTCAAAGGCGGCGATCTGCGCCGCGCTGATGCCGTCGTCGGTGATCAGATAGTGGATATGGCTCCAGTCGCAGGGCAGCGCGAACATCGACACCTTGTCGATTTTGCTGGAGTCCGCCACCACGTAGACCGTGCTGGCGGAGTTGATCATCGCCATTTTCACCTTGATGTCGGTTTCGCTGGGGAAGCTGAGCCCAAGGCGCGGCGAAATGCAGGCGGTGGCGAGAAACAGCTTCTGCGCCAGCACGTTTTCAAAAAAGCTCGCCGCCTTTTCGCCGGAGGTGGAGAGGGTCGGGAATTTAAAGGTGCCGCCGGTGAGCAGGATGTTGATGCCCGGCTCGCCGCCCAGCTTGAGCGCGATATTCACCGCCGTGGTCACCACCGAAAGGCGGCGAATATGGCCGATCGCCTCAGCGATGGCGGTGGTCGTGGTGCCTGAATCGAAAATCACCGTGTCGCCGTTTTCGATATGCTGCGCCGCCAGTCGGCCGATCGCCTCTTTTTCCTCCAGATGGGTCTGCCGCTCCAGCAGCAGCGCGCCGGTATTCTGCTTGCCGGTCATCAGGGTGGCGCCGCCGTGATAGCGCTGCACAAACCCCTGCTTTTGCAGCATTCTCAGGTCGGTACGGATAGTCGCCTCCGTCAGACCGAACGCCTCCGTCAGCGCCTTAACCGTCACCGTGCCATCTTCGCGGATCATCTCCAGAATCTTTTCGCGGCGCTGCTGCATATCGGCAAGCTGCTCAGTTTTGCTTTTCAATCGAAACGCTCCCTCTTCTCAACCACGGTTATATCCGGCGAATAGATGCCTGACGCTGAGTTTACCCCGCGCTTTTGACGAATGCGAGGCAGTGCGGTGCGCTATTGGATTTCGAACGAAAATGAATGTCTTGCATCCCTTTGAAAGCGCAGGGTTCACATAGCGCCTTTATCCATGCCGCCTAAAGGCTTATCAGGCTATATTACGCGAAAACAAGGGGATAAAAATAATTTTTGCGAGGTGTATGAAATTTGATCTCACCCACATACCATTGCGATTCGATAGCTTATATTTTTGTTCGAAAATCAAATAGCCATACGCCCGGGTAAATCCGTTTCAACAGGAGCGGCCGCTGGCAACGACACAAGTGAGGAAAGGATGAGCAGCGAATATGACGTAAACCTGCGCTACGGCGTCAACAGCGCGATGGATCTTGGCGGCAAAGTGGCAGTGGTGACCGGCGGACTTGGGGGCATCGCCATGGCGAGCAACGAGATGCTGCTGGCGAAAGGGGCGCGTCTGGCGCTGCTTTATCCCCCTTTCGAAGCGGAAAAGGTCGCCGGCCTGCGCGACAGCTTCGACGCCGACAAGGTGCAGTTTGTCACCTGCGACGTCACCGACCCGGCCTCGGTCGAGCAGGCGTTCGACGCGGTGACACAGCACTATGGCCAGATCGATATCCTGGTTAACTGCGCTGGCTATGTGATGCTGCAGCCGGTGCTGGAAACCGATTTCGCCGAATGGCAGAAGCAGATCGCCGTCAACCTGACCGGGCCGTTTCTCTGCGCGCAGGCGGCGGGCAAACGCATGGTCGCGGCGGGCAAGGGGGGCAAAATCATCAATATCGCCTCACAGGCGGCGTCGATTGCCATCGATAACCACGTCGCCTACACCTCCGCGAAGGCGGGGCTGCTCGGCATGACCAAGGTGATGGCGAAAGAGTTCGCGCCGCACCGCATTAACGTAAATACCCTGTCGCCTACCGTGGTGCTGACGCCGATGGGCGAAAAAGCCTGGCGCGGCGAGAAGGGCGAAGCGATGAAAAAGCTGATCCCGCTAGGCCGCTTCGCCTACACCGACGAAATCGCCGCCGCCGTGCTGTTTTTCGCCAGCAACGGCAGCGACATGATTACCGGCGCCGATCTGATGATCGATGGCGGCTTCACCATCTGGTAATGCAGCACCCGCCCCAACGCCTTACCCCCCTACAAATAGAAGAGAGAATATCACTATGAAAATCCGCTCCCTGCTGTGCACCGCGATCGCCGCCAGCCTCTTCTCCAGCGCCGGCTTCGCGGCGGAGAAAGGCACCATCATGATCCTCGTTAACTCGCTGGATAACCCCTATTACGCCTCGGAGGCCAAGGGCGCCAACCTCAAGGCGCAAGAGCTGGGCTACAAAACCTCGGTGCTGTCGCACGGCGAAGACGTGAAGAAGCAGAGCGAGCTGATCGACGCCGCCATCGGCAAAAAAGTGCAGGGCATTATTCTGGATAACGCCGACTCCACCGCCAGCGTCGCGGCGATCAAAAAGGCCAAAGAGGCCGGGATCCCGGTGGTGCTGATTAACCGCGAAATTCCGGTCGATGACGTTGCGCTGGAGCAGATCACCCATAACAACTTCCAGGCCGGCTCCGACGTCGCCACCGTATTCGTCGAGAAGATGGGCGAGAAGGGCAAATATGCCGAGCTGACCTGCAACCTGGCCGACAACAACTGCGTGACGCGGTCGAAATCCTTCCATCAGGTGCTGGACCAGTATCCCGATATGCAGAGCGTGGCGCGCCAGGATGCGAAAGGCACCCTGATCGACGGCAAGCGCATTATGGACAGCATTCTGCAGGCGCATCCCGATGTGAAAGGGGTGATCTGCGGCAACGGACCGGTGGCGCTGGGGGCGATTGCCGCCTTGAAGGCGGCGGGCCGTAACGACGTCACCGTGGTGGGCATTGACGGCAGCAACGACGAGCGCGACGCGGTGAAGGCGGGCACGCTGAAAGCCACGGTGATGCTGCAGGCGCAGGCGATCGCCGCACAGGGCGTCACCGATCTGGATAACTTTATTCAGAAAGGGGTGAAGCCGGCGAAGCAGCGCGTGATGTTCCGCGGCATTCTGATTACGCCGGATAACGCCAGCGGCGTGCAGGACTTCAACTTTAAGTCGTAATCCCCCTTGCAGCCGCGCCCGTCCGGGACGGGCGTCAGGAGAATCCCATGCACAGACGACTCTGGCTTCTGCTTCCGATGATGGTGCTCAGCGGTTGCCGCATTGTGTCGCAGCAGGAGCTGGCGGACCTGAAAAATCCGCCGAACCCGAAGATGGCGAATATCGCCCAGACCTGGCGCGAACAGCTGGTGCCGCAGGTGCAGCGCGACGCGAAGCCCGCGGGCGACCTGCTGAAGGCGCTGCAGGCGGCGAAAGATTTCGACACCGCCTGCAGCACGCTGGGCTATCGCAGCCAGGCGGAAAACCCCTGCGTGTTTAGCGTCCGCGTCAGCGGCGAAGTAACGGCGGTCAATACCACGTCGCGCAGCGGCCGCATGACGGTCAAAGAGGCCTCGGGCGACAACATCACGGTGCAGACTGGGCCGATTATTCCCGGCACCGCGCTGCGCGACGCCTATAAAGGGGCCAGCTATCAGGATTTTAACGACCAGGTGCTGTTCGGCGACTACGGCCGCGCCATCAATCAGCAGGCCTCCGACATGATGACCGCCTTCAAGCCGAAAGTGGGCGACAAGGTGCAGCTGACGGGCGTATTCAGCAGCTGGGATGTGCCGCAGCAGATCCCGAACGTGACGCCTGTCGCCATCGCGCGGCAGTAAGGAGCGGTTATGCAGCATTCACACGCAACCGGCGAGGTGATTATCGAGACGCGCGGCCTGTCGCGCATCTATCCCGGCGTCACCGCGCTCGATCAGGTCAACTACCGCGTCTATCGCAACAAGGTCAACGTGCTGATTGGCGAAAACGGCGCGGGCAAATCCACCATGATGAAGATGCTGGCCGGGGTCGAGACCCCCTCCAGCGGCGAGATCCTGCTCGACGGCGAGCCGGTATCGCTCTCCTCGACGCACCAGGCGGAAAAACAGGGCATCAGCATCATCTTTCAGGAGCTGAACCTGTTCCCCAACATGAACGTGATGGACAACATTTTCATCGCCAACGAGTTCTTCCAGCGCGGCGTGATCAACGAGAAGTATCAGTATGCGCTGGCGAAGTCGCTGCTGGAGCGGCTGGAGCTGGATGTCGATCCCTATGCGCCGCTGGGCGAGCTGGGCATCGGCCATCAGCAGCTGGTGGAGATCGCGCGGGCGCTCTCGAAAGATACGCGCGTGCTGATTATGGATGAGCCGACCAGCGCGCTCAGCCAGTCGGAGGTGAAGGTGCTGTTCAACGTGATTGAGCAGCTGAAGCGGCGCGGCGTCACCATCATCTATATCTCGCACCGGCTGGAGGAGCTGATGGCGATCGGCGACCACATCACCATCTTCCGCGACGGCCGCTTTATCAGCGAGCGCGAGGTGCGCGACGCCAGCGTGCCCTGGATTATCGAACAGATGGTTGGCGACAAGAAAAAGCACTTCGACTATCAGGCGGCGGCGCAGGGCGAAACGGTGCTGGAGGTAGACGGCCTGACCGCGCTGCACCAGAACGGCGGCTACCGGCTCAACGAGGTCAGCTTCTCGCTGCGCAAAGGGGAGGTGATCGGCATTTATGGCCTGCTGGGCGCCGGGCGCACCGAGCTGTTCAAAGGGCTGATCGGCCTGATGCACTGCCAGTCGGGCAAGGTGCGGCTGGCGGGCAGCGCGCTGGAGCGGTGCAGCTTTCAGCAGCGGCTGAAGCGTGGCATCACGCTGGTGCCCGAGGATCGCCAGGGGGAAGGCGTGGTGCAGCTGATGTCGATCACCGCCAATATGACGCTGACCGATCTCAGCCTGCGCGGCTTTCGCCGCGCGCTGCGCCTGCTGCATCCGGCCAAAGAGAAGCGGCGTGTCGACGAGATGATCCAGCATCTGGCGATCAAGGTCAGCGATCCCGAGCTGCCGATTACCTCGCTGAGCGGCGGCAACCAGCAGAAGGTGGTGCTGGGCAAGGCGCTGATGACCGGGCCGCAGGTGGTGCTGCTGGACGAGCCGACGCGCGGCATCGACGTCGGCGCGAAAACCGACGTCTATCACCTGATTGGCACGCTGGCGCAGCAGGGGCTGGCGGTGATGTTCTCCTCTTCCGAGCTGGATGAGGTGATGGCGCTGGCAGACCGCGTGCTGGTGATGGCCGACGGCCGTATCACCGCCGATTTACCCCGCGCTGAGGTCACGCGCGAAAAACTGATTACGGCCTCGACGCCGCATGACTAAGCCGCCGGTTTACCAGGCATGACGGGCGACGTCGCTCGCCCGCAGGAGAGATGATGAACCAAAAATACCTGCTCTATATGTACCTGCTGAAAGCGCGCACCTTTATTGCGCTGCTGATCGTCATCGGCTTTTTCAGCGTCATGGTGCCGAACTTTCTTACCCCGTCGAACCTGCTGATTATGACCCAGCACGTCGCCATTACCGGGCTGCTGGCGATCGGCATGACGCTGGTGATCCTCACCGGCGGCATCGATCTCTCGGTGGGGGCGGTAGCGGGCATCTGCGGCATGGTGGCGGGCGCGCTGCTCACCAGCGGCGTGCCGCTGTGGAACGGCAATATCCTGTTTCTCAACGTGCCGGAGGTGATCCTCGCGGTGGCGCTGTTCGGCGTGGTTATTGGGCTGGTGAACGGCGCGGTGATCACCCGGCTTGGCGTCGCGCCCTTTATCTGCACCCTGGGCATGATGTATGTGGCGCGCGGCGCGGCGCTGCTGTTCAACGACGGCAGCACCTACGCCAACCTGGTCGGCCTGCCGGCGCTCGGCAATACCGGCTTCGCCTTTCTCGGCTCCGGCACGCTGCTCGGCATCTATCTGCCGATCTGGCTGATGGTGGGCTTTCTGCTGCTCGGGCTCTACCTGACGCGCAAAACGCCGCTGGGGCGCTATATCTACGCCACCGGCGGCAACGAATCGGCCGCGCGGCTGGCGGGCGTGCCGATCGTGAAGGTGAAAATTTTCGTCTACGCCTTCTCCGGCCTCTGCGCCGGACTGGTGGGGCTGGTGGTGGCGTCGCAGCTGCAAACCGCCCATCCCATGACCGGCAATATGTTTGAGATGGACGCTATCGGCGCTACGGTGCTGGGCGGCACGGCGCTGGCGGGCGGCCGCGGCCGCGTCTCCGGCTCGATTATCGGCGCCTTCGTCATCGTCTTCCTCGCCGACGGCATGGTGATGATGGGCGTCAGCGACTTCTGGCAGATGGTGATCAAGGGGCTGGTGATTGTCACCGCCGTGGTGATCGACCAGTTCCAGCAGCGGTTGCAAAGCAAAGTGGTGCTGCTGCGTCGCCATGAAAAAAAGCAGCAGTCGACATCGGTATCTGAAGTCAGTCATGGATAAGCGGAGGGCAACATGATGCGTCATTTTCAAGGGCAAACCGTCGTCATTACCGGCGCCTGTCGCGGCATCGGGGCCGGCATCGCGGCGCGCTTCGCGCGCGACGGCGCTAACCTGGTGATGGTCTCCAACGCCGAGCGGGTGTTCGCCACCGCCGAGGCGCTGAAGGAGAAGTACGGCAGCGATATTCTGGCGCTACAGGCGGACGTCACCGACGAAGCCGCGGTCCAGCAGCTCTATCAGCAGGCGTTCGACCGCTTCGGCCGCATCGACGTCTCGATACAGAACGCGGGCGTGATCACCATCGATCGCTTCGACGCCATGCCGAAAGCGGATTTCGACAAGGTGCTGGCGGTGAATACCACCGGCGTCTGGCTCTGCTGTCGCGAGGCGGCGAAATATATGGTGCAGCAGAACCGCGGCAGCCTGATCAACACCTCTTCGGGCCAGGGACGCCAGGGGTTTATCTACACGCCGCACTACGCGGCGAGCAAGATGGGGGTGATCGGCATTACCCAGAGCCTGGCGCTGGAGCTGGCGCCCTGGCATATCACCGTGAACGCCTTCTGTCCCGGCATTATCGAGAGTGAGATGTGGGACTACAACGACCGCGTCTGGGGCGAGATCCTCAGCAGCGATAAGAAAAAATATGGCAAGGGCGAGCTGATGGCGGAGTGGGTAGAGAATATTCCGCTGAAGCGCGCCGGCCAGCCGGAGGATGTCGCCGGGCTGGTGGCGTTTCTCGCCTCTGACGACGCCCGCTATATTACCGGCCAGACCATTAACGTCGATGGCGGGCTTATCTTCTCCTGATAGCGACTTCAGGCTGGATAACTCTGCGTTTATCCAGCTTTTTCCCTGCTTTTTCCGCTTTTCCCTGCCATTCTCTGCAAATTCATCGCGATGTGTTAAAGTAAATTCAAATCCTTTTGTGAGACAGATCTCGTTAATCAGCTGAAAAAACCGATAAGACGCTATGTTTCTTCACCGCTTTGCCCGCCCGCTTTTTGCCTCTTCGCCCCTTGTCGCGGCGCTGCTTTCCGCTCTGCCTGCGGCCCAGGCTTTCACTGGCACCGCCGCCGTGGCGGAGACGCCTTTTGACGATCCGGCGCGTTTCAACCAGCAGCTGGCGGCGCTGCCGTCGCTGGGCAACGCGCAGAGCGACGACGAGTGGAATAAGCGGCTCGCCGCTATCGCCAAAGACATTGGCGAAGCAAGCCTGAAAGGCGACGACAGCACCAGTTTCGGCCAGCAGGCGGGCGTCTGGGCTTTTAACCACTTTCGTGACGAGGTGGCGAACCGCGTCGAGAGTGAAGGGCAGTCGCTGCTGTCGCCCTACGGTAATGCCCAGATCGATTTGATGGTGGATATGCAGGGCAGCTTCACCGGCACCGGCGGCGATCTTTTCACCGCGCTGTCGGACGAGCGCAGCCATCTCACTTTTAGCCAGGTGGGGGTGCGCGACACCAGTGACGGGCTGGTGGGCAATGTCGGCCTGGGGCAGCGCTGGGTGACGCCAGGCTGGCTACTGGGCTATAACGCCTTTCTCGACCGCAGCGTCGATATCGGCCAGCAGCGCGCTTCGCTCGGCACCGAAGCCTGGAACGAGAATCTGCGCTTCTCCGCCAACTACTATCACCCGCTGGGCAGCTGGAAGAACAGCGGCGACAGCGAACAGCAGCGTATGGCGCGCGGCTACGACATCACCACGCAGAGCTATCTGCCGTTCTATCGTCAGCTCGGCGTGTCGCTGAGCTGGGAGCAGTATCTCGGCGATAACGTCGATCTTTTTCACAGCGGCAACCGCTACCACAACCCCTCCGCGCTGTCGCTGGGCCTCTCCTATACGCCGGTGCCGCTGGTGACGCTATCGGCCAGCCACAAGACCAGCAGCGCGGGCGAGACGCAGGATCAGCTGGGGTTAAAGCTCAACTATCGCTTCGGCGTGGCGCTGAGCAAGCAGTTGGAGGCGAGCAACGTTGCCGAGGCGCGTTCGCTGCGCGGCAGCCGCTATGACCGGGTCACCCGTTCCGATACGCCGGTGCTCAGTTTTCGCCAGCGCAAAACCCTGTCGGTGTTTCTTGCCACGCCGCCGTGGCAGCTGACGCCGGGCGAAAGCCTGCCGCTGAAGCTGCAGATCCGGCACAGCAACCCGATTAAGGCGTTGAGCTGGCAGGGCGATACCCAGGCGCTGAGCCTGACGCCGCCCGCGAATAACAGCCAGCCGCAGGGCTGGAGTCTGATCGTGCCCGCCTGGGACGACTCGCAAGGCGCCAGCAACGAGTACCGCCTGTCGGTGACGCTGGAGGATGAGAAGCAGCAGCGCGTCACCTCGAACTGGATCACCCTGAAGGTGCAGCCGCCGATGCAGGCCGATGCCGGTGCGGCGTCAGATCGCTTCGATATTATGGCGCCCTGACGCGCTGTTGAGGATTGCGTGACGCCGCGCGCGCTATCATCACTGCTGTTCGCTGTCTCTGCCGAGAGGTCATCAATGAAACTTTTCTCTCTTCTGTTCGCCTGCGGCTGTTTATGCGGCTGCGTGGATCTGGGCCAGGTGTCGCTCCATCCTGAGACCACCACCGGCTACTTCGCCGCCCATCGCTTCGAGGTTGAGCAGTGTCTGGAAACCACAGCGCTCAACCAGCGGCTGCGGTTAGAGGCCGACGATCCGCTGCCTGGGGGCGTGGACCGGTTTAACCTGCTGAATGCGCAGTCAGAGGTAGTGGCATGGATCGAGGTGGCGAAATTTAGCCATCACGAAACCAGCGCGCAGTTCTATTACGCGCCCGACCGGCCCGCAATCGCGCAGGCGGTGGCGACGATGATAGCGCGCTGCGGCTCAGTGGGCAGCTAGCGCGCGAGAGAGGAATAAGTTGTGACAATTGTCACAATTTATCGCTGGTCAGGCGGGCGGGAAAGTCGCAGAATCGCCACAAAATCCCTTGTCACCTGCCCATCATGATCGTTCGTCCTCATCGCCACTGGTTCGTTCGTTTGTTCGCCTGGCACGGCTCTGTGCTGCCTGTTATTTCATTCCGCCTGTTTCTTAATCTGCTGATGTCGCTGCTCGCGCTCTGGCTGCTCAACTGGTACGAGACCCTCGGCATCAAGCTGACGCTGGCGCCTTTTAGCCTGCTCGGCGTCTCCATTGCGGTGTTTCTCGGCTTTCGCAACAGCGTCTGCTTCGCGCGCTTCAGCGAGGCGCGCCATTTTTTCGGCGCGCTGCTGATCGCCTGCCGCACGCTGCAGCGTCAGGTGCTGGCGCTCTTTCCTGACGATGCGCCGCGGATCCAGGCGCTGCTGCTGGCGTTCTGCTATAGCCTGAAGCACCAGCTGCGCCGCAGCGACGCGCGCGCCGATCTGCAGCGGCTGCTCGGGGAAGATGCCGACTGGGTGCTGTCGCGCCGCTCGCCGACCAATATGCTGCACCTTCAGCTCTCGCACTGGCTGGCGGACCAGCGTCGCCAGGGCAAAATCAGCGATCTGGTGTGGAGCACGATCGACGAGAGCCTGAATCAGCTCGCGGCGGTGCTGGGTGGCTGCGAACGGCTGGCGAGCATGCCGGTGCCGTTCGCCTACGGCCTGCTGCTGCACCGCACCGTCTATCTCTTCTGCACGCTGCTGCCGTTTGCGCTGGCGCCCGATCTGCACGCGATGACGCCGCTGGTGTCGATGTTTATCTCCTACACCTTTTTGTCGCTTGATACGCTGGCGGAGGAGCTGGAGATGCCGTTCGGCTATCAGAATAACCATCTGCCGATGGATGCGATCTGCACCAATATTGAGATTAGCCTGCGGGAGATGGCGGGAGAGGAAGAGACGCTGCCGACGCCGCTGCGCCCGGACGTCTATTACCGTCTGACTTAGCCCTGGCGGCGCACCTTAACAGAGAGCAAAGAAAAAGGCCGCTTGCGCGGCCCTGCGCGCCCGGTTGACACTGTGACCGGGCGCAGCATGAGGGTACAACCTTATCAGAACTGGTAGATCAGGCCCACGGCGGTGATATCGTCGGTCTTCAGGCGCAGCGGGTTGTTGTCGTCCAGCAGGTTGATTTTGTACTCCACATAGGTCGACATGTTTTTGTTGAAGTAGTAGGTGGTGCCTACCGCAACATATTTGAAGATGTCGGCGTCGCCGATATTCTCAATCTCTTTGCCTTTTGATGAGACATAGCCAATTGACGGGCGCAGGCCGTTCAGGAACTGATACTGCGCCACCGCTTCGAAGTTCTGCGCTTTGTTGGCGAAGCCGCCGCTGATCGGGGTGGCGTTCAGGGTTTCGCCATACATCGCCGCCAGATAGATCTGATTCGCATCATATTTCACCGCCGTCGCCCAGTTCTGCGCGCGGTCGCCGTCGCCGCGCGCCGCCGCGTTCTGCGTCTCGGTGCGGTCGAGGCTGGCGAAAGCGCCGGTAAAGCTCAGGCCGAAATCGAAGGCGTAGGTGGCGGAAAGGGCGTAGCCGTCGCCGTTGGAGCGGCGCACGCCGTCGGTGTTGCCAGCGCGATCGTTTTTACCCTGGTACTGCGCGGCCAGGCTCAGCCCCTTGACCAGGCCGAAGAAATCTTTATTGCGCCAGGTGAGCAGGCCGGTAGAGCGTCCCGCCAGGAAGGCGTCGGCGTAGCCGGAGTCGCCGCCGAAGAAGGGCAGCATATCGGTATAGGCGAGCGCGTCGTAGACCAGCCCGTAGTTGCGGCCATAGTCGAGCGAGCCAGCGTTGCCAAACTTCAGGCCAGCATAGCCAAGACGGGTGCGGTTGCCGGTCTGCGCGTCGCTGCCTTCCGAGTTGCGCAGGCTGTACTGATACTGCCAGAAGCCATAGCCGGTCAGCCGATCGGTAATTTTGGTTTCGCCCTTAAAGCCGAGGCGCGCATAGGAAGAGGTATCGCCATCGCTGCTGCTGTCGTTAGAAAACAGGTGCGAGACGTTAATCTTTCCCACTAAGTCGAGTTTGTTACCATCTTTATTATAAATCTCTGCTGCCTGGCTGGCAGATATCCCTACAAGAGACGACACCACTGCCGCCGCTATCGCGCGCTTCATCATTGATATTTACCCTGTCTTTGTTAGTTATTATTCCCCGCTATCCGGGGTGAAAGAAAAATGACACAAAAGGATAATTTGACCTAGTGCAATAAGTGTAACTGAATATTTCTATAGCTGATTTTATGTTTCTGCTGGTTATTTATTGTTCGGTAATGCGATGCGTAAATTATTGCCAGCCAGAAGGTTGGTAAAATTATTTATTTTTAAATCATTGAATTTAATCATTAATATAAATTCTTATTGTGAAGGCTTCGGGCAGGGCTGCGTCTTGATATCTGGCTAGCTAATCCCAGAGGAAAAGCAAGCTTTATCGGAAAAGTGCAAATAGCAGCCAAAATTAAAGCTCTAATAATTAGCTCACTTACAAATTAAATAGCCATCATAAATTCTTATTGCTGAATTGATAATAACGTCAGGAATAATTGTTTTAACGCGCGTCGTTTAATTACTCAGGCCAGGTGAATATTCCGCCTGGCCTTTTACGCATGTAACGGTGCCCACGGACTCGCCAGGCTTAATTTTCAGGCAAGCGATCCGCCTTCACGCTTTCAGGCGATCGATCTGCCCTTAAACAGAGCACGCTGCACCTCTAAAGGGCGTTTTTTGCCTGATTTTGAACATAAAAGTCAGGAGCGATCACAAAAGCAATATTTACTCTGGTAACTGCATAAATCTGCTGCGGATTATAGGGCGCAGGCGCGACAGTCACAAAATTATTCACTATATATGCAATAAAAGTGAATATCGCATGTATTTAAGTTATTGATATTTCGTTGTCACGCCTCTTTTATGCATTTATTCGCTTTGCTGGCACGCAAGCTGCACCTTACAGTAGGGCTGTATTTACCCGAATTTCACAAATCTAAAACATTCGCTTTACTCGCCGGCGCGCCGGGCGGGAAAGCAGGAGAAACAGATATGTCACTGCAGGTTTCGCGTCACGATTTCAATCAATGGATGGTGCCGGTCTATGCGCCAGCGAACTTTGTACCGGTGCGCGCATCGGGCTCGACCCTCTGGGATCAGAACGGCAAAGAGTATATCGACTTTGCCGGGGGCATTGCGGTTAACGCGCTGGGCCATGCGCACCCGGCGCTGCAGCAGGCGTTGACCGAGCAGGCGTCGCGCCTGTGGCATACCGGCAACGGCTATACCAACGAGCCGATCCTGCGGCTGGCGAAGCAGCTGATCGACGCCACCTTCGCTGACCGCGTCTTCTTCTGCAACTCGGGCGCCGAAGCCAACGAGGCGGCGCTGAAGCTGGCGCGTAAAACCGCACACGATCGCTTCGGCGCGCATAAAAGCGGCATCGTTGCCTTCAATAATGCTTTTCACGGCCGCACGCTGTTTACCGTTTCCGCTGGCGGTCAGCCCGCCTACTCAAAAGATTTCGCGCCGCTGCCGCCCGATATCCGCCATACCCCGTTTAACGATCTGGAAGCAGCGGCGCAGCTGATCGACGACAACACCTGCGCGGTGATCGTCGAGCCGATTCAGGGCGAAGGCGGCGTGCTGCCTGCCGATCCCGCCTTTTTACGCGGCCTGCGCGCGCTGTGCGACCAGCACCAGGCGCTGCTGATTTTTGACGAAGTGCAGAGCGGCGTAGGCCGCACCGGTTCGCTCTACGCCTATATGCACTACGGCGTGACGCCGGACGTGCTCACCACCGCCAAGGCGCTGGGCGGCGGTTTCCCTATCGGCGCGATGCTGACGCGCGAGGATCTGGCGCAGGTCATGAACGTCGGCACCCACGGCACCACCTACGGCGGCAATCCGCTGGCGGGCGCGGTGGCGGGCAAGGTGCTGGAACTGATCAACCAGCCTGCGACTCTGGCGGGCGTGACTGAACGCCATCGGTGGATCGTCGAGGCGCTGGAGGAGATTAACCAGCGGCTGCATCTGTTTAAAGAGGTGCGCGGCCTGGGCCTGCTGATCGGCGCGGTGCTGAACGAGGACTATGCCGGTAAAGCGAAGCAGTTTAACCTGGCGGCGGCCGAGCAGGGCGTGATGGTACTGATCGCCGGCGCTAACGTGGTGCGTTTCGCGCCGGCGCTCAATATCAGCGAAGAGGAAGTCAAAACCGGCATGGCGCGCTTTGCCGCTGCCTGTGAACACCTGGCGCGAGGATCGACATCATGATGGTGATTCGCCCTGTTGAACATGACGACCTGGCACAACTGCTGACGCTGGCCGGTAAAACGGGCGGCGGACTCACCTCGCTGCCGGTCGACAGCCCGACACTGCAGGCGCGCATCGAGCGCTCGCTGCAAACCTGGCAGGGCAGGCTGCCGCGCGCCGAACAGGGCTACGTCTTTGTGCTGGCGGACAGTGAAGAGAATCGCGCCGTGGGCATCTGCGCCATTGAGGTGGCGGTCGGACTGCAGGAGCCCTGGTATAACTTTCGCGTCGGCACCCAGGTGCACGCCTCAAAAGAGCTCAACGTCTACGCGGCGCTGCCGACCCTGTCGCTGAGCAATGACCATACCGGCAGCAGCGAACTCTGCACGCTGTTTCTCGATCCCGACTACCGCGACGGCAAAAACGGCTACCTGCTCTCTAAGTCGCGCTTTCTCTTTATGGCGAACTTTCGCCATCAGTTTATGGATCGCGTGGTGGCCGAGATGCGCGGCGTCAGCGACGACGCGGGCCATTCGCCCTTCTGGGAGAGCGTCGGCAGCCGCTTCTTCTCCATGGAGTTTCGCAAGGCCGACTTCCTCAGCGGCACCGGCCAGAAAGCCTTTATCGCCGAGCTGATGCCGAAGCATCCGCTCTATATCGACTACCTGTCGCCAGAGGCGCGCGCGGTGATCGGCCAGGTGCATGAGAAGACCGCGCCCGCGCGCGCGGTGCTGGAGGCAGAGGGGTTCCGCTACCGCAACTATATCGACATCTTCGACGGCGGTCCGACGCTGGAGTGCGAAATCGACGACATTCGCGCCATCCGCAAGAGCCATGTGCGCAGCGCCGCGCTCGGCGAACCGGACGAACATGCGCCGCTCTGTCTGGTGGCGAATATGGACTATCACCGTTTCCGCGTCGCGCTGCTGCCCGCGCGCATCGAGCAGCATGACGTGGTACTTAATGAGAATCAGCTCAGGGCGTTGCACGTTGAGCCAGGCGATAGCCTGCGCGTGGTGACGCTGGGCGGCGAGGAGAAAAAAGCATGACGCAAATGATTAACGGCGAATGGCAGCCGGGCCGCGGCGACGCGCTGCGTAAAGTCGATCCGGTGTTCGGCGAAACGCTGTGGCAGGGCGAGGCCGCCACGGCGGAGCAGATCGCGCAGGCGGCGGCGGCCGCCCGCGAGGCGTTTCCCGGCTGGGCGCGCCGACCTTTCGCCGAGCGTCAGGCGCTGGCCGAGCGTTTCGCCTCGCTGCTGGAGAGCCATAAAACCGAGCTGGCGGACACCATTGCCGCCGAAACCGGCAAGCCGCGCTGGGAGGCGCTGACCGAAGTACAGGCGATGATCAATAAGATCGCTATCTCTGTGAAAGCGTTCCACACGCGCACCGGGGAACAGCACGAGGGCGAAAGTTCGCTGCGCCATCGCCCGCACGGCGTGCTGGCGGTCTTCGGCCCCTACAACTTTCCCGGCCATCTGCCGAACGGCCATATTGTGCCGGCGCTACTGGCGGGCAACTGCGTCCTCTTCAAGCCGAGCGAGCTGACGCCCCTGACGGCGGAGAAAACCGTGCGCCTCTGGCTGGAAGCGGGGCTGCCGCGCGGCGTGCTGGCGCTGCTGCAGGGCGCGCGCGCCACCGGACAGGCGCTGGCGGCGGAGACGCAGATCGACGGCGTGCTCTTTACCGGCAGCGCCGGAACGGGCTATCAACTGCATCGCCAGTTCGCTGGCCAGCCGGAGAAAATGCTGGCGCTGGAGATGGGCGGCAACAATGCGCTCATCGTCGAGGATCCGGCGGATATCGACGCGGCGGTGCATATCGCTATTCAGTCCGCGTTTATTACCGCGGGGCAGCGCTGCACCTGCGCGCGCCGCCTGCTGGTGAAGCGCGGCGCGGCGGGCGACGCCTTCCTGCAGCGGCTGCTGGACGTCAGCGCGCGGCTGCAGCCCGGCGCGTGGAACGCCGAGCCGCAGCCCTTTATGGGCAGCGCCATCTCCGTCGAGGCGGCGGAAAAGATCTATCAGGCGTGGCAGCAGCGCGTCGCGCTCGGCGGCACGCCGCTGCTGGAGATGCGCTGGCCGCAGCGCAGCAATGCGCTGCTCACGCCGGGCATTATCGACGTCACGCAGGTCAGCGGCCTGCCGGACGAAGAGGTGTTCGGCCCGCTGCTTAACGTTATTCGCTACGACAGCTTCGATGAGGCTATCCGCCTCGCCAACGCGACCCGCTACGGCCTCTCCTGCGGCCTTATCTCGCCGTCGCGCGCGCAGTTCGACCAGCTGCTGCTGGAGGCGCGCGCCGGGATCGTAAACTGGAACAAGCCGCTCACCGGTGCGGCCAGCAGCGCACCGTTTGGCGGCGTTGGCGCCTCCGGCAACCACCGCGCCAGCGCCTGGTACGCGGCGGACTACTGCGCCTGGCCGATGGCGTCGCTGGAGACGCCCGATCTGACGCTGCCCGCCGCGCTCTCGCCGGGACTCGATTTTTCTGCGCGCGAGGAGCAGGCATGAAAACCACAGAAGCGAACTTCGACGGGCTGGTCGGCCTGACGCACCACTATGCCGGACTGTCGTTCGGCAACGAGGCCTCGACGCGCCACCAGCATCAGCCGTCTAACCCGCGCCTCGCGGCGAAGCAGGGCCTGCTGAAGATGAAGGCGCTGGCGGATAAAGGCTTTGTGCAGGGGGTGATCCCGCCGCATGAGCGGCCCAATCTGCCGCTGCTGCGTCAGCTCGGCTTCCGCGGCAGCGACGAACAGGTGCTGGCGCAGGCGGCGAAGGCGTCGCCCGGGCTGCTGTCGGCGGTCAGTTCCGCCTCGGCGATGTGGGTCGCCAACGCGGCGACGGTGTCGCCTTCGGCCGACAGCGCCGACGGGCGCGTCCATTTCACCGTCGCCAACCTGAACAACAAGTTCCATCGCGCCATGGAGGCGCCGCAGACCGCCCGGCTGCTGCGCGCTATCTTTCGCGATCCGCAGCATTTCAACGTGCACGACGCGCTGCCGCAGGTGGCGCTGTTTGGCGACGAAGGGGCCGCGAACCATAACCGCCTCGGCGCCGAGTATGGCGAACGCAGCCTGCAGCTCTTTGTTTACGGGCGCGACGACAACGGCGGCATCGCCCCGGGCCGCTATCCCGCGCGGCAGACGCTGCAGGCGAGCCAGGCAGTGGCCAGGCTGCATCAGCTTGACGAGCGCCACACGATTTTTGCCCAGCAGAACCCGGAAGTGATCGACCAGGGGGTGTTTCATAACGACGTTATCGCGGTCAGCAACCGCGAAGCGCTTTTCCTCCATCAGCGGGCGTTCGTCAATCAGCCTGCGCTGCTGGCGACGTTGCAGCAGCGCGTGCCTGGCTTTACCGCCATTGAGGTGCCTGAAAGCCGCGTCTCGGTAGCGGACGCGGTCAGCACTTATCTCTTCAACAGCCAGCTGCTGAGCCGCGACGATGGCGCGATGCTGCTGGTGCTGCCCGAAGAGTCGCGCCAGCATCCCGGCGTCTGGGGCTACCTGAGCGAGCTGGTGGAGCAGGGCGGTCCGGTGCGCGAGCTGGCGAGCTTCGACCTGCGCGAAAGCATGCAAAACGGCGGCGGTCCTGCCTGTCTGCGGCTGCGCGTGGTGCTGACGCCTCAGGAGCGGCAGGCGCTGAATCCGGCGGTAATCATGAACGATCGCCTGTTCGCCACGCTTAATGAGTGGGTGGATCGCCACTACCGCGATCGCCTGACGCAGGCGGATCTGGCTGATCCTCAGCTGTTAACAGAGGGCCGCGAGGCGCTGGACGAGCTGACGCGGCTGCTGGACCTGGGCAACGTTTACGCGTTTCAGCAGTAGCGGGAACGGCGCTGACATCGCAGAAAGGAGCTTTCATGCACGATTTTCTTCAGCAGACGCTGTCAGGCGAGGCGCCGCATCAGCTGTGCGGTGAGACGCCCTGGCTGCGCTGGCGCTGGATCGATCACGGTATTCTCCAGCTCGACCCGCTCGACGAGCCGCAGCAGGCGCTGGTGCTGTCGGCCGGCATTCACGGCAATGAGACCGCGCCGGTAGAGATAATGAATGCGCTTATCAGCGCGCTGCTGCGCGGCGAGATGGTGTTGCGTCATCGCGTGCTGGCGATCCTCGGCAATCCGGCGGCGCTGCGCGCCGGGAAGCGCTACCTGCGCCATGACGTGAACCGCCTGTTCGGCGGCCGCTGGCAGCAGATCGACGGCTGCGACGAGGCGCGGCGCGCGCTGCGTCTGGAGCAGGCGACGGAGGCCTTCTGGCTGGAGGGCGGCAAGGCGGCGCAGCCGCGCTGGCATCTCGATCTGCACACCGCCATTCGCGGCTCCTGGCATACCCGCTTCGGCGTGCTGCCGCTCAATCCGCATCCCTGGCCGGCACCCTTTATCAGCTGGCTGACGGCGGCGGGGCTGGAGGCGCTGGTCTTCCACACCGCGCCAGGCGGCACCTTTACGCATTTCAGCTGCGCCAGCTTCGGCGCCGCCAGCTGCACGCTGGAGCTGGGCAAGGCCCTGCCGTTCGGCGCCAACGATCTGACGCAGTTCGCCGCCGCGCAGCAGGCGCTGGCGGCGCTGCTGAGCGGCGGGCCGCTGCCGGAGGCGCGCGAGCAGCCGCGTCGCTACCGGGTGGCGCAGCAGATCACCCGCCTCAGCGAGCAGTTCCGGCTGCATATGGATGCGGAGACGCGCAACTTTACCGCCTTCCCGCAGGGCACGCTGCTGGCTGAGGATGGCGCCACGCGCTACGTCGTGCAGCAGGCGCGCGAATATGTGCTGTTTCCCAATCCTGCCGTCGCGCTGGGGCTGCGCGCCGGTCTGATGCTGGTGGAGGAGGAGGCGCCAGCAGCGGCGCTGCCAGACTGACATCCTGTCCGGCGGCGAAGCGGCGAATTTTCCTTCCGCTTTGCTGCCGGAACCCTTACACTCCTCCATAATTCCTGCCAAATCCGCTTTAAATTCATATTCTTTTGCAATTCCTCACCGGATCCTTCTTATTCTCTTCATGATTGCCCGATTTTTGTCTTTTATGCTTTCACGGCTTTACTCACTCTCTGAGAGATTGACATTCAGCAGCGTAATCTTGTTCTCGAAGACGCGACAGGCTGCTGTCGTCATTAACTGAATGATAAGGACAACTATTATGCGTAAACTGACTTCTCTGATTCTCGCTTCTACCCTGGCATTCGGTGCGGCAAGCGCGGTCCATGCAGCGGCCGACAACCTGACGCCACCTCCGGCCGGTAGCGAAAAAGCGATGCATAAGCCGCCGATGCACCACGGCATGATGATGTTCAAAGGCCTGAACCTGACCGATGCGCAGAAGACCCAGATTCGCGACATCATGAAAGAGAGCCACAAAGAGTTTAAACGTCCGTCGCTGGAAGAGCGCCGCGCCGGTCACGCGATTATCGCCTCTGACACCTTCGACCGCGCGAAAGCGGAAGCGCAGGCGGAGAAAATGACCGCCGATGCGAAAGCGCGCGCGGTGGCGATGATGGAGACGCAGAACAAGCTCTATAACGTGCTGACGCCAGAGCAGAAGAAGCAGTACAACGCTAACTTTGAAAAGCGTCTGACCGAGAAAGGCCCGCACGACGAGAAAATGGCGCCGCCAGCCGCTGAATAACCGGCTGAGGTAAGGCAGTAAGACCGCCGACGTTGTCCAGACAGGCAGAAAGTCTGGGCAGCGTCGGCGGTTTTTTTATAGCGGTTCGATGGGGTAGTGGCCGGAAAGCAGCGGTCGACACAAAATTTTATAGCCGTCATGGTCGAAGCCGCTCGGCGCACGCTTCAGCCGACGCGCCTCTTCCATATCGCTGACCGATCCCAGATAGAACCAGTGGTCGATCACGTGGATCTGCGTCATCAGTTTCCCCTCCTCGATCAGCGCGACCGGGCCCTGCCACGGCCAGCAGATCACCCGCACGCTCTCCAGCGCTTCCAGCAGCCGCGCCTGATGATCGTCCAGCGTTTCGCGGCCGCAGCAGGCACCGGCGCAGCGGCGCAGCGCCGCGCGAAAACAGGCGCGGTTGGCGCTCAGCTTCTCCAGCCCCAGCAGCCCGTGGCAGAGCTGATGCTCGTCGGCGAGATACTTCAGCGTCTCCAGCGCTTTGTGGCGACTGCGATAAAGCCCAAAAAGGTTAGGAGAGTGGGAAAAATCGACGTCGCGCGCGTAGACCACCTCAGGCTTGCCTTCGGCGATCTGAATCGAGCAGAGCTGGCGATTTTTGCGCAGGCGTTTGTTGAACAGCGGCTGCTGCGTCTTGATCATCTGCGCCTCCAGCAGCAGCGCGCCGAGATCGCCCGCGGTGGGGATCCAGCTGACGCGGCGCGCCTGGCGCAGCATGCGCGCCTCTTCCGGCGTGCGGAAGTGCGACATCACGCGCGAGCGCAGATTGATGCTTTTCCCGATATAGAGCGGCAGCGTCTCGCTGTCGCCGTGAAAGGTATAGACGCCGGGCTGATTGGGCAAACCTTCCAGCCATTCGCGCAGGTGTTCGGGATATTCGTAGATGGCAGCCGCGTCGAACTCGAGGCGGTGCGTGGCGGCACGTCGAACCAAGACAGACTCCTGTAACTGTGTATTCATACAGCATATCAGGCTGCTCAGGCTTTCGCCAGCGGGTTAATCGGTGAACATCGAGGCGGGATAAGATTTCCCCTGCCGGGCAGCAGGGGAAAGAGGGCGTTATTTCCAGAAGTCGTCGAACACCGTAATCGGCGGACGGCGCTTGTGCTCAGTCTTCAGATACCAGTTTTCGATGATCTTCGCCGTTTCCGGCGCGACGCTTTTGCCTTCCAGGTAGTCATCAATCATCTCATAGGTAACGCCGAGCGCTACTTCATCCTCCAGGCCAGGACGATCGTCTTCCAGATCGGCCGTCGGGCGTTTCAGGTAGAGGTGTTCCGGACAGCCCAGGGTTTTCAGCAGCAGCTTGCCCTGGCGCTTATTGAGGCGAAACAGCGGGTTGATGTCGGTGCCGCCGTCGCCATATTTGGTGAAGAAGCCGGTCACCGCTTCCGCCGCATGGTCGGTGCCCACCACCAGGCCTTTGGTCATGCCGGCGATGCTGTACTGCGCCTTCATGCGCTCGCGCGCTTTTTCATTGCCGCGCACAAAATCGGAGAGCTCGACCCCCGCCTCGCGCAGCGCGCGTTCGCTGGCCAGCACCGACTCTTTGATATTGACTACCAGCGAGCGATCGGGCTGGATAAACGCCAGCGCGTCCTGACAATCCTGCTCATCCGCCTGCACGCCGTAGGGCAGGCGTACGGCGATAAAGGCGTAGGCGCTGTCGCCGCTCTCTTCACGCAGTTCGTCGATCGCCAGCTGCGACAGTTTGCCCGCCAGCGTCGAGTCCTGGCCACCGCTGATGCCGAGCACCAGGGTCTTCAGAAACGGATTACGCTTCAGGTAGCTTTTGAGGAAATCGACGCTGCGACGAATTTCCTGCTGCGGGTCGATATCCGGGCTAACGCCGAGTGCGGTAATGATTTCCTGCTGCAGTGACATGAATCTCTCCTCAAGTCAGAGGCCTGTTGGCCCGTGCGAACCTTTTATTAAAGCTAACGCGCATCGGCGAAAACAACAAGCCAAAGCGCCAGTTGTTTCCGGTTAACTGTTGCGATATCAGGCAGTTTATTCGCGCGGCGCCGGTTTCTGCGCCAGGAAAATAAACATCAGGATCGCCAGCATAAAGCAGCCGAAGATGGTGCCGGTCATGCTGACGAGCGAGGTGCCGCCCAGCCCGGTAATGGGCACCGAGATTGCGCCGAAGGAGAACATGCAGACGCCGATGACCGCTGACGCGCTGCCGGCGCGATGCCCCTGGCTCTGCATCGCCAGCGACGAGGCGGTGGTGGCGATCACGCCGTTGCTCGCGATAGTGAAAAAGAGCGCCACCAGCACCAGCGGCAGCGGCGCGGCGGTGAGCCCCGCCAGCAGCAGCAGGCTGGAGGCCGCAAAGGCGAGCGTCAGGCCGCCCTTCAGCACGCGGTATTCGCCCCAGAGCGGGCAGAGGCGCGCGCTGGTCTGCGAGGCGATCACCAGCCCGATGCCGTTCGCGGCGAAGCAGAAGCTGAACGCCTGCGGCGAGAGGCCATAAATCTGCTGCAGCACGAAGGGCGACGCGCCGATATAGGCGAACATGCCGACATCATAAAGGCCTGCGTCAGGCAGAAGCCCATAAAGGGACGATGAACCACCACCTGGCCCAGCGCCGCCCAGGCGGAGAAGACCGAGCCCTGGCTGCGGCGCTCGGGCGGCAGGGTTTCGTGCAGCTTCCAGCGCGCCAGCAGGATCAGCAGCAGCGCCGTTGCGCCCAGCACCACGAAGATGCCGCGCCAGTTAAGCAGCGTCATCAGCACGCCGCCCAGCACCGGCGCGCCGATGGGCGCCAGGCCGTTTACCAGCATCAGCAGCGCGAAGAAGCGCGTCAGTTCGTGGCCGCTGTACATATCGCGCGCCACCGCGCGCGACAATACCGCGCCGCCCGCGCCCGCCAGGCCTTCGAACAGGCGCGCCAGCAGCAGCTGGTGGATGTCCTGCGCCAGCGCGCAGCCGATGGAGGCGATAAACAGCAGCGCCAGCGAGAGCGTCAGCGGACGCAGGCGCCCGAACTTATCGCTCATTGGCCCGAACAGCAGCTGTCCGGCACCAAGGCCGAGCAGGCCAGCGGTCAGGCTGAGCTGCGCCGTGGCGGTTGAGGTTTGCAGATCGCGCGCCAGCTCAGGCAGCGCAGGCAGGTAGAGATCGATGCAGAGCGGGCCAAGCGCCGCCAGCAGGCCCAGCGTGATGGCATAGACCAGTCGGTTATTGCGTGCAGGTGTCATTTGTCCTCTGAGGGGTTGACCAGGTTGTGGATCATCTGGTTGTAGAGCGTATGAAGCAGATCCGCTGACGCTTTTGGCGTCGTCAGGCGGCGAAAAGCGGTGCCTTCTATCAGCACTGCCAGCACTTCGACGCAGGCGGTGCACTGCGGCTCGGTAAGGTGCGGATAGTCGGCGCGCATTTTTTCACAGGCGTTATGAAACAGGCGCGTCTCGGCGGCCTGCAGGATGTCGCTGATACGCGGATTGCGGCTCGCTTCGGCGGCAACCTCCAGCATCAGCATCTCATCCTCGTCGTTCAGGGTTTCCCGGTGGGCGATCATATCGGCGATATGGCTGGCGTCACTCTGCGCGCTCATCGCCGCCACGCGGCCGTCGACGATGCGTTTCACCATCTCCTCAATCAGCGCATCTTTGCTGGGAAAGTAGCGATAGATCTGCCCGACGCTGAGGCTGGCGGCGCTGGCAAGCTGCGCCATGCTGGCGCCGTGGAAACCCGACCGACGAAAACAGCGCCGCGCCGCCGCGATGATCTCATCCTGGCGCGTGCGATGCCGCGCTTCACGCTGTGGGTTCATCCTGCCTCCGAAAAAATAGTTTTGAGAGTGCTTATTCTCGCGCCGGATTATACGGGGCGATCGCGTCAAGAACAGCCTTTTTACGCTAACCTGACAGTTCAGACTGAACGTAAAAATGCGCCATAAAGTTGATTAATCTGCATTTCTGTTCCAGGCTTAAGCTTACATGGACAATACAATGAGGAACAACTTGATGAATAAAGCAATGGGATGTATCGCTGCGGCGCTGACGCTGGTCGCACTGTCTGGTTGTACGGCTTACGATCGTGCTGAGAGCTACGTGAGCAAGCCCGTCGTTAAGGATGTGAAAAAAGGCATGACGCGCGATCAGGTTCGCCAGATTGCGGGCCCGGCTTCGACTGAAATCACCATGGTTCACGCGCGCGGCACCTGCCAGACCTATGTGCTGGGCGAGCGTGACGGTAAACCGCAGACTTACTTCGTGAGCTATAACGACACCGGTCGCGTCATGAACTACGGTTTCCAGAGCTGCAAAGACTACGACACCGATCCGCAGGCTGCTCAGTAAGCGGCGAACCGAACGAACAGAAAGTAAACGGCCCGTCAGTGACGGGCCGTTTTTCGTTGTGGCGGATTAAAGTCCTGCGGGGCGCGGTACCTCGATATATTCACCGTTGATATCGCGCTGGTAGTAGTGGCCCGCCTGCACGTAAAAACGACGACCGTTAAAGTCGAGCACGCGCAGCGCGCCGTCCGGCTCAGCTGGCGGCTGCACCACCACGTAATTTTCGCCCTGGCGCTGATAGTAAGCGCCGTTGAGCATATAGTAGGTCAGGCCGCCTATGAGCACCGCGGTCGCCGCTTCAGGCAAAAAGCGCAGCGGGCCTGGACCACCCCAGCCGCGGCCGTGGCCGCCCCAGTGCGGACCCGGGCCAGGGCCCCAGCCGCCGGGATGAGCAGAGACAAGCGCTGGCGATAACAGCGTTAACGCCAGCAGCGAGGCGATAACTTTTTTCATGGGTTTTCTCCTGCGATAACTGCCTGAAGCATTCTCTTTTTCCGCCGTGAAAACAAGCGCAGGGGCGCGACTTTTTCCTCTCTTTACCACGCTTAACGCTTTCTTTACGGCGTCGCCATAAAGGGGGCGGATTGTGAAGCGCGTGCATAAAAAAACCGGGCGCGAAGGCCCGGCTTATTGTCATGCAGCGTGCGCTTAGCGGTGCGCCAGCTCTGCGTGCTCGTCACTCTCCAGCACGGCTTTATCGGTCATACCGAGCCAGCGGCTGGTGAGAGAGCCTGCGGTCATCGAGCCGTTGACGTTGAGCGCGGTACGGCCCATATCGATCAGCGGTTCAATGGAGATCAGCAGGGCGACCAGCGTCACCGGCAGACCCATCGCGGGCAGCACAATCAGCGCGGCGAAGGTCGCGCCGCCGCCGACGCCGGCCACGCCTGCCGAGCTCAGCGTAACGATGCCCACCAGCGTAGCGATCCAGACCGGATCGAACGGGTTGATGCCGACGGTCGGCGCCACCATCACGGCCAGCATGGTCGGGTAGAGGCCTGCGCAGCCGTTCTGACCAATTGTCGCGCCGAAAGAGGCGGAGAAGCTGGCGATCGATTCCGGTACGCCCAGGCGACGCGTCTGCGTTTCCACGTTAAGCGGAATGCTTGCGGCGCTGGAGCGGCTGGTAAAGGCGAAGGTGATCACCGGCCAGACCTTGCGGAAAAAGCGCAGCGGGTTAATACCGTTGACCGACAGCAGCAGCGCGTGCACGCCGAACATAATCGCCAGACCCAGGTAGGAGGCGACGACAAAGCCGCCCAGCTTGATAATGTCCTGCAGGTTGGAACCGGCGACCACTTTGGTCATCAGCGCCAGCACGCCGTAGGGGGTCAGCTTCATGATCAGACGCACCAGCTTCATCACCCAGGACTGAAGGGTATCGATCGCCACCAGCACGCGCTGGCCTTTGACTTCGTCATCTTTCAGCAGCTGCAGCGCGGCCACGCCGAGGAAGGCGGCGAAGATCACCACGCTGATGATCGAGGTCGGGCTGGCGCCGGTCAGATCGGCGAACGGATTTTTCGGCACGAAAGAGAGCAGCAGCTGCGGAACGGTGAGGTCCGCCACTTTGCCTGCATAATTGCTCTGAATCGCGGCAAGACGCGCGCTCTCCTGCGCCCCCTGAACCAGCCCCTCGGCGCTGAGGTGGAACAGGCCGGTCACCAGCACGCCGACCAGCGCGGAGATCGCGGTGGTGAACAGCAGCACGCCGATGGTAAGCAGGCTGATTTTACCCAGTGACGAGGCGTTATGCAGGCGGGCGACAGCGCTGAGAATCGAGGCGAACACCAGCGGCATCACGATCATCTGCAGCAGCTGCACGTAGCCGTTGCCCACGATATTGAACCAGCTAATAGAGGTTTTCAGCACCTCGCTCTGCGCGCCGTAAAGGGTTTGCAGCGCCAGGCCGAACAGCACGCCGATCACCAGACCGACCAGCACCTTTTTCGACAGGCTCCAGCTGTTACGGCCGAGGCGCGACAGCAGCAGCAGCAGCGCAACGAAGGCGGCAAGATTAAGAATCAGAGGTAGATCCATGTTGGCTCCCGAAAAAACACGCCCGGCGACAGCTATTGCGCCGGAACGCCAGATATTATGACGCACGAATTAAGTGGCGGTATGTTACCAGCTCACCTGGGTGTCGACTTATATCCAAATGGAATGCCTTATAACCAGACAGCGTATTCTGCTGCTTTAATGCGCTTTCTGGGTGGAAATTAAGCGAGAGACGCCATTTTGTAGCGTATCAAAGAGCTGCGAGGTCCAGCCCTGCGCACCAAAAGAGGGCGCGCCTGCCGGAAACCACAGCGAACAGCCGACCAGTATCAGGCAGAGCGTGCGCTCCAGCTGGTTGCCTTTCTGGCTTCTCAGGATGGGCAGACGAAATCGCCAGCGGCACGGCCACAGCAGAGGCACGCCAGCGGGCGTCAGCATATCCGCAACGATATGGCTGAGATAGCCCAGGGTCATGCCCTGCAACACATCAGCAGGCAGTAGCCAGTCTGCCGGCACGTTAATCTGAAACAGCCACAGACTGGCCGCGACGGCCAGCAGGCTATGGGTAAAGCCCCGGTGACCAAAAGCACGCGCGATAGGATAGGAGAGCCACTTTAACCGTTGACCAAGCAAAGATTTAGGATGGTCAATATCGGGCAGCAAACAGGTAAGCAGCGTGGCAGGAACAAGATGCCACCAGTCAGCCTGCGCCAGCACGGGCGTCAGCTCGGCGCGCTTAGCGAAAATAGCGGTGGCAATAGCGAAAATTACGTGGCCTTCGCCCGTCATGATAAAACCTGGCTGCAAACTGTCGATGCATCCAGTATAGGGATTTATCCAGTGAATGAGAAGTTGTGACGCTGTAACGAAGCGTGAATTTTTTTAGCGAAATGGCGGCATTGCGCCGCCGTTTCGTCGGGTTTGCCAGCAGGCCGGGAACGCAAGCTTTTAAGCTGCGTCTTGTCACCTGCGAGACGCTAGCGCGCCAGCCAGCCGCCGTCGACCGCCAGCGTGTAGCCGTTGACATAGTCAGAGGCTGAAGAGGCAAGGAACACCACCGGGCCCATCATATCTTCCGGTACGCCCCAGCGCGCGGCGGGAATACGTCCGAGGATCTCGGCGCTGCGGCCTTCGTCACTGCGCAGCTGTTCGGTATTGTTGGTCGCCATATAGCCCGGCGCGATGGCGTTGACGTTAATGCCGTGTTTCGCCCACTCGTTCGCCATCAGCCGCGTCAGGCCCATCACCGCGCTTTTCGATGCCGTGTAGGAGGGGACACGAATCCCGCCCTGGAAAGAGAGCATTGAGGCAATATTAATGATTTTGCCGCCCTGGCCCTGCGCAATAAACTGGCGCGCTACCTGCTGCGACAGGAAGAAGACGCTCTTACTGTTAATGTTCATGACGTCATCCCAGTCCTGTTCGCTGAAGTTCAGCGCGTCTTCACGGCGGATAATACCGGCGTTGTTGACCAGAATGTCGATTTTGCCAGCGGCGGCCACCGCTTTTTCTACCACGCCCGGCACCTGCTCGGTGCGGATAAGGTCCGCCTGCAGCGACCAGAAGCGACGGCCCAGCGCTTCGACGCGCTGCTGCGTTTCGGCGGGATCGTCACGGTTGACACCGACAATATCGCAGCCGGCCTGGGCCAGCCCCAGCGCCATACCCTGGCCGAGCCCGGTGTTGCAGCCGGTAACCAGCGCGATTTTACCTTCCAGATTAAATGCGTTGAGTATCATGAGAGCGCCTCCTTTGTTAGCGCAGATCGCGGATGTTGACATGATCCATGTCGTCGAATACCTGATTCTCGCCGACCATGCCCCAGATAAAGGTGTAGCGTTCGGTGCCGACGCCGGCATGAATCGACCAGCTGGGCGAGATAACCGCCTGTTCGTTATGCACCAGCAGATGACGCGTCTCCTGCGGCTGGCCCATCATATGAAATACCGCGCTTTCCGGATTCATATCGAAATAGAAGTAGACCTCCATCCGGCGTTCGTGGGTGTGACATGGCATGGTATTCCACAGGTTGCCTTCGTCCAGGCGGGTCAGGCCCATGGTAAGCTGGCAGGTCGGCAGCACGTCCGGCACCAGATATTTATTGATGGTGCGGCGGTTTGATGTCGCCGCATCGCCCAGCGTGGTGCGAACCGCGTCCTCTTTGCCCACTTTTTTATCGGGAAAGCGACTGTGCGCGGGCGCGCTGTTGAAATAGAACTTCGCCGGGCGCGAGGCATCATTGCTGCGGAAGCTCAGCGTCTGCGCGCCTTTACCGACGTAGAGCGCCTCTTCCGTCCCGATCTCCCAGACCTTGCCGTCTACCTCGATGGTGCCCGGCCCGCCGATATTAATCACGCCCAGCTCGCGGCGCTCCAGGAAGTAGCTGACGCCTAACTGCTTGCCCATCTCGTTGCCGAAGGTCACGCCATCGGCGACCGGCATCACGCCGCCGATAATAATGCGGTCGATATGGCTGTAGGTGAGCGTATAGCGGTCCGCTTCAAAGATTTTTTCAATCAGGAATTCGCGACGCAGCGCGGCGGTGTCGAGCTGACGGGCATGCTCGCTATGAATGCTTTGACGAACGTCCATTCTGGTTCCCTCTGGCGAAACAGATACACAGGCCCCGCAGGGCGTCTGAGGGCATCTTAGGAGGAGTGGGAGATCAATTCAATAAAAATGAAACGCTGTTTTATTTATTTGAGAGGAGGATCATGCCGTAAAGAAAAACCCGCCGGCGGCGGGCGGGTTCGAACAGGCGGCGCGTTCGCCTCGTCGCACAGGGTTTAGCGAGCGGCATCGCCCAGCAGATGCGCTGCGGTAAGCTGGGTCAGATTGTCCAGCTTTACGTTAGCCAGCGACCAGCGCGCATCGTCGCGCAGCGCGGCGGGCGGCACCACAACAGAACGCATACGCGCCGCTTTGGTGGCGATCATGCCGTTAACCGAATCCTCCAGCGTCACGCAGTTGAGCGGATCGACGCCCAGCCGCGCGGCGGCGTCAAGATAGACCTGCGGATGCGGCTTGCTGTAGGGCAGCGCCTCGCCGGAGACCAGCACGTCGAACTGGTCGCGCAGATCGAACAGGGCGAGCACCCGCTCCAGCATCATCAGCGGCGAGGCGGAGACCAGCCCGGTTTTCAGCCCGCGCTGCCGACAGAGCTGCAGCGCCTGCTTCACCCCCGGAAGCAGCGGGCGCTGCTCCTCGATCAGCGCCAGCGCGCGGGCAATAATGCGTGCCGTAACCGTCTGCTGATCCGGGCCTGACCAGGGCAGGGTTTCATACCACATGCGCACCACCTGATCGATGCGCAGGCCCAGCGTGTCGGGCAGTTCGTTGCGGCGTGACAGGTCGACGTTGAGCGTGGCAAAAACATCCAGTTCGGCCCGATCCCACAGCGGTTCGGAATCGATAATCAGACCATCCATATCAAACAGGGCGGCATAAACGGGGCGGGTGTAACGCATCGGCTGGCTCCTTGTAGAATTTGCGCTACCTTATCATGGGCCAGCGCGCGCGGCGAAAGTGACGCAGGCGGCGCTTTTTACGGGAAATAAAAACCACAGGCAGGTAGACTGGCTGCAAACGGGATTCAGGTACAGGAGATACCATGACTTATCAACAGGCTGGCCGCATTGCCATCCTCAAGCGAGTGGCTGGCTGGGCGATTTTTTTGCTCGCGCTGCTGTCGACCGCGATTTCAGTGCTGGGCTTTATGTTCAGGCACAGTGAAAAACAACCGGGCATCGACGCCGTGATGCTCGATTTTGTCCATGTCATTGTCGATATGATCCGTTTCAACACGCCGTTCCTCGGTTTCTTCTGGCGTAACTCGCCGGTGCCGGAGTTTAACGGTCAGATGAATATCGGCTTCTGGATTATCTATATTTTGATTTTCGTCGGCCTGGCGCTGGAAGCGTCCGGTTCGCGCATGGCGCGTCAGGCGCGCCATATCAAAGAGGGTATTGAGGATCAGCTCATTCTTGAGCAGGCGCGCGGCAGCGATGCCCGCACGCGCCAGCAGCTGGAAGAGAAAATTCGCGTGCCGCACCACACGATTTTCCTGCAAATCTTTCCGCTTTATATCCTGCCGGTAGCGATCGCCGTCGCCGGTTACTTCGCGCTGTCGCTGCTCGGCTTTCTGTAAGGCGTCAGGCCAGTCTGGCCTGACGCTGCGCTAGCGCATCCTCTTCCAGCAGGCGCGCGACGGCGAAGCGCGCCTCGCTTAACCAGCTGCCGCCGAAAACGTTAGCGCGGTTAAGCAGGTAGTAGAGCTGGTAGACCGGCTGCCGCTGCGAGAAGCCGTCCGGCAGCGGCCAGACCGACTGATAGCCCTCATAGATCTGTCGCGGCAAATCAGGAAACCAGCCGAGCATCGCCAGGTCACATTCGCGGTCGCCCCAGTAGCAGGCGGGATCGAACAGCCAGGGACCGCTGGCGCTGCCGGCGCAGTTGGCCGGCCAGAGGTCACCATGCAGCAGGGAAGGCTGCGGCTGGTGGGTGGCCAGCGCGCGCTGCACGCAGTTGACGATCTCTTCCGTATTGCCATAGGCGATGCCTTTCTCTTCCGCCAGCTGCAGCTGCCAGCCGATGCGCTGCTCCGCAAAGAAAACCGACCAGCGGCGCAGCCAGCTATTGGGCTGCGGCGTAGTCGTGATGTTGTTGTCGAAGTCGAGGCCGAACTGCGCCTGTTCACTCCACTGATGCAGGCGCGCCAGCTGCTGGCCGAGCTGAAAGGCGTTCTCCGCGTCCAGCGGCAGCGGCGCAATATACTCCAGCAGTAAAAAGCTCTGATCGCGATGGTGGCCGACGCCGTAGACCGCCGGCACGCGCACGCTTTGGGTGCGCGCCAGCAGCGCCAGCTGATCGGCCTCCCAGGTGAAAAGGGTGAGCATTTCGCGGCTGTTGCACTTCATAAAGACGTCATGCTCGCCATAGCGAAAGCGCCAGGCGGGATGAACGTCGCCGCCGGGCAGCTCGTGGCGATCGGTAATATCGGCCTGGCCAAACTGCTCGCTTAACAGACGACTAATAGCGTTCCACATGGGCGATCCTCTTTTAACCTGTCAGGCTGCGGTGTCAGTCAGAGTGGTCTGCAACATTGAAACGATTATATCGCCTCAATATCGCTGAAAACCCGCGCTTGCGCACAGCTTACCGGAACGGATGGCGAGCGCGGCTACTGCGCCGCGTCACCTAAGAACGCCTCCAGCGTGGTGACGGCGACGTCGGGTGTCTGATGCAGTACGCTTTCGCCCACGGCAGTGGCCTGACGCTGCAGATCCTCCTGTGAGAGGGCGCTGACCAGACCAAAGCTATTGGTGCCTAGCTCGTGCGGGTGGCCCTGATCATCGTTAAGCGTTGTGCTAAAGCCGGTGGCGATCATCGCGCTGTTGAGCGCCTGAATATCACCGAGGCCCGATTCCTGATAGTGAAATGTGACAATGTAACGCTTGAGATCGTCGCTCATGTTTCACCTCTGTGCGGCATGACTGTGCTCAGCGTAGACCATGGTTAAAAAATGCGCGAATAATGAACAGGATAAAGCGGTTATTTAGAGCAGGCACAAAAGTAAAGCAGGGTAAAGGCGCTGACGGGTGGCGCAGAAAAATTTTGTCATCGCGCCACTGCTTTTCAGCCAGACGCCCTCTATAATGCGCGCCGTTAATAAGAAAAATCCCAACAAACAAGCGGGATAGCCTGTGTGAAGCCTGTTTCAGCCAGGTTAATATTTATTTACAATACTTACCGTAAATTGCGTTGATTGGCCGGTAAAACTCTTCACACTCACTCTTTTTTAAACTGTCGTACGGGTCACAATAAATGAAAGTGCTTCACAAGCTCTCAGCCGTTCTTTTGCTTTCCGCCGGCGCATTTTGCCACCAGGCATTGGCGGACAACACCGTTTTTACTGCGATGGACGATCCTTCAACGGCGAAAAAACCGTTCGACGGCAGCGCCTCCGCAGGCTACCTGGCGCAGACCGGTAACACCACCAGCTCCTCGCTGACTGCGCAAACCAACATGACGTGGTATCAGAGCTCTATGGCTTACAGCCTGTGGGGTAACGCGGCGAACACCTCGTCCAACGACGAGCGCTCTTCTGAAACCTACAGCATCGGCGGTCGTTCGCGCTACAACCTCAACAGCTTCGACTACCTGTTTGGTCAGGCGAGCTGGCTGAGCGATCGCTTTAACGGCTACGACTCACGCGATGTGCTGACCGCCGGTTACGGTCGTCAGATCCTGAGCGGGCCGATTCATTCGCTGCGCGCGGAATTTGGTCCGGGCGTGCGCTATGACGATTTCCACGACGGCGGCAGCGAAACCAAAGCACTGGGCTACGGCGCGCTGAGCTATCAGTGGCAGCTGACCGACAACACCAAATTCATTCAGGGCGTCTCTGTGCTGAGCAGCTTTGGCGAAGACACCACCGTCAACTCGGAAACGGGTCTGCAGGTGGGCATCAACGATCACTTTGCGCTGAAGCTGGCGTATAACGTGACCTGGAACAACAACCCGCCCGAGTCCGCTCCCGATCGCACCGACACCAAAACCAGCATCATGCTGACCTACGCGATGTAATTCACACCGTAATCGCTTCCTGACCGCAGCCCGTCTGCGGTTTTTTTTCGTCGGTTCCTCAACTTAGCGGCAAGAGGGCGGGTTTTGCTCACCGCTCAAAGCTGTTATCATCAGCGCCGCACTACTATTCCCGGCGTCATTCCGACAATGTGGGTCTGACATCGCGCCGGGCAATCAACTCTACTCAATGTTGTATGTAAGCTTTCGTGTGGCTTACCACTGCAATTAAGGATATGAAATGCCTGTAATTACTCTTCCTGATGGCAGCCAGCGCAGCTATGACCGCGCGGTAAGCGTGATGGATATTGCGCTGGACATCGGTCCTGGCCTGGCGAAAGCCTGCATTGCCGGACGCGTGAATGGGCAACTGGTGGATGCGGTCGATCCCATCACCGAAGATGCCTCCGTCGCCATCATCACGGCTAAAGATGAAGCGGGGCTGGAAATTATTCGCCACTCCTGTGCGCATCTGCTGGGGCACGCGATTAAGCAGCTGTGGCCCAATACGAAAATGGCGATCGGTCCGGTTATCGACAACGGCTTCTACTATGACGTCGATCTCGATCATACCCTGACGCAGGAAGATATCGACGCGCTGGAAAAACGCATGCACCAGCTGGCCGAAACCAACTACGACGTAGTGAAAAAAGTCGTTAGCTGGCAGCAGGCGCGCGAGGTGTTCGCCGAGCGCGGCGAGAGCTACAAAATCACGATTCTGGATGAGAACATCAGCCACGACGATCGTCCTGGCCTCTATCATCACGAAGAGTATGTCGACATGTGCCGCGGTCCGCACGTGCCGAATATGCGTTTCTGCCACCACTTCAAGCTGCAGAAAATCGCAGGCGCCTACTGGCGCGGCGACAGCAACAATAAAATGCTGCAGCGTATCTACGGCACCGCCTGGGCGGATAAGAAGCAGCTCAACGCCTACCTGCAGCGTCTGGAAGAGGCGGCGAAGCGCGACCACCGCAAGATCGGCAAGCAGCTTGACCTCTACCATATGCAGGAAGAGGCGCCGGGCATGGTTTTCTGGCATAATGACGGCTGGACCATCTTCCGCGAGCTGGAAGTGTTCGTGCGCAGCAAGCTGAAAGAGTACCAGTACCAGGAAGTGAAAGGTCCCTTTATGATGGACCGCGTGCTGTGGGAAAAAACCGGGCACTGGGAAAACTACAAAGAGGCGATGTTCACTACCTCTTCAGAAAACCGCGAATACTGCATCAAGCCGATGAACTGCCCGGGCCACGTGCAGATCTTCAATCAGGGACTGAAATCCTACCGCGATCTGCCGCTGCGCATGGCGGAGTTCGGCAGCTGTCACCGCAACGAGCCGTCAGGCGCGCTGCATGGCCTGATGCGCGTTCGTGGCTTTACGCAGGATGACGCTCACGTCTTCTGTACCGAAGATCAGGTGCGCGACGAAGTGAACAGCTGTATTCGCATGGTCTATGACATGTACAGCACCTTCGGCTTTGAAAAGATCGTGGTGAAGCTCTCCACGCGTCCCGAAAAGCGCATCGGCACCGATGAAATGTGGGACCGCGCGGAAGAAGATTTGGCCGCCGCGCTGAATGAAAACGAAATTCCATTTGAATTTCAGCCCGGAGAAGGTGCATTCTACGGCCCGAAAATTGAATTCACATTATATGACTGTCTCGATCGCGCCTGGCAGTGCGGCACAGTTCAGCTAGACTTTTCCCTGCCAAAACGTCTGGACGCCACCTATGTGGGCGAAAATAACGACCGTCAGACCCCGGTAATGATTCATCGCGCGATTCTTGGCTCGATGGAGCGCTTTATCGGCATCCTGACCGAAGAGTTCGCTGGGTTCTTCCCGACGTGGCTGGCGCCAATGCAGGCGGTGGTGATGAATATCACCGATGCGCAGGCGGAATATGTCGACATGTTGACACGCAAATTGCAGAATGCTGGTATTCGTGTGAAAGCAGACTTGAGAAACGAGAAGATAGGCTTTAAAATCCGCGAGCACACATTACGTCGCGTCCCTTACATGCTGGTTTGCGGTGACAAAGAGGTGGAAGCAGGCAAAGTCGCCGTTCGCACCCGCCGTGGTAAAGACCTCGGGACGATGGACATCGATGTGTTTGTTGAGAAGCTGCAACAAGAGATTCGCAGCCGCAATCTTCACCAATTAGAGGAATAAGGTTATTAAAGGCGGAAAACGAGTACAACCGACGCGTCCGAATCGAATCAACGGTGAAATCCGTGCCACTGAAGTACGCTTAACTGGCGTGGATGGCGAACAGATTGGTATTGTCAGCCTTCGCGAAGCTATTGAAAAAGCTGAAGAAGCGGGCGTTGATTTAGTAGAGATCAGCCCCAACGCCGAACCGCCGGTGTGCCGTATTATGGATTACGGCAAGTTCCTTTATGAAAAAAGCAAATCTTCTAAGGAACAGAAGAAGAAGCAAAAAGTTATCCAGGTTAAGGAAATTAAATTCCGTCCTGGTACCGATGAAGGCGACTATCAGGTAAAACTCCGCAGCCTGATTCGTTTTCTGGAAGAAGGCGATAAAGCCAAAATCACGCTGCGTTTCCGCGGTCGTGAGATGGCGCACCAACAGATCGGCATTGAAGTGCTTAACCGCGTCAAAGACGATCTGACAGAACTGGCAGTGGTCGAATCCTTCCCATCGAAGATCGAAGGCCGCCAGATGATTATGGTGCTCGCTCCCAAGAAGAAACAGTAGGCTTTCAAGTAACAACGACCGCGCAGCGTTCGCGCTGTGCGGCTTTTTGTTCGCCTGTCTGATTCGTTTTATTAACAATGCGAAGTGGATATTTTTAAAATGCCAAAGATTAAAACTGTACGTGGCGCCGCTAAGCGCTTCAAGAAGACCGCTTCTGGCGGCTTCAAGCGTAAGCACGCAAACCTGCGTCATATTCTGACTAAAAAATCAACTAAGCGTAAACGTCACCTGCGCCCGAAAGGCATGGTGTCTAAAGGCGATCTGGGTCTGGTTGTTGCCTGCCTGCCGTACGCATAAGTTAACTTTTTTATAAATCTGCCTCGACGACTCTGCATAACGGCCGCTGGCCGGCAGGGGATAAAGGCATCACAGAATATTGATACAGGAGAGCTCACATGGCTCGCGTTAAACGTGGTGTAATTGCTCGCGCACGTCACAAGAAAATCTTAAAACAAGCTAAAGGCTACTATGGTGCACGTTCACGTGTTTACCGCGTTGCCTTCCAGGCTGTTATCAAAGCTGGTCAGTATGCTTACCGTGACCGTCGTCAACGTAAGCGTCAGTTCCGTCAACTGTGGATTGCGCGTATCAACGCTGCAGCGCGTCAGAACGGCATTTCTTACAGCCGTTTCATCAATGGCCTGAAAAAAGCGTCCATTGAAATTGACCGTAAGATCCTGGCTGACATCGCTGTATTCGACAAAGTGGCGTTCACCGCACTGGTCGAAAAAGCAAAATCAGCTCTGGCGTAAGCCAGATGAAAAAGGGAGCTTGCTCCCTTTTTTATTGCCTGTAACTCAAGCAAAAGATTGACATTTTCACCGCAGGGCTTTTCAATAGTGCCCTCAGAGTCACAGTAAGGTAACGCAAGCATGAATGCTGCTATTTTCCGTTTCTTTTTTTACTTTAGCACCTGACACTCAGGGGCTTTTGCGCATAGAAAAGAAACGAAAAATCGCGCCGAAAGCCTCCCTCGTGGAGGCTTTCGTGTTTCTGGCGAAGCATGACGGCAACGTCCCAACGAGAAATGACCAGCCCGCCTGGAAGAAGAGGAAACCATGTCCCAACTCGCAGAACTGGTGGCCCGCGCCACAGCCGCTATCGACGAGGCGACGGATATCGCCACCCTTGACGCGGTGCGCGTCGAATATACCGGTAAAAAAGGCCACCTGACGCAGCTGATGACCACGCTGCGCGAGCTGCCGCCGGAAGAGCGTCCGGCTGCGGGCGCGGTGATCAACGACGCCAAGCAGCAGGTGCAGGAGCGCCTGAACGCGCGCAAAGAGACGCTGGAATCCGCCGCGCTCAACGCTCGCCTGGCTGCCGAAACCATCGACGTCTCGCTGCCGGGACGCCGCACGGAAAATGGCGGTCTGCATCCGGTCACCCGCACCATCGATCGCATTGAAACCTTCTTTGGCGAGCTGGGTTTCGCGGTGGTGACCGGCCCGGAAATCGAGGATGACTATCACAACTTCGACGCGCTGAATATCCCGGGCCACCACCCGGCGCGCGCCGATCACGACACCTTCTGGTTCGACGCCACGCGCCTGCTGCGCACCCAGACTTCCGGCGTGCAGATCCGCACCATGAAAAATCAGCAGCCGCCGATTCGCATCATCGCGCCGGGCCGCGTCTATCGTAACGACTACGACCAGACGCACACTCCGATGTTCCACCAGATGGAAGGGCTGATCGTCGACAAGAACATCAGCTTTACCAATCTGAAAGGCACGCTGCACGACTTCCTGCGCAACTTCTTTGAGGAAGATTTGCAGATCCGTTTCCGTCCTTCCTACTTCCCGTTCACCGAACCGTCAGCGGAAGTCGACGTCATGGGCAAAAACGGCAAATGGCTGGAAGTGCTGGGCTGCGGCATGGTGCATCCGAACGTATTACGCAACGTCGGCATCGACCCGGAGATTTACTCTGGCTTCGCCTTTGGCATGGGCATGGAGCGCCTCACCATGCTGCGCTACGGCGTTACCGACTTGCGCGCCTTCTTCGAAAATGACTTACGTTTCCTCAAACAATTTAAATAAGGGCAGGTTATCCAATGAAATTCAGTGAACTCTGGTTACGTGAATGGGTAAACCCGGCTCTGGACAGCGCTGCCCTTTCTGAACAGATCACCATGGCCGGTCTGGAAGTGGACGGCGTGGAGCCGGTTGCCGGCGCGTTTCACGGTGTAGTGGTCGGCGAAGTGGTCGAGTGCGGCCAGCACCCGAACGCCGACAAGCTGCGCGTCACTAAGGTCAACGTCGGCGGCGATCGTCTGCTGGATATCGTCTGCGGCGCGCCGAACTGCCGTCAGGGCCTCAAGGTGGCGGTCGCTACCGTAGGCGCCGTACTGCCGGGCGATTTTAAAATTAAAGCGGCGAAGCTGCGCGGCGAGCCGTCTGAGGGCATGCTCTGCTCATTCTCCGAGCTGGGCATTTCCGACGATCACAACGGCATTATCGAACTGCCGGGCGATGCGCCGATCGGCACGGATATCCGCGACTACCTGAAGCTTGACGACAACACCATTGAGATCAGCGTCACGCCGAACCGCGCCGACTGCCTCGGCATCATCGGCATTGCGCGCGACGTAGCGGTGCTGAACGGCCTGCCAATGACCGCGCCAGCAATCGAGCCGGTGGCCGCCGCCATCCCCGATACCTTCCCGATCCGCGTCGACGCCACTGACGCCTGCCCACGCTACCTTGGCCGCGTGGTGAAAGGGATCAATGTGAAAGCCGCCACTCCGCTCTGGATGCGTGAAAAGCTGCGCCGCTGCGGCATTCGCTCTGTCGATCCGGTGGTGGATATCACCAACTACGTGCTGCTTGAGCTGGGCCAGCCGATGCACGCTTTCGACCTGGACCGTATCGACGGCGGCATCGAGGTGCGCATGGCGGAAGAGGGCGAAACCCTGACGCTGCTCGACGGCAGCGAAGCGAAGCTCAACAGCGACACCCTGGTCATTGCCGATCACCATAAAGCGCTGGCAATGGGCGGTATCTTCGGCGGGGAGCATTCCGGCGTCAATGAAGAGACGCAGAATATTCTGTTCGAATGCGCCTGGTTCGCTCCGCTGGCGATTACCGGCCGCGCGCGCCGTCACGGCCTGCACACCGACGCCTCGCACCGCTACGAGCGCGGCGTCGATCCGGCGCTGCAGCACAAGGCTATCGAGCGCGCCACCCAGCTGCTGCTGGATATCTGCGGCGGCCAGGCCGGCCCGGTTATCGACCAGACGCACGACGCGGCGCTGCCGCCGCGTGCCACTATTACGCTGCGCCGCGAGAAGCTGGACCGCCTGATTGGTCACGCCGTCGCCGACGAGCAGGTGACCGATATTCTGACGCGTCTCGGCTGTGAGGTGACGTCGGGCCAGGGCGAGTGGAAAGCGGTCGCGCCGAGCTGGCGCTTTGATATGGCGATTGAAGAAGATCTGATTGAGGAAGTCGCCCGCATCTACGGCTATAACAATATCCCGGACGTGCCGGTGCAGGCGGGCCTGGTGATGACGCAGCACCGCGAGGCAGATCTCTCGCTGAAGCGCGTGAAAAATCTGCTGGTGGATAAAGGCTATCAGGAAGCGATCACCTACAGCTTCGTCGACCCGAAAATCCAGCAGCTGCTGCATCCGGGCGAAGAGGCGCTGATCCTGCCAAGCCCTATCTCCAGCGAAATGTCAGCCATGCGCCTGTCGCTGTGGACCGGCCTGCTGAGCGCTGTGGTCTATAACCAGAACCGCCAGCAGAGTCGCGTGCGCCTGTTTGAAAGCGGTTTGCGCTTTGTCCCTGATACCCAGGCGAATTTAGGCATCCGTCAGGATCTTATGCTGGCGGGCGTGCTGAGCGGCAATCGCAATGAAGAGCACTGGGATCTGGCGCGTCAGGCGGTTGACTTCTATGATTTGAAAGGCGATTTAGAATCGCTGCTCGATTTAACCGGCAAGCTGGACGACATCCGCTTCCGCGCGGAGGCCAATCCGGCGCTGCATCCGGGGCAGAGTGCGGCGATCTATTTGCATGAAGAACGAATCGGATTTATCGGGGTGGTTCATCCTGAGCTGGAACGTAAGCTGGATCTCAACGGCCGCACCTTAGTCTTTGAACTGCTTTGGAATAAGGTCGCAGACCGCGTCCTGCCTGAAGCGCGCGAGATTTCACGCTTCCCGGCGAACCGTCGCGATATCGCTGTGGTGGTGGCTGAAAACGTCCCCGCAGCAGATATCATCGCCGAGTGTAAGAAAGTTGGCGTAAATCAGGTAGTTGGCGTAAACTTGTTTGACGTGTACCGCGGTAAGGGTGTTGAAGAGGGTTTCAAGAGCCTCGCCATCAGCCTGATTTTGCAGGATACCAGCCGGACACTCGAAGAAGAGGAGATTGCCGCGACCGTTGGCAAATGCGTTGCGGCATTAAAAGAGCGATTCCAGGCAACCTTGAGGGATTGAACCTATGGCGCTTACAAAAGCTGAAATGTCAGAGTACCTGTTTGAGAAGCTTGGGCTGAGCAAACGCGACGCAAAAGAGCTGGTGGAGCTGTTTTTTGAAGAGGTTCGCCGCGCTCTGGAGAATGGTGAACAGGTAAAACTGTCTGGGTTTGGTAATTTCGACCTGCGCGATAAAAATCAGCGTCCAGGCAGGAATCCAAAAACGGGGGAAGATATTCCAATTACCGCGCGCCGCGTGGTAACGTTCCGCCCGGGTCAGAAGCTGAAAAGCCGCGTCGAAAACGCTTCCCCGAAAGATAACGACTGACCGATTTCAGTGTTCTAAAAAGGCCGCTTACGCGGCCTTTTTCATTTCCGCGCCGTGCGCGTTCTCCTCTTTCTGCCGCATCTCTTCATACTGTCAGTATTCTGTAAGCATACGGGAAATAAGCTGAAAATCCGCCTGCGCCGATAGTGACGTGCGAGTCGCTTTTGCTATAACTGCGGCGAGAGACAACAAGAGATCGCCCTGATGAAAAAAAATGCACTGTTTTTAAGCCTCCTGCTGGGGATGCCGCTGCTGGCGAGCGCCAATGCGCCGCACCATGACAATCCGCCGCGCGTCGGCGTCCATATCGGCGATCGCGACCATCGCGGCTACTACTGGGACGGCTACGACTGGCGCTCGGCGAAATGGTGGCAGACCCATCACGGACGCAACGTCGGGCTGAAAGGGCCGCACGGCTACTGGAACGGCAACGGCTGGCAGGCGCAGCGCCCCGAAGGCGGCAGGTCGGTAGCGAAACGCGATAATCCGTCGCACAGCGATCGTCAGCCGCACGGCGAGCCGCTGCCGCCGCGCCCGGCGCAAGGCTAACCCTCGAGGCGGTGCCCGACGGCGCCGCCTACGCCAGCCTTTCTTTTTCCGCCAATCTCTCTACAATCAAATCTCTGTTTTCTCAATGAATCCTCAACTATGTCCCTGCTGGATCAGCTTGCTTATCAGGCGGATCGCCGCAGCCGTCGCGCGCTTACGGCGCTCTGTCTTCTTCTGCTGGCGTTAATGGTGCTCAGCCTGTGCGCGGGCGATAGCTGGATCGCGCCAGCGCAGTGGCTGAGCGACAGCGGCCGGCTGTTCGTCTGGCAGCTGCGTCTGCCGCGCACCCTGGCGGTCGTGCTGGTCGGCGCGGCGCTGGCGGTGTGCGGCGTGGTGATGCAGGCGCTGTTTACCAACCCGCTGGCGGAGCCGGGCCTGCTCGGCGTCTCTAACGGCGCCGGCATCGGGCTGGTGCTGGGCGTGCTGTTCGGCAGCGGTTCGCTCTGGAGCCTCAGTCTGGCGGCGATGGCGGGCGCGCTGCTGATCACCCTGATCCTGCTGCATTTCGCCCACCGGCAGCTCTCCGTCACGCGGCTGCTGCTGACCGGCGTGGCGCTGGGCATTATCTGCAGCGCCATCATGACCTGGGCGGTCTATTTCAGCACCAGCCTCGACCTGCGCCAGCTGATGTACTGGATGATGGGCGGCTTCAGCGGCATCGACTGGCGCTATGGCTGGATGATGCTGGCGCTGCTGCCGGTTACCGCTGGGCTGATCGCCTCCGCGCGCGTGCTCAATCTGCTGGCGCTCGGTGAAGCCTCGGCGCAGCAGCTCGGCCTGTCGCTTTTTTTCTGGCGTAATGTGCTGGTGCTGGCGATGGGCTGGCTGGTGGGCGTCAGCGTCGCCATGGCGGGCGCGATCGGTTTTGTCGGCCTGGTAATACCGCATCTGCTGCGGCTCAGCGGCATCAGTGACCATCGTTATCTGCTGCCGACCTCGGCGCTGGCGGGCGCAGGCGTACTGCTCGCCGCCGATATTATCGCGCGGATGGCGCTGACCTCGGCGGAGCTGCCGATTGGCGTGGTGACCGCCACGCTCGGCGCGCCGCTGTTTATTGCGCTGTTAGTTAAATCTTCACGCTAGCCTCGGCTGGCTTTCTGCATCTTTACAGGAGAGTTTTATGAGCCTTTATCAAACAGAAGTCACCACCATCGACGGCGAGAAAACCACGCTGGAGCAGTGGCAGGGCAAGGTGCTGCTGGTGGTTAACGTGGCGTCGAAATGTGGCCTTACGCCGCAGTACGAGCAGCTGGAGGCGCTGCAGCAGCAGTATCAGGCGCAGGGCTTTAGCGTGCTCGGCTTTCCCTGCAATCAGTTCCTTGAGCAGGAGCCGGGCAGCAACGACGAAATCAAAACCTTCTGCAGTACCACCTATGGCGTCACCTTTCCCCTGCTGGCCAAAGGCGACGTCAACGGCCCGGCGCGCCATCCGCTCTACACCCAGCTGGTGGCGGCGCAGCCGGAGGCGGTGCGTCCCGAAGGCAGCGGCTTCTACGAGCGCATGGCGAGCAAAGGCCGCGCGCCGAAAGCGCCTGGCGATATCCTGTGGAATTTTGAAAAGTTCCTGATTGACCGCGAGGGCAACGTGGTGCAGCGCTTCGCGCCGGATATGACGCCGGACGACGCCCTTATCCAGCAGCGCATTCAGCAGGCGCTGGCGCAGTAAATGGTGCTGAGCCTTAAGGACGCCGCCGTTTCTGGACGACTGGCGCCTTTTTCCGCCGACGTGGGTGCTGGCACGCTGCTGCACCTGGTCGGGCCCAACGGCGCAGGCAAAAGCAGCCTGCTGGCGCTGATGGCGGGAATGCTGGCAGGCGAAGGGGAGATTCAGCTGCTGCAGCGTCCGCTGCGCGAATGGCGCGGCGCGGCACTGGCGCGGGTGCGCGCCTGGCTGCCGCAGCAGATAGCGCCCGGCGTGATGCCGGTCTACCACTATTTGCGTCTGCACCTGAGCGACGCGCGATCGCAGGAGGCGCTGAGCGGGCTGCTTGAGAGGCTGCAGCTGCAGGACAAGCTGATGCGCCCGCTGACGCAGCTGTCGGGCGGCGAGTGGCAGCGCGTCAGACTGGCGGCAGCGTTCGCCCAGATTGATCCCGCCCTCAACCCGCAAGGCCGGGTGCTGCTGCTGGACGAACCGATGACCGGGCTGGATATCGCCCAGCAACACGCCGTGCATAACCTGATCGTCGGGCTGCGGCGCGCCGGCGTCTGCGTCATCGCCAGCAGCCACGATCTTAACCATACGCTGCGCCATGCCGACAGCGTCTGGCTGATGGGGCAGGGCCGTGTGGTGGCGCAGGGCGCGGCCGCATCGATCCTTACGCCCGAGCGCCTCAGCGGGCTCTACGCGATTCCGTTCCGCCAGCTGGAGCTGGACGGCCAGCCGCTGCTGACCATACAACCCTGAACGTCGCGTCTTGCCAGGCTGCGTGCCTGACGCTAGAGTGAGGCCGTTGCGATTAAAGGAGAGGCGCGCAAATGCGGATGGGCGTGATTTTACTGGTGCTGATACTGGCGGGATGTAGCGGCCATCGTGCGCCGCCGGTGAACGGCCGACTGTCAGATTCTATTATGGTGGTGGCCCAGCTCAACGAGCAACTGGGGCAGTGGCGCGGCACTCCTTATCGCTACGGCGGCATGAGCCGCGGCGGCGTCGACTGTTCGGGGTTTGTCTATCTCACCATGCGTGACAGGTTCGATCTGCAACTGCCGCGCAGCACGCGGGCGCAGAGCGATATCGGTACGCGCATCAGCAAAGATGAGCTGCAGCCGGGCGATCTGGTCTTCTTTAAAACCGGCCGCGGCGAAAACGGTCTGCACGTCGGCATCTACGACAGCGACAACGCTTTTATCCACGCCTCTACCAGCCAGGGCGTGATTCGCTCTTCGCTCGACAACGTTTACTGGCGCAAAGCCTTCTGGCAGGCGCGGCGTATCTAAGGCAAATTAATAAACTCCCCCGCTGGCGATTGTCGAAATAGCAAGAAAATAGCAGCGACACATAGCGCATTTTATAACTCTTATTTAAAATGGCACTTTACGCTGCCGGAGAATAATTATAACAATAGGGCGGAGAGTTAATTTTCTGGTAAAGGGTCTTATACGCTACCGTTATTTGGCTTAGGGATCTGGCGCAGCGGGCAAAGCGAAATTTAAAGGCAAAGATGTCCATCTCTTCCCACGTTTGGTACTATTGCCTGCCCGATTTCGATGATATACGATGCGCCAGTCGCCACTTAATCTGGCTGTAAAAATGAAAGTTCATTTATCTGCCGACTATCAGTCGGAAATTTGGTTTTATCCTGCCTGCACAATTAGCGGGCAGCTGGCGACTGTCGAGCTGGTTAGCCAGTTCGTCCATGATACTGCGCCTGTCACCTTGCCGCAGGATTTGCTGTTGCCGCAGCTTGATGAGACGCAGAGGCTACGCCTGCTGCAGCGGCAGATCGGCTTGCTGGAACAGTACCGCGACTTCTTTGATAAAAATCATCTCCTGGCTTTAATGCGTATTGATGAAAATCTGGCGCGTACGCTGCTGGCGAGTGAATTGCTGATACGTAAAATTAAACAGCTTCCTTTTTTATTACTCGACCTCAGCGAAACGTTTCCGCAGCTTTTAAACGGTATTGATGACCCTCTTATTTCTGCGCTAAAACAACAGTTCCGGTTATCATTATCTTCCTTCGGCGCGGGTAAATCGTCCACCCGCGCGGTCTACGATAATCTGTTTGACTGTATTAAACTGGATAAACAATTTATTCAGTCGCTGGCAAAACGCGCCTCATTCCAGCCCTTTATTCAGAGCATTGTCGATAACTTTCGCAGCCATACGCAGCTGATGATTATTTGCGGCATTGATGACGGCGCGCTACTCGATAAAACCGCTACGCTGCAGCATGCCGCGCTGCAGGGCGCGCTTTTTCCGCCGGTGAAGGCTGAGTCGCTGTCGCGACTGATTACCAGAGAATACCGCGCCCCTGACTAAGCCCGCCTGTTGTATTTGATTCCCCACCACTATACTTGCGGTGTCTCGCGCGGCCGTGTCTGCGGCGGGACGGCCCGATATCCGGTTATTCACAGCGACGGCGGCTCTGGTTTCGCCGGGCTGCCGCTCGGGAGAGTCTATGTTGTTTGATAACAGCTGGCAGCGCGAGCTGCCGGGTTTCTATACCGCTCAGGCGCCGACGCCGCTCAAGGGCGGACGCCTGTTTTACCACAATGCGCCGCTGGCGCAGACGCTGGGCGTCGATGCGGCGCTTTTCGCCAGCGAAGGCCATGGCGTCTGGCACGGCGCCGCGCTGCTGCCGGGCATGCAGCCGCTGGCGCAGGTTTACAGCGGCCACCAGTTCGGCGTCTGGGCCGGTCAGCTTGGCGACGGGCGCGGCATTCTGCTGGGCGAGCAGCGCCTCGACGCGGGCGGCAAGGTCGACTGGCACCTGAAGGGCGCGGGGCTGACCCCCTATTCGCGCATGGGGGACGGGCGCGCGGTGATTCGTTCCACGGTGCGCGAATTTCTCGCCTCGGAAGCGCTGCACCATCTCGGCATTCCCACTACGCGCGCGCTTGCTCTCGCCATCAGCGACGAGCCAGTTTATCGCGAATCGCCCGAGCGCGGCGCGACCCTGATGCGCATTGCGGAAAGCCATCTGCGCTTCGGCCACTTCGAACACTTCTTCTACAGCCAGCAGCAGGAAAAGGTCGAACAGCTGGCGGACTATGCGCTGCGCCACCACTGGCCGCATCTGGTCAATGAAGCGGATAAATATGCTTTATGGTTTACCGACGTCGTCGAGCGTACCGCGCGCCTGATCGCCCAGTGGCAAAGCGTGGGTTTTGCGCACGGCGTGATGAACACCGATAACATGTCGCTGCTGGGGCTGACGATCGATTACGGCCCGTACGGTTTCCTGGATGACTATCAGCCCGGCTTTATCTGCAACCACAGCGATTATCAGGGGCGCTACAGCTTCGAAAATCAGCCGATGATCGGCCTGTGGAACCTTAACCGGCTGGCGCATGCGCTTTCTGGCCTGCTGAGCGTCGACCAGCTTAAGCAGGCGCTGAGCCGCTACGAGCCAGAGCTGATGCGCGTCTGGGGCGAGCGTATGCGGGCGAAACTGGGCTTTAGCCAGCCCGACGGCGGCGACAACGACCTGCTGGTGGAACTTCTGTCGCTGATGACCCAGGAGCGCAGCGACTACACCCTGACATTCCGCCTGCTGAGCGACACGCAGCAGCAGGAGGCGCGCTCGCCGCTGCGCGACGAATTTATGGATCGCGACGCCTTCGACCGCTGGTATCAGCGCTATCGCGCGCGCTTGCTGCAGGAAGGGGTAGAGGATGAGACGCGTCAGCAGCAGATGAAGGCCGCTAATCCGGCGCTGGTGCTGCGCAACTATCTGGCGCAGCAGGCGATCGACGAGGCGGAAAAGGGCGAGAGCGGGGCGCTGGCGCGGCTGCACCAGGCGCTGCAGCAACCCTTTAGCGACGAAACGGCCGCTGAGTATCGTCAGCGGCCGCCAGACTGGGGGAAATCGCTGGAGGTGAGCTGCTCCAGCTAACGGCTCAGAAGCGGCTGTTCACCGCCTCGGCCAGCAGCGACAGCACCGCTTCGCTGTCCTGCCAGCCGAGGCAGGGATCGGTAATCGACTGGCCGTAAACCAGCGGCTCGCCCGCGACCACCTTCTGATTTCCCTCTTCGATAAAGCTTTCGATCATGACGCCCGCGACCGCGCGCGAGCCAGCGCGGATCTGCTGCGCCACCTCGGCCGCTACCTCTTTCTGACGACGATGCTGCTTCAGGCAATTGCCGTGGCTGAAATCGATCACCAGCTGTTCCGGCAGGTTAAATTCGCGCAGGCTGGCGGCCGCGGCGGCCACGTCGTCGGCGTGATAGTTAGGCGCTTTGCCGCCGCGCAGGATCACATGGCCGTGCGGATTGCCGCTGGTCTGGTAAATCGTCATCTGGCCATCTTTATCGGGGGACAAAAACATATGGCTGGCGCGCGAGGCGCGAATCGCGTCCACCGCGATGCGCACGTTGCCGTCGGTGCCGTTCTTGAAGCCCACTGGGCAGGAGAGCGCAGAGGCCATCTCGCGGTGGATTTGGCTCTCGGTGGTGCGGGCGCCAATCGCGCCCCAGCTAATTAAATCGGCGATAAACTGGCCGGTGACCATATCGAGAAATTCTGTCGCGGTAGGCAAACCCAGACGATTGATATCGAGCAGGATCTGACGCGCCAGGCCGATGCCGCGGTTAACGTTGAAGCTGCCGTCCAGGTCGGGATCGGAGATCAGGCCTTTCCAGCCCACCACGGTGCGCGGTTTTTCGAAATAGGTGCGCATCACGATTTCCAGCCGGTCGGCATAGCGCTCGCGCAGCGCATTCAGCCGCTGGGCGTAGTCGAGCGCCGCGCGCGGGTCATGCAGCGAGCAGGGGCCGATAATCACCAGCAGGCGCGGATCCTCGCCGGTAAGAATACGGGCGATGCGCTGGCGCGCGCGCGTGACGTTATCCGCCACCTCGGCGGAGAGAGGGTGTTCGGCGGCTAACGCGGCAGGCGTAATCAGGCTGCCGATGCGTGCCGTACGCAGTTCATCAGTTTTATTCATGGGCGTCTCGAAAGCTTTTTCTTCGCAGCGGTGACATACCGGGAAGTGATGATGATCACAATAAATTATTAGTTTGCGAATGCAAGCCTATAAACTGAAAAGATATTTTGCGCGACGGCAGCGGCGCTTTACAAAAACGCCGCCGCCGGTACCTCAGTACATGCGGCGCGTGAGGCCCATGATGTCGAGAATTTTAGTGGCGATCTCTTCGACCGAATAGTTGGTGCTGTTGAGGTAACGGATCTGGTGGGTGCGAAACAGCGCTTCGACCTCGCCGACTTCAAGCCGGCACTGGCGCATAGAGGCGTAGCGGGTATTTTCCGCCCGCTCCTGGCGAATGGCGGCAAGCCGCTCGGGATCGATGGTCAGGCCAAACAGCTTGTTCTGGAAGGGGCGCAGGGCCGCGGGCAGCTTAAGGTTATCCATATCATCGGCGATAAAAGGGTAGTTGGCGGCGCGGATGCCGAACTGCATTGCCAGGTAGAGGCTGGTCGGCGTTTTGCCGCAGCGCGATACGCCCAGCAGGATCACCTGCGCATCTTCCAGCCCGCGCAGTGAGATGCCGTCGTCGTGCGCCAGGGTATAGTCAATGGCGGCAATGCGCGCATCGTACTTGCCGAGGTTGCTGGCGTCGAGACCGTGGGTGCGGTGCGCCACCGGGGCGGGCGCCATGCCCAGCTCCTCCTGTAGCGGCGCCACCAGCGCCTGCACGATATCCTGACAGAAGCCCTCGCTCTGCATAATGATGTCGCGGACTTCCGGCGTGACGATAGAGAAAAACACCAGCGGACGCACGCCGCTTTTCTGATAGAGCGCGTTGATCTGCGCCTTCACCGCCTGGGCGCGCTGCACATTCTCGACAAACGGCAGCGTCAGGCTATTGAAGCCCACCGGAAACTGCGACAGCACCGCGTGGCCAAGCACCTCTGCGGTAATCGCGGTGCCGTCGGAAATATAGAAAACGCTTCTTTCGCTGCTCATGGCCTTTACCTTATGCAAAGAGAGATAGCATCAGGTTAGCAGCTTTAATTAGCGCTCAAAACAAAATAAAAAATCCATGTCTGAATTATGTGAACTTTTCATTTTTCTCTCCTGGGTGGCGAAAAGAGGCGCTGCTAAATAATGAAATGGCGTTTTAACTTCGCTTTACCCGCTATTGCCGCCTGCGGCAGGGAAATAACGTAGCAGATTGTTGCGCAACAAAAAGAGCAGATAAGCCAATGATAGATAGCGAAAACAAACAACATCATAGTCTTAGCGGGAAATAGCGAATTTGCGCAACCTGGCGTAATTATCGGAATAATTCTTAAAGTGCTATTTATTGCGCGCTTTAACGATTCAACACTTAGTCATTAATTGCGCATTGTGCCAGGCTAATTTTGCGAATAGCTAAATTTTCCATGTGCCCATTCATTCTTAAAAAGGATAATCTCGATGTCCATTACAGGCGAACAGCCGTTAGTGCTCTGGTATAACCAGCTTGGTATGCACGATGTCGATCGCGTGGGAGGCAAAAATGCTTCTCTGGGTGAAATGATTACGAATTTATCGTCGCTGGGCGTATCCGTTCCTAACGGCTATGCGACCACCTCTTATGCCTTTAATCAGTTCCTCGAGCAGAGCGGCCTCAACCAGCGCATTTACGATTTACTGGACAAGACTAATATCGACGATATCAATGAGCTGGCGAAAGCCGGCAAACAGATCCGTCAGTGGGTCGTGGATACCCCGTTTCAGCCTGAACTGGAAACGGCTATTTGCGAGGCTTATGAGCAGCTCTCCGCAGACGATGCCGAGGCATCATTTGCCGTACGCTCTTCCGCCACGGCGGAAGATATGCCGGACGCCTCCTTCGCCGGCCAGCAGGAAACCTTTCTTAACGTGCAGGGCTATGACGCGGTAATCGTCGCCGTGAAGCACGTTTACGCCTCGCTGTTTAACGATCGCGCCATCTCCTACCGCGTGCATCAGGGCTATGACCATCGCGGCGTCGCGCTGTCGGCGGGCGTTCAGCGCATGGTGCGCTCCGATCTCGCCTCTTCGGGCGTGATGTTTACCATCGATACCGAATCGGGCTTCGATCAGGTGGTGTTTATCACTTCCGCCTTCGGTCTTGGCGAAATGGTGGTGCAGGGAGCGGTCAATCCCGACGAGTTTTACGTGCACAAGCCGACGCTGGCCGCCGATCGCCCGGCGATTGTGCGCCGCAATATGGGCTCGAAAAAGGTGCGTATGGTCTATGCCGATTCGCAGTCGCACGGCGAGCAGGTGCGTATCGAAGACGTGCCGGAAAGCGAACGCGACCGCTTCTCGCTGACCGATGAGGAGGTCCAGGCGCTGGCGCGTCAGGCGGTGCTGATCGAGCAGCACTACAAGCGCCCGATGGATATCGAGTGGGCCAAAGATGGCCATACCGGCAAGCTCTTTATCGTACAGGCGCGTCCGGAAACCGTGCGCTCCAACGGACAGGTGATGGAGCGTTATAACCTGCAGGGTACAGGCAGCGTGGTAGTGGAAGGCCGCGCTATCGGCCATCGCATCGGTGCGGGCGAAGTCAAAGTCATCCACGATATCAGCGAAATGAACCGCATTGAAAAAGGCGACGTGCTGGTCACCGATATGACCGACCCTGACTGGGAGCCGATCATGAAGAAAGCCTCGGCGATCGTGACTAACCGCGGCGGGCGTACCTGTCACGCGGCGATTATCGCGCGCGAGCTGGGCATCCCGGCCGTGGTGGGCTGCGGCGACGCCACCGATCGCCTGCAGGACGGCAACAAAGTGACCGTCTCCTGCGCCGAGGGCGACACCGGCTATGTCTATAGCGATCTGATCGATTTCGACGTCACCAGCTCGCAGGTAGACGAAATGCCGGCGCTGCCGCTGAAGATTATGATGAACGTCGGCAACCCTGACCGCGCATTCGATTTTGCCTGCCTGCCAAACGAAGGCGTCGGCCTCGCGCGTCTGGAGTTCATCATCAACCGCATGATTGGTGTGCACCCGAAAGCGCTGCTGGAGTTTGACCAGCAGACCCCGGAACTGCAGCAGCAGATCCGCGGCATGATGAAGGGCTTCGACAGCCCGGTCGAGTTCTATATCGCACGCCTGACGGAAGGGATCGCCACCCTCGGCGCCGCCTTCGCGCCAAAACGGGTGATTGTGCGCCTGTCGGACTTCAAATCGAACGAGTACGCCAATCTGGTCGGCGGAGAGCGCTACGAGCCGGAAGAAGAGAACCCAATGCTGGGCTTCCGCGGCGCCGGGCGCTATGTGGCGGACAGCTTCCGCGACTGCTTCGCGCTGGAGTGCGAAGCGGTGAAGCGCGTGCGCAACGACATGGGGCTGACCAACGTTGAAATCATGGTGCCCTTTGTGCGCACCGTGGCGCAGGCGCAGGCCGTGGTTGAAGAGCTGGAACGTCAGGGCCTGAAGCGCGGCGAGAACGGCCTGAAAATCATTATGATGTGCGAAATTCCTTCCAACGCCCTGCTGGCCGATCAGTTCCTTGAGCATTTCGACGGCTTCTCAATCGGCTCGAATGATATGACGCAGCTGGCGCTGGGGCTGGATCGCGATTCAGGCGTGGTGTCGGCGCTGTTTGACGAGCGCAACGAGGCAGTAAAAGCGCTGCTGTCGATGGCGATTCAGGCCGCGAAAAGGCAGGGCAAATATGTCGGCATCTGCGGCCAGGGGCCATCCGATCATCAGGACTTTGCGGCTTGGCTGATGGAAGAGGGGATCGACAGCCTGTCACTTAATCCAGATACCGTGGTAGAAACCTGGATATCCCTGGCTGAGTTAAGCAAAAGCGCATGATTAATGAGGTAAATTAGTGCCTGAAGGCCAGCTTTGCTGGCCTTTTTACTTTCTTTGGGCCAAAAAAAAGCCCATCACAGGGGATGGGCAAAGACTACACACAGCAATTCTTCACTTTACTCAGGGGAAAAAGGTTGTTTAAAAATCAGTAGGTTGATTTCAGACTTAGGAATCATGTTATTCATCGCGCGGTTCTGCGTCTTTAAGAATCCTCTTATTAGTTTAAAGCCAGTAAACTTTTGTCACCTGTTTATCAGCAAAATCGAGGTAAACCAGTGTGAAAAATAAACTATTGGACGCTGATATGCGGCCTCATGGCTGAAAACTGCGTTTTTTCTTAAAAACTGCTAATGAAAAAAAATATTAACGTTGCGCAAATAAGTCAGGGCGATTAACCGCCCTGAGCCTGGTTTCAGGAAGGCAGATGCTCTTCGTCGTGATCGGACAGAATCTCGACCACGCTGGCGAGATCGCCTTCTGGCGGCGGCGGGGCCTCATGCATCCAGACGGAGACCAGTCGGTATGAGACCGCCAGCACGACAGGACCGATAAAGAGCCCAATCAGACCGAAGGCGACCAGTCCGCCGATCACGCCGGAGAGGATCAGGATCATCGGCAAATCGGCGCCCATGCGGATCAGCATCGGGCGCAGCACGTTGTCCAGCGTGCCGACCACGCAGCTCCAGATGAGCAACACCGTGCCCCAGGTGGTGTCGCCGCTCCAGTAGAGCCAGATAATGGCGGGGACCAGCACGATAAGCGGCCCTATCTGCACCAGACAGCAGAGGATCATCAGCACGGTGAGCAGCGTGGCGTAGGGGATGCCTGAGAGCGCGAGGCCGATGCCGCCCAGCACGCCCTGTACCAGTGCGGTTACCACCACGCCGAGCGCCACGGCGCGGATCGCCTGACCGGCCAGTAGCACCGTCGCGTCGCCGCGTCGGCCCGCCATACGAAAGGCGAAGTGGCGGATGCCCTGCGCCGCCTGTTCGCCACGCCAGAACAGCAGGGCGCTGAACAGCAGCATCACGCCGAGATGGATCATCAGCCGGCCAAAGTGGCCCGCCTGCGCGACAAAGAAGCCGGTGGTGCGACCCACGTAGGGCTGCAGTTTCGCCATGATGGCGGATCCGCCGCCCGCCACCAGCTTATGGTAGCTGGAGAAGAGTTTATCGCCGATGGCCGGAATATCATTCAGCCACAGCAGCGACGGCATCTCCATATGACCCTGCGTCGCCCAGGCGATAACAGGCGCGCTATTGTCGATAAGGCTGTTGACCAGCAGTGCGATAGGAATAATAAACAGCAGCAACAGCAGCAGCGTCATCACGATGACCGCTAGCGAACGCCGGTTCCACAGCAGGCGCTGCACGCGCAGCATCAGCGGCCAGGTGGCGATCACCACCATGCTCGCCCAGGCGAAACCCAGTATAAATGGCTGAACTATCCAGATGCAGGCGACGATCATCAGCAGGATAAAGAGCAGCGTAAAGAGCCGCTGCGGCATATCCGTGGTGCGGTGCAGGTTTTTCATAAGAGACAACGACCTCAAATAATCCTTCATTAGGGGGCAATCAGGCCCGGCTTAATGATGAGCTATTTTGGCCCCTTTAGACAGAGGCGAAAGAGGCGGTTTTTCCCTCTTCTGAAAAAACAGCGAGCGCGAAAAAAATGTGTTAAAACGGAACGTTCAGACAAAACAAGCAACGCAAACGTTTACAACATCTGGTCTCCCAATAATGATCCCACAGATTTCTCAGGCGCCCGGCCTCGTTCAACGGGTGCTGACATTCCTCGACGCGCTCAAGGCGCAGGGCTTCACTGGCGACACCGCCACCAGCTACGCCGACCGTCTGTTAATGTCCACCGACAACAGCATCTATCAGCTGCTGCCGGACGCGGTACTCTTTCCGCGCTCCACCGCCGACGTCGCGCTGATTGCGCGCCTGGCGGGCGAGGCGCGCTTTAACGAGCTGATCTTTACGCCGCGCGGCGGCGGAACCGGCACCAACGGCCAGTCTCTGAATCAGGGCATCGTGGTGGACATGTCACGCCATATGAACCGCATCCTGGAGATTAACCTTGAACAGGGTTGGGTGCGCGTCGAGGCGGGCGTGGTCAAAGACCAGCTTAACGCCTGGCTTAAGCCCTACGGCTTTTTCTTCTCGCCGGAGCTCTCCACCAGCAACCGTGCGACGCTGGGCGGGATGATCAATACCGACGCCTCGGGCCAGGGCTCGCTGGTCTACGGTAAAACCTCCGATCATGTGCTGGGACTACGCGCGGTGCTGCTCGGCGGCGATATTCTTGATACCCGGCCAATGGCCGCCGCGCTGGCGGAGACGCTGGCGCAGACCGCGACGCCGGAAGGGCGCATCTATCAGCAGGTGCTGACGCGATGCCGCGAGCAGCGTGCGCTGATTCTGGAAAAATTTCCGAAGCTAAACCGCTTCCTCACCGGCTACGATCTGCGTCACGTCTTCAGCGATGATATGCAGACCTTCGATCTGACGCGCCTGCTGTGCGGCGCGGAGGGGACGCTGGCCTTTATCACCGAGGCGCGGCTCAATATCACGCCTGTCCCCAAAGTGCGTCGGCTGGTGAACATCAAATATGACTCTTTCGACTCCGCACTGCGCAACGCGCCCTTTATGGTCGAGGCGAAAGCGCTGTCGGTTGAAACGGTGGATTCCAAAGTCCTTAACCTGGCGCGGGAAGATATCGTCTGGCATTCGGTGCGCGAGCTAATTACCGACGTGCCGGACAAAGAGATGCTCGGCCTCAATATCGTTGAATTCGCCGGGGACGACGGCGCGCTGATCGAGCAGCAGGTCGCCTCGCTCTGTGCGCGGCTGGAGAGCCTGATGGCGCAGCGACAGGGTGGCGTAATCGGCTATCAGCTCTGTGAGGACCTCGTCGGCATTGAGCGCATCTATAATATGCGGAAAAAGGCGGTTGGCCTGCTGGGCAACGCCAAAGGGCGCGCCAAGCCCATCCCCTTTGTCGAGGATACCGCGGTGCCGCCAGAGCACCTTGCCGACTATATCGTCGAGTTTCGCGCGCTGCTCGACAGCCATGGCCTGAGCTACGGCATGTTTGGCCACGTTGACGCGGGGGTGCTGCACGTGCGTCCAGCGCTGGACATGTGCGATCCGCAGCAGGAGATGCTGATGAAAACCTTGTCGGATGAGGTGGTAGCGCTGACCGCGCGCTACGGCGGACTGCTCTGGGGCGAACACGGCAAAGGCTTTCGCGCCCAGTACAGCCCGGCATTCTTCGGCGAAACGCTGTTCAACGAGCTGCGGCGCATCAAGGCGGCGTTCGATCCCGACAACCGTATGAATCCCGGCAAGATCTGTACCCCCATCGACAGCAACGAGCCGATGATGCAGGTCGACGCGACGACGCGTGGCCGCTATGACCGCCAGATTCCGCTATCGGTACGCAGCGAGTGGCGCGGCGCGATGGAGTGCAACGGCAATGGCCTCTGCTTCAATTTCGATGCGCGCAGCCCGATGTGTCCCTCCATGAAGATTACCCGTAACCGCATCCATTCGCCGAAAGGACGCGCCACCCTCACGCGCGAATGGCTGCGCCTGCTGGCGGAGCAGGGGGTCGATCCGCAGCAGCTTGAAAAGCAGCTGCCGGAAAACAGCCTGTCGCTGCGCGCCCTGATTGGCCGCGTGCGCAACAGCTGGCACGCCAGCAAAGGCGAATATGATTTCTCCCACGAGGTGCATGAGGCGATGTCCGGCTGTCTCGCCTGTAAAGCCTGCTCGACCCAGTGCCCGATCAAAATTGACGTGCCCGATTTTCGCGCCCGCTTTTTGCAGCTCTACCATACGCGCTATCTGCGTCCGGTAAGCGACCATCTGGTAGCGGCGGTCGAGGGCTATGCGCCGCTGATGGCAAAAGCGCCCAGGGCGTTCAACTTCTTTCTGCGCCAGCCCTGGGTGCGCGAGCTAAGCAAAACCCATATCGGTATGGTCGATCTGCCACTGCTGTCGTCCCCTTCGCTGAAGCAGGAGCTGAGCGGCCATCCGGCAATGGGCATGACGCTGGAGAAACTTGAGGCGCTAAGCCCCGAACAGCGCGCCGAAACGGTGCTGGTGGTGCAGGACCCCTTTACCAGCTTCTACGAGGCGCAGCTGATCGCTGACTTTATTCGCCTGATCGAAAAGCTGGGTCTGCGGCCGGTGCTGCTGCCCTTTATGCCGAACGGCAAGGCGCAGCACGTTAAAGGCTTTCTGCAGCGCTTTGCGCGCACCGCTGGCAAAACCGCCGACTTCCTTAATCGGGTCGCCAGGCTCGGTATGCCGATGGTCGGTGTCGATCCGGCAACGGTGCTCTGCTATCGCGATGAATACAGGCAGACGCTCGGCGACAAGCGCGGCGACTTTCACGTTCAGCTGGTGCATGAGTGGCTGCGCGAAGTGGTCAGCACGCGCGAAGCGACGCCGGGCAGCGGGGAGAGCTGGTATCTGTTCGCGCACTGTACCGAAGTGACGGCGTTGCCCAACACGCCAAACCAGTGGCAGGATATTTTCGCGCGCTTCGGCGCGCGGCTGGAGAGTGTTAATGTCGGCTGCTGCGGCATGGCGGGCACCTACGGCCATGAAAGCAAGAATCTTGATAACTCGCTGGGGATCTATGGGCTGTCGTGGCATCCGCAGCTGCAGAAATTGCCGCGCCAGCGCTGCCTGGCGACCGGCTTCTCCTGCCGCAGCCAGGTTAAGCGGCTGGAAGGCAACGGCATGCGCCATCCACTTCAGGCGCTATTAACCCTGATGTAATGAAATTGTGCGCGACGTCACGAGGCGGCTGGATTAGAATATCCAGCCCGCATGGCGTACAAAGTCGCTTTGCAGCGCGGTGGCTTTGTCCCACTCTCCAGCCAGCGTCAGCTGATGGCACAGCTGAGTGAGTGAAAGGCGCGCTAGTTGATAAGCCTGGATGCGGAACAGCCTGTCGCGCTCGCTGTTGCCCATTTCCTGCACCAGCCGATGATGCAGTTTGCCCATGGCGTGCAGATAACTGTGATCGTCCCCGTTGATTTGGCAGATTTCAGCCATATCCAGACAGGTGTCGTTGAACTGGCGCAGCTGATGAATAGTCGCGTCGGCCCGGTTCAGCTTTGCCTGCGCCAGGTAGAAGTCAACGGTGATATCGCGTACGGAAAACCTGTAATCGTCGATTTTGCGTTGTAGCCAGGCAGAAACTGAGAGCGTCATGGGCGCCACCTCAAATATTGAATGATAATAATTATCATATTCAACTGGATGCGGATTGCAATTGCGCCGTGCGAAAATTTTCACGATTTACTTAGCCTGTTAATAAAATCGGCAAGAACAATTTCTGCACATGTGATAAAGGCGTAACCTATCAATAAGAAATTATTAATAACTGGCCGAAAAAAATTTTACGTATTTTTAACAGGTTAGGTCATAGATTTTGGCGCGCGCGCGCTCGCCGCAAAGGGCTGTGAAGCAGCTATGCTTAATAAAGCAGTGATTAAAAAGAGCACAAGATGATTATCCCTGCAAAACAAGAGGTTGAAGTGATCGCCCAGATCCTTACCATAGGGGAATAGCCTGAAAAGGTCCGGACTTACGAGGTAACAACATGGCATCTGTAAATGCAGCAACGTTCTCTCCTGATGATTTCGTCTGGAAAGGGGTCACGCTGACTGATTCCGCGGCAAAGCAAATTCTTAGCCTGGTGGCGCAAGATCCTGAAGTAAAAGGTCTGCATCTGGGCGTGAAGCAATCCGGCTGTGCCGGTTTTGGTTACGTTATGGATCTGGTGAAAACGCCTGCCGACGACGACCTGCAGTTTACCCATAACGGCGCAACGCTTTACGTGCCGCTCCAGGCGATGCCGTTTATCGACGGTACGGAAGTAGATTATGTCCGCGAAGGCCTGAACCAGATTTTTAAATTCAATAACCCTAAAGCTCAACACGCCTGCGGGTGCGGTGAAAGCTTTGGCGTCGAGTAAGTGAAATATGTCACGACACAGCGAAACATCTGACGATGTACAAATGTGGGAAGGCAAGCTCAACTACAAAGAGGGCTTCTTTACCCAGTTGCAAACCGACGAAATGGCGCACGGCATCAACGAAGATGTGGTGCGCGCGATCTCGGCTAAACGTAACGAGCCAGAGTGGATGCTGGAGTTTCGTCTTAAAGCCTTTCGCGCCTGGCTCGAAATGGAAGAGCCGCACTGGCTGAAAGCGCATTACGACAAACTGGATTATCAGGATTACAGCTATTACTCGGCGCCGTCATGCGGCAACTGCGACGATAGCTGCGCCTCTGAGCCGGGCGCGCTGCAGTCCTCGGGCATCGAAGAGACCAACACCTATCTGACGCAGGAAGTTGAGAAGGCGTTCGATCAGCTGGGCGTGCCGGTGCGCGAAGGACGCGAAGTGGCGGTCGATGCGATTTTCGACTCTGTTTCCGTTGCTACGACCTATCGCGGCAAGCTGGCAGAGCAGGGCATTATTTTCTGCTCGTTCGGCGAAGCGATTCAGGAACATCCTGAGCTGGTGCAGAAGTATCTCGGCACCGTCGTGCCGGCCAACGACAACTTCTTTGCGGCGCTGAACTCCGCCGTAGCCTCCGACGGCACCTTCGTCTATATCCCGAAAGGGGTGCGCTGCCCGATGGAGCTGTCGACCTATTTCCGCATCAACGCGGCGAAAACCGGTCAGTTCGAACGCACCATTCTGATTGCCGACGAAGAGAGCTACGTCAGCTACATCGAAGGCTGTTCCGCGCCGGTGCGCGACACCTATCAGCTGCATGCGGCGGTGGTGGAAGTCATTATTCATAAAAACGCGGAAGTGAAGTACTCCACTGTGCAGAACTGGTTCCCAGGCGGCGAAGGCGAAGGCGGCATTCTCAACTTCGTCACCAAGCGCGCGCTGTGTGAAGGCGAGAACAGCAAAATGTCCTGGACGCAGTCCGAGACCGGCTCTGCCATTACCTGGAAATACCCGAGCTGCATCCTGCGCGGCGATAACTCTATCGGCGAGTTCTACTCGGTAGCGCTGACCAGCGGCCGTCAGCAGGCAGATACCGGCACCAAGATGATCCACATTGGTAAAAACACCAAATCGACCATCATCTCCAAAGGTATCTCGGCCGGTAAGAGCCAGAACACCTATCGCGGCCTGGTGAAAATCATGCCGACCGCGACCAACGCGCGTAACTTTACCCAGTGCGACTCAATGCTGATCGGCCCCGATTGCGGCGCGCATACCTTCCCGTATGTCGAGACCCGCAACAACACCGCTCAGCTGGAACATGAGGCGACCACCTCACGCATCGGCGAAGATCAGCTGTTTTACTGCCTCCAGCGCGGTATCAGCGAAGAAGATGCGATCTCCATGATCGTTAACGGCTTCTGTAAAGACGTTTTCTCTGAGCTGCCACTGGAATTTGCCGTGGAAGCGCAAAAACTGTTAGCCATCAGCCTTGAGCACAGTGTGGGCTGATGCCGTCACACGCGTTGCCGGAAGCAATGTGAAGGAATAAGTATGTTAAGCATTAAAGATTTACAGGTTAGCGTTGAAGACAAAGAGATTCTGCGCGGTCTTAACCTCGAAGTGAAACCGGGCGAAGTGCACGCCATTATGGGCCCGAACGGCTCAGGCAAAAGCACACTCTCTGCCACGCTGGCTGGCCGTGAAGATTACGAAATCACCGGCGGTTCCGTGAGCTTTAAAGGCAAGGATCTGCTGGAGCTTGACCCGGAAGACCGCGCGGGCGAAGGCATCTTTATGGCGTTTCAGTATCCGGTCGAGATCCCGGGCGTCAGCAACCAGTTCTTCCTGCAGACTGCGGTCAACGCGGTGCGCAAATATCGCGGCAAAGAAGAGCTGGATCGTTTCGACTTCCAGGACTTTATCGAAGACAAGATCCACCTGTTGAAGATGCCGGAAGATCTGCTGACCCGTTCGGTCAACGTCGGCTTCTCCGGCGGCGAAAAGAAACGCAACGACATCCTGCAGATGGCGGCGCTGGAGCCGGAGCTGTGCATCCTTGATGAAACCGATTCCGGTCTCGATATCGATGCGCTGAAGATCGTCGCGGAAGGAGTCAACAGCCTGCGCGACGAAAAGCGCGCCTTTATCATCGTGACCCACTATCAGCGTATTCTGGACTACATCAAGCCAGACTTCGTGCACGTGCTGTACAAAGGTAAGATCGTCAAATCAGGCGACTTTACGCTGGTGAAACAGCTGGAGGAGCAAGGCTATGGCTGGCTTACCGACGAAGAGTGATAACGCCCTGCAGCAGTGGCATCATCTGTTTGAATCGCGCGGCGAGTCTCGCTCGCTGCAGGCTCAGCAGCACTGGCAACAGCTGATGCGCGTCGGTCTGCCGACGCGTAAGCATGAAAACTGGAAATATACCGCGCTGGATGGGCTGCTGGCCCACCAGTTTGCGCTGCCGCAGGCGAAAAGCCTGAGTCAGGCGCAGGTCGACGCGCTGGCGCTGCCGCTGGACGCGATCCGCCTGGTGTTCGTCGACGGTCAGTTTCAGCCGTCGCTGAGCCCGGCCGATACAGAACTCTTCGCCGTTCAGCATAGCCGCGCCGCCGAGCGCCGCCCGCTGCCGGCGCCGGTGCAGCCGGAAGTCTTTCTGCATCTGACCGAAAGCCTGGCGGAAGAGGTCACCTCGATTCGCCTGGCACGCGGCAAGGCGGCGGCGCGTCCGCTCTACCTGCTGCATATCACCAGCGGCCAGGCGGATGCGCTCAACACCGTGCATCATCGCCACCATTTCGAGCTGGAAGAGAGCGCGCAGGCGCAGGTTATCGAGCATTACGTCACCCTGGACGGCGCACAGCACTTTACCGGCGCGCGCTTTACCTTCGCGGTCGGCGACAATGCCCAGCTGAAACATATCAAGTTGGCGTTTGAAGAGAGCAGCAGCTACCACTTCGCCCATAACGATATCGTTATCGGTCGCGATGCGCAGGTAAGCAGCACCAGCTTCCTGCTGGGCGCGGGCCTCTCTCGTCACAACACCAGCGTGCAGCTCAACGGTGAGAACACCCAGCTGTCGCTGAACAGCCTGGTGCTGCCGATGAATTCGGAAGTGGCGGATACCCGCAGCTATCTGGAGCATAACAAAGGCCACTGCCTGAGCCGTCAGCTGCATAAAACCATCTCGCGCGACAAAGGCCGCGCGGTATTTAACGGCCACATCAAAGTGGCGCAGCACGCGCTGAAAACTGACGGGCAGATGACCAACAACAACCTGTTGCTGGGTCGTCTGGCGGAAGTGGACACCAAGCCGCAGCTGGAAATCTATGCGGACGACGTGAAGTGCAGCCACGGCGCGACCATCGGCCGCATTGATGATGAGCAGATGTTCTACCTGCGTTCGCGCGGCATTGCAGAAGAGGCGGCGCAGCAGATGATTATTCACGCTTTTGCGGCCGAACTGACCGAAGCGCTGGATGATGAGACGCTGCGTCAGGCGGTTCTGCAACGCATCGCGGCGCGTTTCCCTGGAGATGCCTCATGATGAACTTCGATCTCGAACGTATCAGGGCCGACTTCCCGATCCTGAAGCGTGAGGTCAACGGTCATCCGCTGGCCTACCTTGACAGCGCGGCCAGCGCCCAGCGTCCGCTGGCGGTGATTAACGCCGAAAGTCATTTTTATCAGTATGGCTATGCGGCGGTGCACCGCGGCATTCACAGCCTGAGCGCGCAGGCCACCACCGATATGGAAAACGTCCGCCTGCAGGCGGCGCGTTTTCTTAACGCCTCCTCGCCGGAAGAGATTGTGTTTGTCAAAGGCACCACCGAGGGCATCAACCTGGTGGCAAACAGCTGGGGCGCAAGCCAGCTGCAGGCCGGTGACAACCTGATCATCACCGAGATGGAGCACCACGCCAATATCGTGCCGTGGCAGATGGTGGCGCAGCGCACCGGCGCAGAGATCCGCGTGCTGCCGCTGAACAGCAGTGGCGAGCTGGCCATCGACGCGCTGGCAGGGCTGATTGACAGCCGTACGCGCCTGCTGGCGGTGACGCACGTCTCCAACGTGCTCGGCACCGTAAACCCGGTCAAAGCGCTGGTGGCGCAGGCGAAAGCCGCCGGGCTGGTGACGCTGGTGGACGGTGCGCAGGCGGTCATGCATGGCAAGGTTGACGTGCAGGATATCGGCTGCGATTTCTACGTCTTCTCCAGCCACAAAATTTACGGCCCTAACGGCGTCGGCATTCTCTACGGGCGCAAAGCGCTGCTCGACGAGATGCCGCCCTGGGAAGGCGGCGGCTCGATGATCGATCAGGTGGTGCTGCCTGTCGGCACCACCTGGAACAAAGCGCCCTGGCGTTTCGAAGCGGGCACGCCTAATACCGGCGGCATTATCGGCTTCGGCGCGGCGCTGCGCTATGTCGAAGAGATCGGTTTTGAGGCGATTCAGCAGCGTGAACAGGCGCTGATGCGCTACGCGCTCGACAAGCTCGCCTCAGTGCCCGATCTGGTGATTTACGGCCCGCAGGATCGCGCAGGCGTCATCGCGTTTAATCTGGGCAAGCATCACGCCTACGACGTCGGCAGCTTCCTCGATCAATACGGTATCGCTATCCGCACTGGCCACCACTGCGCCATGCCGTTGATGCGCCATTTCGCCGTGCCGGCGATGTGCCGCGCTTCGTTCGCCTTCTACAACAGCGAAGAAGAGGCCGATCGTCTGGCGGCGGGTTTGACCCGTATTCATCGTTTGCTGGGCGGTTGAGCAGAGTTCAGGAGTCAGTCATGGCCACGTTGCCAGATAAAGAGAAACTGGTGCGCAACTTTAACCGTTGCGCCAACTGGGAAGAGAAGTACCTCTACATCATCGAGCTGGGCGCAAAACTTCCAGAATCATCTGAAAGCCTGCATCAGCCGGAAAACGTGATTTCCGGCTGCCAGAGCCAGGTCTGGATTAAGATGACGCCGCAGAGCGACGGCACCCTGGCGTTTGAAGGGGACAGCGACGCCGCTATCGTTAAGGGATTGATTGCAGTGGTATTTAGTCTGTATCAAAACCTGACGGCAGCCGATATCGTCGCGCTGGACGTGCGGCACTGGTTCGCTGAGCTGGCGTTAACCCAGCATCTGACGCCGTCGCGGTCGCAGGGCCTTGAGGCGATGATTCGGGCAATTCGCCATAACGCTCAAAATCTCCTCTGAGTTAAACTAGCAGACGCCAACAGGCGTCTGTTTTTTATCTGAAAGAGAAGATTGCATGAAATCAGCCTTACGTTTCGCCGGTGCGCTGCTGCTAAGCGTTGGACTTGCCGCGCCGGCTTTCTCCACGGAATACCCGCTTCCTGCCGCCGACAGCCGCCTTATCGGCGAAAATCAGCTAACCACCGTTCCCGACGACAAACGTCCTCTTGAAGCGATTGCGGCGAAGTACCAGATTGGCCTGCTGAGCATGCTGGAGGCGAATCCAGGCACCGATCCCTGGCTGCCGAAGGCGGGCACGCAATTGGTGGTGCCGCAGCAGATGCTGCTGCCGGATACGCCGCGCGAAGGGATTGTGGTGAACCTGGCCGAACTGCGCCTCTACTACTACCCCAAAGGCGAAGACAGCGTTATCGTCTATCCCATCGGCATCGGTCAGCTTGGCGCCGCGACGCCGGTGATGGTGACCAGCATCAGCCAGAAGATACCGAATCCAACCTGGACGCCAACCGTCAATATCCGCAAGCGCTACGCTAAAGATGGCATCACGCTGCCAGCGGTGGTGCCTGCTGGCCCGGAAAACCCGATGGGGCTCTTTGCGCTGCGTCTGGCGCGCGGCAGCGGCAACTATCTGATCCACGGCACTAACGCCGATTTCGGCATCGGTATGCGCGTCAGCTCCGGCTGCATACGTCTGCGTCCGCAGGATATCGAAGCGCTGTTCAACAGCGTGCCGAAAGGCACGCGCGTGCAGGTGATTAACCAGCCGGTGAAGTATGCCGTTGAGCCGGATGGCAAGCGCTATATCGAAGTGCATCAGCCGCTGTCACACAGCGATAAAGATGACCCACAAACCATGCCGATAGCGCTCAGCCCAGCGATGAAGAAGTTTATCAAGAGTCCACAGAGCGACAGCGCGCTGATCAAAGCGGCGCTGGAGCGTCGTTCCGGCATGCCGGTGCTGGTGTCGAGCGGGGAGGCGGTGACAAAACCATCTGAGGCAGTGTCAGAGCAGACGCAGAGCGCGCAGGCGACACCCTGAACCTGACAATCGCCGCCGTAGCCAGGCGGCAAAACGAGGGCAAAAAAAATGGCGCCACATGGGCGCCATTTTTAATACCAGAACTCTTACTTACGGTAAGAGTGAGCCTGGTTGTCCAGACGCTGGTTAGCACGAGCTGCGTCATCTTTAGCAGCCTGCACGTCAGAACGGATTGCGTTCACGTCGTTGCTCAGCTGGTCAACTTTAGCGTTCAGAGTCTGAACGTCTGAAGACAGCTGGTCGATTTTAGCGTTGCTTGAGCAACCAGCCAGCAGAGTTGAACCCAGGATTACCGCGCCCAGTACCAGTTTAGTACGATTCATTATTTATACCCTCTAGATTGAGTTAATCTCCATGTAGCGTTACAAGTATTACACAAAGCTTTTTAAGTTGAGAATAAATTTTTGATGAGAAGATGCTTAAACTTGCTCGTTCGCTCAAAGAAGCAGCGCTCAACCGCATATGATAAAAATATTTAGCGAAAACAGAGAGATTTAATCGGATTAACCTTAATTTCGGAGGATATTGAATAGTTATTATCGATTGGAAATTTCCCGTTTTTGTATTAGTGACGGAATAAAAAAAGCGCCCCTGAAGGCGCTTTTAAATAAATGCTCAGACAAATTAAATGACGTGTACTGAGGCGGTATTTGTGGTACCGCTTGGTACTAATGCGCCCGAAACCATCACCACCACGTCGCCTTTTTGTGCATAGCCGCTTTCCAGCGCCGCTTCTTTGCCGATGCGATAGAAATCGTCGGTAGAAGCGATCTCGGTGACCAGACGCGTTTCGATACCTTTGCTCAGAATCAGCTGGCGAGCGGTAGTCTCATTGGTGGTCAGTGCAAGGATAGTGGCGTCCGGGAAGTATTTGCGCACCGATTTGGCAGACTTGCCGCCTTCGGTAGCGACCACAATCAGCGGCGCTTCCAGTTTCTCGGCGGTTTCCACCGCGCCGCGGCAGACGGCTTCTGTGATGCGCAGCTTACGGGAGTCTTCCAGCGCGTCGATGCGCGACTTCATCACGCGGTCGGTACGCTCGCAGATGGTGGCCATAATGGTCACTGACTCCAGCGGATATTTGCCCTTAGCGCTCTCACCGGAAAGCATAACCGCATCGGTGCCGTCGAGGATGGCGTTGGCTACGTCGCCCGCTTCCGCGCGAGTAGGGCGCGGATTCTTGATCATTGAGTCGAGCATCTGGGTCGCGGTGATCACGACCTTGCGCGCCTTGTTACACTTCTTGATCATCATCTTCTGCGCGAAAATCACTTCTTCCACCGGGATTTCTACACCCAGATCGCCGCGCGCCACCATGATGCCGTCAGAAGCATCGAGGATTTCGTCGAAGTTGTTCAGGCCTTCCTGGTTTTCAATTTTGGAGATGATCTGGATATGCTCGCCGCCGTGGGCTTTCAGATGCTCGCGGATCTCCAGCACGTCGGAGCGCTTGCGAATAAAGGAAGCCGCCACAAAGTCGACGCCTTGCTCGCAGCCGAAAATCAGGTCACGCTTGTCCTTCTCCGCCAGCGCAGGCAGCTGAATAGAGACGCCTGGCAGGTTAACACCTTTGTTCTCGCCGAGGTCGCCATTATTCAGCACGGTGCATACCACGGTGTTTTCCGTGACTTCTTTGACTTCCATGCCGAGCAAACCATCGTCTACCAGCACGGTGTTGCCGATTTTCAGATCTTCGGTGAAGCCCGCGTAGGTGACGGCAACACGTTCGCTGTTACCGATCACGCTCTGGTCGGTGGTAAAGGTAAAGGTCTGTCCCGCTTTCAGGGAAACATCGTTACCGCCTTCCAGTTTCATGGTGCGGATTTCCGGACCTTTGGTATCGAGCAGAATGGCGGCCTGACGACCGGTTTTCTGCATCACCGCGCGCATGTTGGTGATGCGCTGGCCATGCTCGGCGTAGTCGCCGTGCGAGAAGTTGAGACGCATAACGTTCATGCCGGCTTCAAGCAGCTGGGTCAGCATCTCTTCTGATTCGGTTTTCGGGCCGATAGTACAAACGATCTTGGTCTTTTTCATGACAGGTTATCTGTAAGTTGTGATGGATGACGAAGGTTGGGATTCGATGACGACGCACCGAAATGAGAATTCTGGTTGATAACGAAACGGACAGTACAACGTAAGAATAGGTGACGCAGGCTGAGCGTGCAGGGAAGTTGTGCGGTTACGTCTGGAAACCGACAATAGCGTGTTGCGCAAAGAGTTTGAGTTATCGCCATAGGCACGCCGCGCTGAAACCTTTCAAGTGGAACAACGCGGGATAGTATAGACGCTAAGTATCCGAAAACCAATTAAAAAGCAGAGAAGGAAACGACGGAGATCAATAAAAAGCGATGTTGCGCAAGGAAGGAAAACAGCAAGAGTGGTGCGCTCTAATGGACTCGAACCATCGACCCCCACCATGTCAAGGTGGTGCTCTAACCAACTGAGCTAAGAGCGCATTCAGAAATTTGGTGCGTCCGAGTGGACTTGAACCACCGACCCCCACCATGTCAAGGTGGTGCTCTAACCAACTGAGCTACGGACGCACTTGGTGCGCTCTAATGGACTCGAACCATCGACCCCCACCATGTCAAGGTGGTGCTCTAACCAACTGAGCTAAGAGCGCAACACGCTGTCAGGGCGACAGCGGGGACGAATATTAACGACACGCCGCAACGCTGGCAAGGGGAAAAACGCTTTTTTGATACTGACTGACCAGCAACTGCGCTATGCGTCGTTTTTTTAAACGTAGCAGGACGTTAAAGGCGCATCCAGGGCTGACCGCGCCAGGAGAGAGACGAGCCGAAGCCCGCCATCTCCTCCGACCGCACGGCTCAGCGCGCGGCGCGCGCGAGGATAACCTGCGCAGGGAGCTGTTGCAGGCGGCGAATGCGCCACAGCATCATGATCGCCGCCGAGGTCAGGCCGATAATAAACCCGCACCAGAAGCCCGCCGGGCCCATGCGCGGCACTACCCAGTCAGTCATCGCCAGCGTATAGCCGCTGGGCAGCCCCAGCAGCCAGTAGGCGATAAAGGTAATAAAGAAGATCGAGCGCGTATCTTTATAGCCGCGCAGAATGCCGCTGCCGATAACCTGAATCGAATCGGAGAACTGGTAGATCGCCGCCAGCAGCATCAGCTGCGCCGCCAGCGCGACCACCTCCGGGTTGTCGTTATAGAGCAGAGCGATCTGATGGCGAAAGGTCACGGTCAGCAGCGCGGTTATCGCCACCATGCAGACGCCGACGCCCTGGGCGGTCCAGGCCGCGACGCGCGCCTGCTCAGCCGAGCCCTGGCCCAGCCGGTAGCCGACGCGGATAGTGGTGGCGACGCCAAGCGACAGCGGCAGCACGAACATCAGCGAGCTAAAGTTCAGCGCGATCTGATGGCCCGCCACGTCGACGATACCCAGCGGCGACACCATCAGCGCCACTACGGCAAACAGCGTCACCTCGAAAAAGAGCGCCAGCGCGACCGGCAGGCCGAGTGAAAACAGACGCTGCAGCACGGCGCGCGATGGCGGCGACCAGCGGGAGCGCATGCGAATATCGCGCATGGCGCCCATGCGTCGCACCCACAGCCGCATCACCAGGAACATCACCCAGTACACCGATCCGGTCGCCACGCCGCAGCCCACGCCGCCCAGCGTCGGCATGCCGAAGTGGCCGTAGATAAATATCCAGTTAAGCGGAATATTGACCAGCAGGCCGATAAAGCCCATAACCATGCCGGGTTTGGTTTTCGACAGCCCTTCGCACTGGTTGCGCATTACCTGGAAAAAGAGGTAGCCGGGCGCGCCCCACAGCAGAGCGTGAAGATAGCCTTCTGCCTTCAGCGCCAGCTGTTCATCAATATCCTGCATGGCGCGAATGAGGTAACCGGCGTTCCACAGCACTGCCATAATCAGAATGGCAACGAAGAAGGCCAGCCAGTAAGCCTGGCGAACCTGTTCAGCGATACGTTCGCGGCGGCCGGAGCCGTTGAGTTGCGCAACGGTTGGCGTCAATGCAAGCAGAAGACCATGGCCGAATAAAATGGCCGGAAGCCAGATAGAGGTGCCGACTGCGACGGCGGCCATATCCGTGGCGCTAACCGCGCCGGCCATGATGGTATCTACAAACCCCATTGCAGTCTGCGCCACCTGAGCAAGGATGACTGGAATCGCAAGGGCAAGCAATTGACGCGCTTCTGTTAAATACTTCTGCACGTTAACACCTGTTAAAAAAGAAAAGGGGAGTAATCCCGGAGAAATGCGCGGTTAGTGTAGCGGCATTAACAGGATTCACCAAGTTTTGTCACGCCGTGCGTTATATTGCGGCTGTAAAGCGGACGCGACGCGGAAATAATATTCGCGCGCTAAGCTGTGGTAAGCTAGAGCAAACTTCGCAGAGGCCAAAACTATGTTTACCGGAATTGTGCAGGGCACCGCAAAGATTGTGTCCATTGAAGAAAAAGATCTGTTTCGCACCCATGTCGCAGAGCTGCCGGAAGAGCTGCTGCCGGGGCTAGCGCTGGGCGCATCGGTAGCGCACAACGGCTGCTGTCTGACGGTGACGGCCGTTGAAGGCAATCGCGTCAGTTTCGATCTGATTAAAGAAACGCTGCGCGTCACCAATTTAGGCGACCTGCAGGAAGGCGACGTTGTCAATATTGAGCGCGCGGCGAAATTCAGCGATGAGATCGGCGGCCACCTGATGTCTGGCCATATTATGACCACTGCGGAAATCTGCAAAATTATCCAGTCGGAAAATAACCGCGAAGTCTGGTTTAAAATTCAGGACCCGACGCAGATGAAATATATTCTGCATAAAGGTTTCGTGGGTATTGACGGCATTAGCCTGACGGTAGGAGAAGTGACCAGAAGCAAATTTTGCGTCTATTTGATCCCGGAAACCCTGGAGCGCACGACGCTGGGTGCGAAAAAGCTGGGGCACCGCGTCAATATCGAAATCGATCCGCACACGCAGGCGATCGTCGATACTGTTGAGCGCGTGCTGGTGCAGCGCGAAGCCGCCGCGCTGCGTCCTGACGTCGAATAAGCATAAAAAAAGGCGCTCCGGGCGCCTTATTCTTCACCGCGGCTTAGCGCGCGACGCGCAGGCCGCCTTCTACGCCGCGGCTAAATACCACCTGCCACAGCTGAATATCGCGAGCGCGAAAGGCACCGGCGCAGGCGTTAAGGTAGTAGCTGAACATGCGCTTAAACCGTTCGCCGTAGGTTTCACTCAGCTGCGGCCACGCCTGCAGGAAGCGCTCATACCAGGCCATCAGCGTGGTGTCATAATCGGCGCCGAAATTATGCCAGTCTTCCAGAATGAAATGAGATTCGCTGGCATCCGCGATATGGCGCACCGACGGCAGACAGCCGTTGGGGAAAATATATTTATCAATCCAGGGATCGACATTCATATCGGTGCGGATGGCGCCAATGGTGTGCAACAGGAACAGTCCGTCCGGCTTGAGGTTGCGGTCCACCACGTCGAAGTAGGTGGCGTAGTTTTTCGGGCCAACGTGCTCGAACATGCCCACCGAAACGATACGATCAAACTGCTGGTTAAGATCGCGATAATCCTGCAGCAGAATAGTGACGTCCAGGCCTTCGCAGCGCTGCTGCGCCAGTTTTTGCTGCTCTGCCGAAATGGTCACGCCGTGCACCACCGCGCCGTAGTGGCGAGCGGCATACTCCGCCAGGCCGCCCCAGCCGCAGCCGATGTCCAGCAGCGTCATGCCCGGCTCCAGCTGCAGTTTGCGGCAGATCATATCGAGCTTCGCTTCCTGCGCCTGCTCCAGCGTCTCGGCCTCTTTCCAGTAGGCGCAGGAGTATTGCATATAGGGATCGAGCATCAGCGAGAAGAGGTCATTCCCGAGATCGTAATGCTCCTTGCCCACGATCCAGGCGCGTTTTTTCGACTGTAGGTTGGTGAGACGCGCGGCGGCCACGCGCAGCGTATCCTTGAAGTGGTGCGGCAACTGCTGGTCCAGCTTGTGCTTTAGCACGCGGTGAAAAAACATATCCAGCCGTTCGCACTCCCACCAGCCATCCATATAAGCTTCGCCAAGACCAAGTGAGCCTTCCTGAATCACGCGCTTAAAAAAGTCAGGCTGTTTAACCTGAATATCCCAGGGGCGGCTGCCGTTGATTTCGATGTCCGCTTTTTCCAGCATTTCGTGGACAATGCGATACCAGTGGTTTTCTTCAAGGCTCACTTCTTCTATTAACGATGAACTCATAGCTTCTCCATCACCTGTCCGCGTTGAACCTGAGAAAAAGAATAGTCAATTTCTCAAGTCCTGTGAGAAATGTCACGGATTGCTCCGTGCGCCTGATATCCGACGTTTTACAGAGGATTGGATCTAAAAATCGGGGTCTGACGCAGCAGGAAACGCGCGCGCAGTCACCATCCGGGCGATAAGCCTCGCCTAATAATAGAACAATTATGTTATTGATTTGTTGCAGATTTATTGACCCGATTGAGTATATGCTCAACCGGGTCAGTATTCAACGACTTATTGTTAGGGCGCTAACTATAAAAGTTGCCTTAGTGATTATCCTGGCAGGGAGTGGTAACGCGGACAATATCCATTTGTGCGCTGGCACGTCGCTGCCAGACGTAGCCCGCTATCGCCAGCGCGATAGTGGCGACCATAATCAGCGTAGTCATCAGCAGCGGCTGTTGTAAACCTGCGGAGACCGCGAGGCTGGCAAGGAAGCAGAGGCCAAGCTGCAGGGTATTCTGCAGCGCCGCGGCTTTACCGGTGGCGTGCGGGAAGGGCAGCAGCGCATTCGACACCACGATTGGGTAGATCGCGCCGTTCGCCAGCGCCATGCCGCAGAAGGGCGCAAGCAGGGCAATCAGGTTGTGGCTTCCGCTGAGGGCCACGGCGAACAGCGTCGCCACGCTCAGGCTGTAAAGCGCCAGCAGCAACGGGAGGAGCTGCGCGCCACCAAAACGGTTGAGCAGCGCGCGGCAGCCAAATCCGCCCAACAGAAAGGCGATGGTTTGCGGAATATAGCTCAGGCCGATATCCGCCGGCGTCAGGCCTGCATCGGCGAGAATAAAGGGCGAACCGGTCAGCCAGGCGAAAAAGCTGGCGGAGCAGGCGGCATAGATCAATACGTTGCCGCCATAGACGCCGGAGCGCAGCAGCGAGAAAAAGCCGGGCTGCTCGCTCGCCTCTTTGGCCGCCGGGCGGCTGGCGGGCAGGCGCAGCGTGACCAGCATCAGCGCCACGCCGGTCAGCGTCAGCACCAGAAAGATCGAACGCCAGTGAAAATGGCTAATCAGCCAGGCACCAAGCAGCGGCGCCAGCGCGGGCGAAAGCGCCACCAGCGGCATAATGGTGGCGAACACCTTATTAGCGCGCGCGCGTGGGTAGCGATCTACCACCAGCGCCTGCCAGCTCACCGCCGCGGCGCAGACGCCGATGGCCTGAACAAAGCGCAGCGCCAGCATCAGCACCGCATTCTCCACCCACAGCATGCCGGCGCAGCCAAGCGCGAATAACCCCAGCCCCATCAGCAGAACCGGTTTGCGGCCGATGCGGTCGGAAAGCGGGCCCCAGAAAAGCTGGCCGATGGCGAAGCCCGCCAGGAAGAGGCTCATACTGGCGCTGATAATGCCGGGCGAGGTATTAAAGCTGATCTGCATCGCGCCGAAGGCGGGCAGATACATATCGGTCGCCAGAAAGCCCAGCATGCTGAGCAGAGCGAGGTAGGGCAGAAATCCTTTTGATGACAGCATGATTTTTACTCTCATATTTCGACAGGCAGGTTAAACGCGGCAGAGTGTAAAAGGGTGCGCCCGTTACTGTGAAACGTTAATATTTGCAGAGTGCTGTGAAAATTTTTGAAAGGAAAAAGCATGTGGTCTGAATATGCGCTTGAGGTGGTAGACGCCGTGGCGCGCACCGGCAGTTTCAGCGCCGCCGCGCAGGAGCTGCATCGCGTGCCCTCTGCCGTCAGCTATACGGTGCGTCAGCTGGAAACCTGGCTGGCGGTGCCGCTGTTTGAGCGACAGCATCGCGACGTGGCGTTGACCGCCGCTGGCGAGCATTTTGTGCGTGAAGGGCGCGAGGTTATCAAAAAAATGCTCGCCACCCGCAGGCAGTGCCAGCAGCTGGCTAACGGCTGGCGCGGGCAGCTTAGCATCGCCGTCGATCGCATTGTGAAGCTGCCGCGCAGCCGCCAGCTGGTGACTGATTTCTATCGCCACTTTCCCGATATGGAACTGCACATCAGTTATGAGGTGTTTAACGGCGTCTGGGACGCGCTGGCCGACGGACGCGTTGAGGTGGCGATCGGCGCCACTCAGGCGATCCCGGTCGGCGGGCGCTTCTCCTTTCGCGATATGGGGGCGCTGAACTGGCGATGCGTCGTGGCGCGCCATCATCCGCTGACGCACCAGCCGCAGCTCGACGACGATGCGCTGCGCGCCTGGCCATCGCTGGTGCTGGAGGATACCTCGCGCGCGCTGCCGCGCCGCATGACCTGGACGCTGGACAACCAGCGGCATCTGGTGGTGCCGGACTGGCAGGCGGGGCTGGCGTGCGTACTGGATGGCTTATGCGTGGCGATGATGCCGGGCCATCTGGCGCGGCCGCTGCTGGATAAGGGCGAGCTGGCAGAGCTGGCGCTGCCTGCGCCTTTTCCGGAAAGCCCCTGCTGCGTGAGCTGGTCGGAGGCGCACGCATCGCCGGCGCTCAGCTGGCTGCTCAGCTATCTCGGCGATGCGCAAACGCTCAACCAGGAGTGGTTAAGCGAGGATTAACGGCGATAGTCGCGGAACGGGCCGTCGCCGACTGAGCGGCGCTCAATCAGCGTAGGACGCACTTCGATGGTCTGCGACACTTCGCGTTTGCTGGTAATGCGATCGAGCAGCATCTCCAGCGCCTTCTCGCCCAGTTCGGCTTTCGGCTGATGCACGGTGGTCAGCGCGGGCGTGAAGTAGCGCGCGTTGCGCACATTGTCATAGCCGATCACCGAAATATCCTGCGGCACGCGCAGGCCCATCTCGTCGGCGGCGCAGATCGCGCCCATCGCCATAATATCGCCGCCGCAGAAGATCGCCGTCGGGCGCTGCTTCTGCTGCAGGATCTGCTGCATCGCCTGGTAGCCCGACTCCGGCTCGAAATCGCCCTGTACGATCCACTCGGGACGCACCGAGATGCCCGCTTCCTCCAGCGCTTGCAAAAAGCCCGCGTGGCGTCCGCCGCCGGTGTTGCGCTCCAGCTGGCCAGGAATCGCTCCGATATCGCGATGGCCGCGTTCAATCAGATAGCGTCCCGCCAGATAGCCGCCCTGAAAAGCGTTGTCGAGCACGGTGTCGGTAAAGTCGCCGCGCGATTCACCCCAGTCCATCACCACCATCGGAATATTGCGGTTCTCTTCCAGCATCTTCAGCAGATCGTCCGGATACTCGGAGCACATGACCAGCAGGCCGTCGACGCGCTTCTGCGCCATCATCGACAGATAGGCGCGCTGCTTCTGCAGATCGTTGTGGGCGTTGCCGAGAATTAAGGTATAGCCCCGCTCGAAGCAGTGATGCTCAACCGCTTCGATGATTTCCGCAAAATAGGGGGCTTCGCTGGAGGTAGCCAGCAGCCCCAGCGTTTTGGTGTGGTTAACCTTCAGGCTGCGCGCCACAGCGCTGGGCGAATAGTGTAATTCCTGAATCGCCTGCCAGACGGCGTTGCGCGTCTCTTCCGCAACGAAGCGCGTTTTATTGATCACGTGAGAAACGGTGGTGGTGGAGACACCCGCGCGCTTCGCGACATCTTTGATTGTTGCCATTAAAAAGAGACTCCAGAACTTATCAATAAGCTACTGATAAGCATAATGTTAAACGTTTGCGTCCGCTAAGAGAGTTTTCTGTTAATTCGCTACAGTTTTTGTCGGTGAAATACTCACTGGGCAGGACAAAACAGGGGCTGTTGCGTGCGAACGGCACGGGCGTTGCGTCAGTTGCGCAACAGAGCCGGGGATTCTAACAAGGCTTGCGGGATAAAACGAGATTTTTACCGGCAACTATGGGAAAATCACACAAGACCCTGACAACTGTAAGGATAAGGAGAGGTAATGAGCACCGATTTAAAACTGGCGTTGATGACCACCGGCGCGGCACTGCTGATGATTGTGGCCTTTAGTTTTACCGCCGTCATGCACTAACAGACAGCCATAAAAAAACCGGGATTATCCCGGTTTTTTTATGGCGCTTAGCGAATGGTTTTCGGCGTCATCACCCGGCGCGCGCCGATGTAGTGACGCTGCCAGTAATCATCCGAAAGCCCGCTAATCTGGATATCTTTACCAGTGCGCGGCGACTGAATGAATTTGCCGTTGCCGAGATAAACCCCGACGTGGTCAGCGGTGCCGCGGCCGTTGATGCGAAAGAAGACCAGATCGCCTTTCTCCAGCGACTCGCGCTTCACCGGCGCAGCGTCGCGCAGATGGTACATTTCGTTGGCGGTGCGCGGAATTCTGAATTTTACCAGGTCTTTATAGGCGTACCAGACGAGGCCGCTGCAGTCGAAACCGGTGTGCGGTGACGTACCGCCCCACTGATAAGGTTTGCCGAGCTGACCCATCAGCTTGGTCATCGCCGTTTCGCGTGCTTTCTGGTAGCGCAGGCGATGGGACTTGCTCATTTTGAGGGTGGAAGTGGCGTCGGCATCCAGCGGCGTGAGAGGAGTGGCTTTTGCGGTGGTCAGCGTGCGCTGGCGGCCATAGCGTTTGCGAGAGGATTTCAGGGTTTTTTTCGTGTCGGCGGCGGAAGCGGAAAGCTTAGCCGTTTCAATCTTCTTCTGCTTTTTCAGTTTGAGTTTTTGCGCAGTAGAAGAGCGCGCTTTTTTCGCGCTGGTTTTAACCGGTCGCCGTTTGCGGCGCTCATCTTCGCGCGCGCTTTTTTTCTCTGCCTTGTGCAGGCTGGCGTTAACCGGCGCTTGCGGCGAAGCCGAAGCGATGTTCATGAACAGCTGCGCGAAAGCTAATATAAAGAGCGTAATCAGTAATCGCATAGTCCGGTTACAGGGTTAGCGGTTACGACAACAGGCCGTAACGAGGTTAGAAAAATCTGATCGGAGATCAGCGCCGGGGCCATTCTAAGCCAGGTTTTTTTCAAAAGTTAAGCCATTTTTCTATTAAACTGTTACAGGGTTGCAGTTGGGTTTAAAATAAGCAATTTCAGCGGCTTATAGCAGCAAAGTTATTACCAGATATGAACAGCTTAAGTTTTGATTATCGTCAGAAAAAATCAGATCTTTACTAAAGAACTTAACAAACATGGCGGTTTCACCCGACAAGCGAGAAATTGTCGTTTTCAGGGACGGGGCGAAGTCGCTACAATAAACAAACACGAAGTAGGGAATTAAGGAAGGCAATTATGAGTACTGTAGAAAAAATTCAGCGCCAGATCGCAGAAAACCCGGTCCTGCTGTATATGAAAGGCTCGCCGAAACTGCCAAGCTGCGGTTTCTCTGCACAGGCGGTGCAGGCGCTCTCTGCCTGCGGTGAGCGCTTTGCTTACGTGGATATTCTGCAGAACCCTGATATTCGCGCCGAGCTGCCGAAATATGCCAACTGGCCGACCTTCCCGCAGCTGTGGGTAGACGGTGAACTGGTTGGCGGCTGCGATATTATCGTCGAGATGTTCCAGCGCGGCGAACTTCAGTCGCTGATTAAAGAGACAGCAGAAAAGCACAAAGAAGCGGAATAAAAATCCGCGCAATTGAAAAGGCCGACGCAAGTCGGCCTTTTTTTACGCCTGCTCCGGCGCCGTTTCCGCGTCGTCGCTCGCTGCCATCGGCAGCGGCCAGCCGCCCAGCCGTTTCCAGCGGTTTACCAGCTCGCAGAACAGCGTTGCCGTCTGCTCGGTATCGTAGAGCGCAGAGTGCGCCTGGGTGCTGTCAAAATCCATGCCTGCCGCTTTACAGGCTTTTGCCAGCACTGTCTGCCCCAGCACCAGCCCGCTCAGCGCGGCGGTGTCGAAGGTGGCAAAGGGATGGAAAGGGTTGCGCTTCAGCCCGGCGCGCCCGGCGGCGGCCATCATAAAATTGAGATCGAAGGTGGCGTTGTGCGCCACCATGATGGCGCGATTACAGTGGTGATCTTTGATGCCTTTGCGCACCATTTTGAAGATAGCGTGCAGCGCCTCATATTCGCTAATCGCGCCGCGCAGCGGGTTGCTGGGGTCGATGCCGGTAAACGCCAGCGCCTCCGGATGAAGCAGCGCGCCTTCGAAAGGCTCGACGTGGAAATGCAGCGTCTGGTCGCGGTGCAGCCAGCCCTCTTCGTCCATTTTCAGCGTGGTGGCGGCGATCTCCAGCAGCGCATCGGTCTGCGCGTTAAAGCCTGCGGTCTCGACATCGATCACCACAGGATAGAAACCTCGGAAACGTTGATTCAGCGCGTTCAGGGAGTTCGTTTCAGACATCAGCATCTCATAGCAGAAAATAGGCAGCGCGCATTATGGCAAAAAAAAGAGGAGGGTGCAGCAGAAGGGAAAGCTTCAGCCTGCCGCAGCGTGCAGACTGAAGCGGCAAACTTAGTTGCCCAGGCCGTGACCGGCGTGTTTATTTTCGATCAGCTCGATCTTGTAGCCGTCCGGATCTTCGACGAAGGCGATAATGGTTGAACCGCCTTTCACCGGACCCGCTTCGCGCGTGACCTTGCCGCCCGCGTTGCGGATGCGGTCGCAGGTCGCCGCTACGTCATCGACGCCCAGCGCGATATGGCCGTAGGCGTTGCCGAGATCGTAGCTGTCCACGCCCCAGTTATAGGTCAGCTCGATCACTGCGCCTTCGCTCTCTTCGGTATAGCCCACGAAGGCCAGCGTATATTTATACTCCGTGTTTTCGCTCTGACGCAGCACGCGCATGCCGAGAACGCGGGTGTAGAAGTCGATAGAACGTTGCAGATCGCCAACGCGCAGCATGGTGTGAAGTAAACGCATAACATCCTCTTTTATGAAATCGTCATCGTCTGATGACTCAAACGCTAAGTATAGCGGTGAAAATAGCAAAAACGGCCGCTGGCGTAACCGTTGTCACGCCAGCGTCGCGCTTAAAGCGTCGGGTAATCGGTATAGCCCTCTGCGCCGCCGCCGTAGAAGCTTTCGGGACGCTGCGGATTTAGCGGGGCGTCCTGCTGCAGACGCGCCACCAGATCGGGGTTGGCGATAAAGTCGCGGCCGAAGGCCACGGCGTCAATCAGGCCGCGCGCAATCAGATTGTCTGCTTTCTCCACGGTGTAGGCGCCCGCGCCGATAATCACGCCCGGGAAGCGCGCGCGCACTTGTTCGCGGAAGGCCTCGCTGTAGGGCTTACCGCCCGCCCAGTCCGGCTCGGAAAGGTGCAGGTAGGCGATATTGCGCTTCGCCAGTTCGCCGATATACCACAGCGCGGCTTTCTCTTCCTCAGGGCCATTGTCCAGATTCTGGAAGCTGCCGATCGGCGAAACGCGAATGCCGACGCGGTCGGCGGACCAGTTGGCGATGGCGGCGTCGACCACTTCCAGCGCAAAGCGGCCGCGTTTTTCAATGCTGCCGCCATATTCATCGGTGCGTCGGTTGGAGTCGGGCGCCAGGAACTGATGCATCAGGTAGCCGTGCGCTGAGTGCAGCTCCAGCAGATCGAAATCCGCCTCGCGCGCATTAGCGGCCGCCTGGCCGAAATCTGCCACAATCTGTTTGATCTCGGCCACCGTAAGCTCGCGCGGCGTCGAGGTCTCTTCGCGATAGACGCTGCCGTCTTTCGCGCGCAGCGAAGTGCGCGTGCCGGCGGCGATAGCCGAGGGCGCGACAGGCGCTTTGCCTTCCGGTTGCACGCTGTTGTGCGAGATGCGGCCGGTGTGCCATAGCTGAACGGCGCTGTGGCCGCCCGCCTCGTGAATGCCTGCGTTAATCGCTTTCCAGGCGGCAATCTGCTGCTGGGTATGCAGGCCCGGCGCGCCAGCGTAACCTTTCGCCTGGAAAGAGACCTGCGTCGCCTCAGTGATAATCAGGCCGGCGCTGGCGCGCTGACGGTAATATTCGCCCATCAGCGGGGTTGGAATGTCGCCCGGCTCAATACTGCGCAGACGCGTCAGCGGCGCCATAAATACGCGGTTTGGTACGGTAATCGCACCCACTTTAAGCGGGCTAAACAGCTGGGTACTTGCCATAACAACTCCTGTAGTAGACCGGTCTGCTATAAAACGGCGTTTTTAAAATCAGTGGGTTTGCAGCCACTGTTCGAGAGTGCTGAGGGCCAGGCGCAGCGGCTGTGGCTCGCGGGAGAGCTTGCTCTGCAGGCTGGCGCCCAGCCACAAAATATAGATCACTTCCGCCATCTCGCGCGGCGCGTAGGGCAGCGTCATCCTCTCCTGCCGCAGCGCCGCTTCGAGCGTGTGCGTATAAGCCGCGATAATGCGACCGGCACCGTGCTGCAGGGCGTCGCGCATCGGCTCGGAGAGATCGCAAACTTCCGCGGAGAGCTTCACCGCCAGACAGCCGACGATATGTCCCTGTTCGCTGAACAGCTGCTCGGCCTGGCGAAAATGGTCCAGCAGCCGCTCGCGCGGCGTGCCTTCGCCATGCTGCAGCCGCGCCTCGACCTGCTGATGCAGATGGAGAAAGTAGCGCTCCAGCAGCGCCACGCCAAACGCCTCTTTCGAGCGGAAATAGTAGTAGAAGGAGCCTTTCGGCACCTCCGCCTGCGTCAGCAACTCGCTGAGTCCCATTCCGGTGAAACCGCGCTGCAGACAAAGCTGCTCGCCGGTGGCGAGCAGCTGTTCACGGGTTTCGGTGCGTTGCTGCGTCTTGTTCATGGCGCTTAAGGTAGTAGACCGATCGGTCAGATGCAACGCTTAGCCCACTTTTCGGCACGTTCTGATCATATCGAGCTGCGGCTGATATTCGCTGGTCTGCACGTTGAACATTCCCAGCAGCGTATGAAACAGGTTGTCCTGCGATACCGTAGCCGAAGGCGCCTGCTTGCGCAGACAGGCCTGATCAATGCCGTAGGTTTTAGCGTAGTCGTCTGACATCCACAGCAGTAAAGGAATATGGGTCTGCTGAGACGGCGCAAACAGATAGGGCGCGCCGTGCAGATACATGCCGTGTTCGCCGAGCGATTCGCCGTGGTCGGAGAGATAGACCAGCGCCACGTTGAAGCGGTCGCTCAGTCCCTTCAGCATATCGATGGTGCGGCTCACCATATCGTCAGTGTAGAGAAGGGTATTATCGTAGGTATTTATCAGCGCCTGATGATCGCAATCCTGAATCTGATTGCTGTCGCAGGTCGGGGCAAACTGGCGGAACTGCGGCGGATAGCGGCGATAGTAGGCGGGACCGTGGCTGCCCATCTGATGCAGCACGATAATGCCGTCGTTATTCAGGCTATGGACATAATTATCCATCCGGTGCAGCAGCACGTCGTCGAGGCAAGATCCGTCCTGGCACCAGGCGTTCAGCTTCCACAGCGTCATATCGGTATGCGGCACGCGATCGCAGGCGCCTTTACAGCCGCCGTCGTTTTCGCGCCACAGCACGCTGACGCCCGCATGGCCGAGGATATCCAGCACGCCATCCTGATGATGCGCCAGATTAGCGTCGTAGTGGGCGCGCGGCATATTAGAGAACATGCAGGGCACGGAGATGGCGGTTTCGGTGCCGCACGAGGTCGCCTGCGGATAGTAAATGACGTTCTGTTTTTTCAGCTGCGGGTTGGTTTCGCGCGCATAACCGCCCAGCGAAAAGTTTTCCGCACGGGCAGTTTCGCCAACGACCAGCACCACCAGCGTTTTTTTCTGCTCTGCCGTAATGACGGGACCTTTATGCGCGTCCTGCCCGATATGGACCCAGGCCTGGCTGCCTTTCATCCAGCGGTTATTGACGTAGTGGCCAGCGCCGCTGACGATGTTGGCGGGCGTCACCATTTTGACCAGCCCTTTGTTATTGCGGATCAGCGAGGCGTAATCCTTATAAAAAAGCAGCGCCATCAGCAGGATAATCCCGAGCGACACCGCCATAAACAGCGCGCGCCAGGCGAGATTCATCCACCAGCATTTGCGACGTTTGAAGCGCGTCAGGAAGATGATGATGGTCGGCACGACGCCCATCAGCATCAGCCAGATAACGGCGTTACGACTCAGCAGCGCGGTGGATTCCTGCAGGTCGGTTTCAAAAACGTTCTGCACCATATTGGTATCGATAACGGTGCCGAAGCTAAACATAACGTAGTTCGCCGCCGCACTCGTCAGGATCAGCACCGCCAGCAGCGGCTTACGCAGGTACGGCCAGGCGACCAGGTTAAAGATCAGGCCGAACGCCGCCGTCAGCACCACAGGCAAACTGGCAGCGAAGATATAGTCGTGCAGAGACGTATAAGGAATACGCTCCCAGGCACGGAACAGAAACAGACCGTTCAGGACCAGCGCGAAGAACAGGGAAACCACCAGATTAAAGGTGGTTTCGTGACAGCGTAACTTTTTCAACCGCATGAGTATCCAGTAAAAACAAATGATCGCCAAAAGAGAATAAAGAGGATAACCTGGGCAAACCTTAACAAAAGCTCAACACTATGCCCGGGATTATCTGTTTAACCAAACTAATTAGTGACATTTAGTGACGAGACGCGCAGGCAGCAGCGAGAAAGGCGCGCGCCTTGAGCTATCTTTAAAAGAGATAATCAGCGATGTGGAGATCCTGTGGCGGAGCAACTTGAATTTTTCCCGGTACCCAGTCCCTGTCGCGGCATCTGCCAGGTAGATGCGCGCGGCTACTGCCTTGGCTGCCTGCGCAGTCGGGAAGAGCGCTTCAACTGGATGAAATTCAGCGACGCGCAGAAGCGCGACGTGCTGCGCCTGTGCTATCAGCGCCGCCTGCGGCTGCTGCGCTCGCAGAAACCGGAAGAGGATGCCGGGCCACAGCAGCCATCCCTGTTCTGAGTGCTTTTCGTTATACTCCCTGACTCTGACTGAATGAGCAAACACAGGGATATCACTATGCTACAAGCGCAACAGATCTCGCCGCAGGGCCCCGCGTTCTCTCCGCTGATTATGGGGTACTGGCGCCTGATGGAGTGGGGAATGACCCCGCAGCAGCGCGTCAGCTTTATCGAACATCATCTCTCATCAGGCATCACCACGGTCGATCACGCCGATATCTATGGCGACTACCGCTGCGAAGCCGCCTTCGGCGAAGCGCTGAAGCTGTCGCCCGGCTTGCGCGATCGCCTGCAGATCGTCACCAAATGCGGCATCGCCACGCGCGCGAAGCCGGAACATCGCATTGGACACTACATCACCGACAAAGCGCATATCGTGCAAAGCGCGGAAAACTCGCTGCGTCATTTTGCTACCGACCGGCTCGACCTGCTGCTGATCCATCGTCCCGATCCCCTGATGAATGCCGATGCGGTGGCCGAGGCGTTTCTGGCGCTGCATCAGAGCGGTAAAGTGCTGCACTTCGGCGTGTCCAACTTTACGCCGTCGCAGTTCACGCTGCTGCAGTCGCGTCTGCCCTTTACGCTGGTCACCAATCAGGTGGAGATCTCGCCGATTCAGCAAAATGTCCTGCTGGACGGCACCCTCGATCAGTGCCAGCAGCTGCGCCTGCGGCCAATGGCATGGTCCTGCCTGGGCGGTGGCGAGCTGTTTCAGGATCCGCACTATCAGCCGTTGCGCGACGAACTGGAACAAGTGCGTCTTGAAACCGGGGCCGCCAGCCTGGCGCAGGTGGTCTACGCCTGGGTGCTGATGCTGCCGAGTCAGCCGCTGCCCATTATCGGCTCCGGCAATCCTGAGCGCGTCAGCGAAGCGGTGGCGGCGCTGAAGGTTACGCTGGATCGCCAGCAGTGGTTCCGCATTCGCAAAGCGGCGCTGGGTTACGATGTGCCCTGAAGCGTAAAGCTATGTCAAACTGCAGCGGAGACTGAAAATTGCGGCCAGGCTTATCACACCCTGTGGGAGAAAAGAGGCAAGCGATAATGAAAAAATCGGTTTTAGCATGTCTGTTCGCGCTAAGCAGCGGCCTGGCTGGCAATGCGCTGGCGCAAGAGGTCACCCTGCACAAAGTGAGCGCCAAAGGCATTGGCGAAGCGATCGGCACGGTCGATATCGTGCAGACGAAATATGGCCTGACGTTTACGCCGAAGCTGAGCGGCCTGACGCCTGGCGTACACGGTTTTCATATTCACGCCAACGGCAGCTGCGAGCCGGGCGTGTCTGAAGGCAAAACGGTGGCTGCGGGCGCGGCGGGCGGCCATCTCGATCCGCAAAAAACCGGTAAGCACCTTGGCCCCTGGGGCGAGGGCCACCTCGGCGATTTACCGGCGATTTACGTCGATGAGAAAGGCAGCGCCGACCAGCCGGTGCTGGCACCGCGGCTGAAATCCCTGGATGAGATTAAGGGCAAGGCGTTAATGGTGCATATCGGCGGCGATAATCACGCCGATCATCCGCAGCCGCTTGGCGGCGGCGGCGGGCGCTACGCCTGTGGCGTGATCTGATCGTGAGCTTATCGACGGCTCCTGACGGGGCCGTTTCATTATTGTTTAGTTTACGGCTATGTTCTCCTGATGATTTACCGCCTATGATGCTGATTCTGGACACTTTCATCTGGTGCGGTCAAAGGAGAAAAAGGAATGAAGAAAACGGGCGCACTGCTGCTCTGTCTGTTGCTGGCGGGCTGCGATCAACCCAATGAAACCCAGCTCAGGACTGAAGCAGGACGTCAGCTTCAGCGCACCATCGACGCCAGCCCGGCGCGTGCCGAGTGTGAGGATATTGCGAAAGGACGCGAGCGGCTGAGCCACAGCGTGCGTAAGCGGCTTGAAGAGAAGGGCTGTCAGTCTGTCTTGCGCAGCGCCACCGAAACCAACTTCGAGCAAACGGCGATCTACCACACCAGCATGACCATGGTGTGCGGCAGCATTATCGGCAAAAGTTTTACCGGCAGCGAAATCCGGCGGCGTTTTATCTACTCGCCGGAAGAGCGCGAGCTGGTGATTGAGCCGATGTCCACCAACGATAAAACCCGTTTCGAGCAGCGTAAGACTCTGACGCAGCTGCAGGCCGATTTTGACCGTCAGCAGCTGCAGTACTGCAAATAGCTATTCTGGCACCGCCTGTTTCAGCTGCGCCAGTGAACAGCGCAGCCGCCATAGAATACCCGCCAGCGTATTCGCCTCTGTATCGCCCGCCGCCACCAGCTGGCTAATCGTCTCTTCAAGCCGGGTCAGAGTCTGATCGAGCGAGCTGTGCCGCACGCCGCGCGCGCTGATGATGCGCTGCAAATCGCCCAGGCTCGCCTCGCGCATCTGCGCCAGCGTGGTGGACGCAGGCTGCCAGTCGCGCAGCTGCCAGACGATATGCGAACAGTTGAGCAGCACGACGCCCCAGCGCAGCAGCCAGACGCGCGCCTGCTCGTCTCGGCTGCTGCTCAGCTGGCTGATGCGATGGTAAATCTGCGATTCAAAGCGGCTCTCGCTCAGGCGCGGACGGCGGCGGAGCTGGTCGAGGAACGCCATGCGCAGCCGGCGGATATGACGGCGGCTGCGTCGCGCGTCGGAGCTGGGGCGCAGGATCTGAAACGCCAGCCACGCGAGCATCACGCCGCACACTTTGGCGATATTGTCGTTGAGGAAGTCGGCATAATCCCAGCTCGGCGGGTTGGTCACCGCAATAAACGAACCCATAAAAACAATAAACTGGCCCCAGAGCGCGGCGCGCTGCTTTTGCTGCAGCTTAAACAGCTGTAGCGTCAGCAGCAGCGGAAACAGAAACAGCAGAAACTGCCACAGCTGGGAGATCTGCACCATCAGGCCAAATTTCATCACAAAGCTGAACAGCGACAGCCAGAGCAGGGTCTTCAGCAGCAGGGTGACGCTGCCGCTGGGCGAGGGCGCAGATGAGTAGAGCACGCAGGCGATGGCGGTCAGTGTCAGCGCCGCCGCGCCAGCCGACCACTGCGTGGTGATCCAGAAGGCGCAGCCCGCCACCACGGCACAAAAGGTGCGCAGCGCGCTCCAGCCCGCTTCGGCGCTGTCGCTCTCCCGCGCCAGCGCGGGCACGGGCGGCGGCTGAAAGCGGGTATCGGCGTCGGCGCGCGCCAGCAGGCGGATCCAGCGGCTAACGTTGAGATACATCCAGCAGAAGTCGCGCAGCCGCTGACAAAAGGCGCGCTGGCGGTAATCGCCGTCGGCGGCGGGGGTGATGCTGCGCAGGATCTGCGCCAGCCGGTATTTGTCGCACTGCACGCTCGCCAGCTCCTGCATCAGGGCATCGATGGCGTCATAGAGCGGCTGCGGCGCGTCGGGCCAGTTAAGCAGCATGCGACGCAGGCTGGAGAGCACGCTGGTCAGGCGCAGCTGCTGGTGCAGCACATAGTTGAGCACGTTGTTCTGGCGGCGAAAGCGGTAGTGGCTCCAGAACGCCTGGATGCGCAGCAGGTTCATGGTAAGAATCTGGCTAATCACCGCTTCATGGGCGGCACGCACCTTATCGACCTCGGTAGGCTGCAGCAGCAGCCCGGCGTGCTCCAGCAGGCGAGCGTGCATCTTCTGCAGCGAGGCGATCAGCGTCGCGCCGTCCGAGGTGCTCGGCAGCACCATCATCATAAACCCGGCGCACAGAATGCCGGAAATTACCTCACAGACGCGCGCCTGCGTCAGATCCCAGAGATCCGTCGCATCGGTCAGGTCGACGCTGCTGAACACGATAATCGCCGCGGTATAGCCCGCCAGCGAAAAGGCGTAGGCCACGTTATTTTGGTAGTGGTTGGCGATGCCGGTGCAGAACGCCAGCCAGCCGGCGATAAAAAAGGTAAACAGCCAGGGGTCGTTGAGGGTATGGCCGGCGATCAGCAGCGCGGCGCCTGCGCCCATCAGGCTGCCGACGATGCGGCCAAGGCTTTTGCTTATCGCGCCGCCGACGGTAGGAAAGCTGATCACCGCCGCCGAGGTCATCGCCCAGTAGGGCTCATCCAGATCGAGCGCATAGGCGATGCTGAGGGCGAGGCACATGGCGATGGCGTTGCGCAGCGCATAGCGCCACTGACCGGCGTCAGCCTTCACCCAGGGAAGCTGGTCCCACGCCAGCCAGTGCAGATTCATCGCGCGCTCACGGCTGGATGGCGACAGAGCAGGTGGTGCCCGCCACCAGCGGCACATTATCCGGTATCTGCGCCAGGCGAATGCGCACCGGCACGCGCTGCGCCAGTCGCACCCAGGGCACGTTTGGCTTGATATCCGGCACCAGGCCGCTGTCGCTGTCGATACTCTGGTCGTAGATAGCGCGGCCGATGCTTTCTACCTCGCCCTGCAGGCGCGTGCCGTTGCTGTAAAGCACAATCTGCGCCGGCGCGCCAGGCCGAATATGACGCAGCTTGGTCTCTTCAAAATAGCCCATCACGTAATAAGAGTGGCTGTCGACCAGCGCGAAGAGCGGCGTGCCCGCCGTGGCATAGTCGCCGACGCGCAGCGTCAGGTTGCTGATCCAGCCATCGGTCGGCGCCGTCACGGTGGTCTGCTGCAAATTCCAGCGCGCCTGGTCCAGCGCCGCCTGCGCCGCTTTAGCACTGGCCGCCATCGACGCGGCGTTCAGCTGCGCGGCGTCGAGATCTTCGGCAGAAATCACGTTGCGCGGCAGGCTGGCGCGGCGGCGCGCTTCATGCTGCGCCTTCGCCAGGTCGGCCTGCGCCTTCGCCAGCTGCGCCTCGGCGTTATCCAGCGCAATCTGCCAGGGCACGCTATCTAGGGTCAGCAGCGTCTGACCCTGATGCACAAACTGATTATCCTTTACCGCCAGCGAGACGATGCGCGCCGAAATCTGCGGAGTCACCTGCGCCAGCTCGGCGCGGACTTTGCCGTCGCGCGTCCAGGGCGACTGCATGTAGTAGTTCCACATCCACCAGCCCGCCAGCAGGGCGGCCGCGAAGACGATCAGCGTGGAAAAATATTTCACTGCATTGAATTTCATGGTGCGTATCCCTGTGCCAGCAGAAAAAGCGCGGCGGCGACGCAAAGTACGAAAAGCGAGAGATCCAGCAGCGTTGGATGCCAGATATCCCCCGAGTAGATCCAGCCGCGCAGCAGCGGATGAAGAATAAGCCAGAAGAAGAAGCCGAGCAGGACCGCTTTAAACAGCGGCGGAAAAAACAGCGAGGCGCCGAACACCAGGTCGGTCAGGGGCCCAGCCGCATGAAAGGGAAAAATAGCCACGCATCGTCCTTCTGATATTACCCTGGCACCGGTCTCAAAAAGCGTAGATGAACCGTTGGGGCTTTGCCCGGGGTTTGTAATTTGTCCTTTAAACTCGCAGAATAGTGTAAAATCTGGCTTGATAGCTAGCAAGCTAATTATAAGGAGATGAAATGGATACGCCCCTTGGAACGGATTTGTCTCGCCTGGTGCGCATCTGGCGCGCGTTGATCGATCAGCGACTGAAGCCGCTTGAGCTGACGCAGACGCACTGGGTCACGCTGCACAACATTCATCAGCTGCCGCCGGAGCAGTCGCAGATTCAGCTGGCGAAAGCGATCGGCATCGAGCAGCCGTCGCTGGTGCGCACGCTGGATCAACTGGAAGAGAAAGGATTGATTACCCGCTCGACCTGCGCGAACGATCGCCGCGCGAAGCGCATCAAGCTGACGCGTCAGGCGGAGCCGATTATTGAGCAGGTTGAGAGCGTGATCGACGCCACGCGCGACGATATTCTTGCCGGCATCAGCCGCGACGAGATCAACCAGATGGTGACCCTTATCGCCCGTCTGGAGAAAAACATTCTCGAGCTACAGAATCGGGAAAAATAAAAAAACCGACGCCGCGGCGTCGGTTTTTTTTGCTGAGGCGATGCGATCAGCGCGGCGAAACGGTGATCTGGCTCCCGTTAGACGCCAGCGCGACGCGCTGCCCGACAGAGTAGCGGCTGGCCGCCTGCTTCTGCACCACCATGATGGTATTGCCGTCATCCTTGCGGATTTCCAGCTCGACGCCGTCGGTTTTATTCATTGCGCCCTGAACGCCCTGGCCCGCCAGGCCGCCGGCGATCGCGCCGCCTGCGGTGGCCAGGCTGCGTCCGGTGCCGCCGCCGATGGTGTTGCCGAGGAAGCCGCCCAGCACCGCGCCGCCGATAGCGCCGATCACGTTGTTGTCATCGCCGCCCTGAATCTTAACCGGACGGACCGAGACCAGCGTGCCGTAAGACACGCTCTGAACCTGCTTAGCCTCACTGGCACTGTAGGTATCGCCTGACAGAGTACTGGTATTTGAGCAGCCAGCCAGCGTAATGCCAGCCAGTGCGACAGCAACGAAACGCTTGATCATTTGTAACTCCTTTCTTAAGCAATGCGCCATGTGTATCGCGAAATCCTGCAAACAGTATAAGACACAAAGCAAATTAATCTTAGTCTGAGTAAAACAGGTTGAAGCCAAGCATAGACTATTGGCGATCAACAAAAATTCAACTAAGGGCGAAAAAAAGTTGCGCAAGGTTATTTGTTGCTTAAAGTCGGGAAAACCTCAGGTAATCGTCGAATCGGGCGCGATAATTTGCCAGACTGAGGGGTGTTAATCGCACTTCCGCCACCCAGTAAGGACCAGGAATGAAATCAGGACGTTATATCGGCGTTATGTCAGGCACCAGCCTGGACGGCGTTGACGTGGTGCTGGCCGCCATTGATGAGCATATGGTGGCGCAGCAGGCGAGCTATTCTCATCCGATGCCGGGTGAGCTGCGCCAGCAGATTCTGGCGATCAGCCAGGGCCAGCAGCTGACGCTTTCGCAGCTCGGCCAGCTCGATACGCGCCTTGGCCGGCTGTTCGCTGACGCGGTCAAAGCCCTGATGCATCGCGAGGCGCTGGAGCCGGGCGATATCGTCGCCATCGGCTGTCACGGGCAGACTGTCTGGCATGAACCACAAAGCGAGGCGCCAAATACGCTGCAAATTGGCGATAATAATCAGATTGTCGCCGCCACCGGTATCACCGTGGTTGGCGACTTTCGCCGCCGCGATATGGCGCTGGGCGGGCAGGGGGCGCCGCTGGTGCCGGCATTTCATCAGGCGCTGCTGATGGATGCGGTGGAGCGCCGCATGGTGCTGAACATCGGCGGCATCGCCAATCTTTCGCTGCTGATCCCCGGTCAGCCGGTACGGGGCTTCGACACCGGCCCCGGCAATATGCTGATTGACGCATGGATCTGGCGCCACCAGGGCAAGCCTTTCGACCAGGACGCAAGCTGGGCGCGCAGCGGCAGCGTGGTGCCCGCGCTGCTGGAGCAGATGCTGCGCGATCCCTGGTTTGCGCTGCCGCCGCCGAAAAGTACCGGGCGCGAATATTTCAATCTGGGCTGGGTCGAGCGTCAGCTGCAAACTTTCCCGGGCCTGGCGCCGCAGGACGTGCAGGCGACGCTGACCGAGCTGAGCGCCGTCACCATCGCCCATCAGGTGCAGCTTAACGACGGCTGCGACCGGCTGCTGGTGTGCGGCGGCGGCGGCCGCAATCCGCTGCTGATGGCACGCCTCGCCGCGCTGCTGGCAGGAACCGAAGTGGCCACCACCGACGCTGCGGGCATTCGCGGCGACGATATGGAGGCGCTGGCGTTCGCCTGGCTTGCCAGCCGCACGCTCTCCGGTCTGCCCGGCAATCTGCCCGCCGTGACCGGCGCGGCGGCAAAAAGCGTGCTCGGCGCTATCTATCCAGCTAATCCGCTCTACTGACAGTAAGGAGAATCACGATGAAACAGGGGTTAATGCTTGTCGCCACATTGCTGCTGAGCGGCTGCGGTCTGCTGCATAAGCAGGCTGAAGGGCCGCAAACGCTGCACTACCGCTGCGGCACCCTGCCGCTGACCGTCACGCTCGACAACGCCAGCGAGCAGGTCAGCTTTATCATGGACGGCCAGCCGCTAACGCTGAAGCGGGCGATCTCCGCCTCAGGCGCGCGCTACAGCGACAGCGACGAAAAATATGTATTCTGGACCAAAGGCGACACTGCCTTTATCGAACGTGACGATAAAATCGTCGTTAACGACTGTCAATTGCAGCCAGCCAACCAGCCTGTTCATTTTGAGTAATCTATATGAGCGCAAACTTCACTCTGCAAGATATTGCCAGCCTGCGCCGCGAATATACGCGCGGCGGGCTGCGTCGCAAAGATCTGCCGGACCAGCCGCTGGCGCTGTTTGAAACCTGGCTGCGTCAGGCGTGCGAGGCGCAGCTGCCCGATCCCACCGCCATGACCGTGGCAACGGTTGACGATCAGGGACAGCCTTACCAGCGCATCGTGCTGCTTAAGCACTACGACGACAGCGGCCTGGTATTCTACACCAACCTCGGCAGCCGCAAGGCGCAGCAGCTGGCCAGTAACCCGCGCATTTCGCTGCACTTTCCCTGGCACTTTCTGGAGCGTCAGGTCATGGTGCTGGGCGAGGTTGAGAAGCTGTCGTCGCTGGAGGTACTGAAATATTTCCATAGCCGCCCGCGCGACAGTCAAATCGGCGCCTGGGTATCGCGTCAGTCGAGCCGGATATCGGCGCGCGGCGTGCTGGAGGGAAAATTCCTCGAGCTGAAGCAGAAATTTCAGCAGGGCGAGGTACCGCTGCCGAGCTTCTGGGGCGGATACCGGGTCAAATTTCATACCATGGAGTTCTGGCAGGGCGGCGAACATCGCCTGCATGACCGTTTTCTCTACCAGCGCGACGACAACGGCTGGAAAATCGACCGCTTAGCCCCGTAAAACAGCGTTTTTCTCCTCTCTCAGCGCTGGCACAGAAGTCGCCAGCGCTTTATGCTATAGCCCTCTTTTTTTTTTCTCCGCACTCAGCGGAAAGCTGTGTACCAGCATAGGTGCAGTCTGATCAATTTGGAGTCAGTGATGACCAGCAGTAACCTGATACAACAATTGCAGGAACGAGGCTTAATCGCCCAGGTAACGGACGAGGAAGCGTTAGCAGAGCGACTGGCGCAAGGGCCAATCGCCCTCTATTGCGGCTTCGATCCGACCGCTGACAGCTTGCATTTGGGCCATCTGGTGCCGCTGCTCTGCCTGAAACGTTTTCAGGATGCCGGACACAAGCCGGTCGCGCTGGTGGGTGGTGCCACCGGTCTGATCGGCGATCCCAGCTTTAAAGCAGCAGAACGCAAACTCAACACCAGCGAAACCGTAGGCGAGTGGGTGGAGAAGATCCGCCGTCAGGTCGCGCCTTTCCTCGACTTCGACTGCGGCGACAACAGCGCTATCGCCGCCAACAACTACGACTGGTTCGGCGGCATGAACGTGCTGACCTTCCTGCGCGACATCGGCAAACACTTCTCTGTGAATCAAATGATTAACAAAGAAGCGGTTAAACAGCGCCTGAACCGCGACGACCAGGGGATCTCCTTTACCGAGTTCTCCTACAACCTGCTGCAGGGCTACGACTTCGCCGAGCTGAACCAGCGTCACGGCGTGTCGCTGCAGATTGGCGGATCCGATCAGTGGGGCAACATCACCTCCGGTATCGATCTGACGCGTCGTCTCCATCAGAACCAGGTCTTCGGCCTGACGGTGCCGCTGATCACCAAGTCCGACGGCACCAAATTCGGCAAAACCGAAGGCGGCGCGGTGTGGCTCGATGCGAAGAAAACCAGCCCCTATAAGTTCTACCAGTTCTGGATCAATACCGCGGACGCCGACGTCTACCGCTTCCTGAAGTTCTTCACCTTCCTCAGCCTTGACGAGATCAACGCGCTGGAAGAGGAAGACAAGAACAGCGGCAAAGCGCCGCGCGCGCAGTACGTGCTCGCCGAGAGCGTCACGCGCCTGGTGCACGGCGAAGCGGGCCTGGCGGCGGCGAAGCGCATTACCGAGAGCCTCTTCTCCGGCGCGCTGAGCGACATGACCGAAGCGGACTTCGAACAGCTGGCGCAGGACGGCATGCCGACCGTGCAGCTGGGCGCGGAAGACGATCTGCAGCAGGCGCTGGTGAATGCCGAGCTGGTGCCGTCACGCGGCCAGGCGCGCACCATGATTGGCTCCAACGCCGTCGCTATCAACGGCGAGAAGCAGTCAGACGCGGAGTACCGCTTCAGCGAGAGCGATAAGCTGTTTGGCCGCTACACGCTGCTGCGTCGCGGGAAAAAACATTACTGCCTGATCGTCTGGCAGTAAGCGCTTCAGGGCCGGTTTCCGGCCCTTTTTTATGGCAGGCAAGGGCAAGGCAGTTCAGAACATAATGAAAAATATTCTCGCAATTCAGTCGCATGTGGTATTCGGCCACGCTGGCAACGCCGCCGCCGAATTTCCGATGCGGCGCATGGGCGCCAACGTCTGGCCGCTCAACACCGTACAGTTCTCAAACCATACCCAATACGGCCACTGGACGGGCACGGTGATGCCCGCGACGCACCTGACGGAGATCGTCAAAGGCATCAGCGCTATCGACCGGCTGAAATCCTGCGATGCGGTACTGAGCGGCTATCTGGGCTCGGCTGAGCAGGGTGAACAGATCCTGGAGATTGTGCGCATGGTGAAAGCCGCCAACCCGGACGCCTGGTTTTTTTGCGATCCGGTGATGGGACATCCTGAAAAAGGGTGCATCGTGGCGCCTGGCGTGGCGGAGTATCACTGCAAGTACGCCATGCCCGCCAGCGACATTATCGCGCCGAATCTGCTGGAGCTGGAGATGCTCAGCGAGCGCAGCGTCACCAACGTAGAAGAGGCGATCGCGGCGGCGCGCGCGCTGATTGCGCAGGGCCCGCGCGTGGTGCTGGTGAAACACCTGGCGCGCGCCGGACGTCGCAGCGATCGCTTCGAGATGCTGCTGGTCACGGCGCAAGAGGCCTGGCATATCAGCCGTCCGCTGGTCGATTTCGGCGTGCGCCAGCCAGTCGGCGTCGGCGACCTCACCAGCGGCCTGCTGCTGGTCAATCTGCTCCACGGCAAGGATCTGAAGCAGGCGCTGGAGCACGTTACCGCCGCCGTGTACGAAGTGATGCTGACCACGCACGCGATGGGTGAATATGAGCTGCAGCTGGTAGCGGCGCAGGAGGCTATCGCCCAGCCGACCCAGCACTTCGCCGCCGAAGCGCTGTAAACCAGCGGGGACGATATCGCATCGGCCCCGCTAGTCAGGCGGCGCCTTCCGCCTTCAGCGCCGCCTGCACCGCAGGCCGCTGCGACGTTCGCTGAAACCAGGCGTCCAGCGCCGATAGCCCTTCCAGCTCCAGCTTCAGCGCATGCGCCCAGCGCACCATCACGTACAAATAGGCGTCCGCCACGCTGAAGCGCAGCCCCATCAGCCACTGCTTGTCCTGCAGCGCCTTGTCGACGAAGCGAAACTGCTGCTCCAGCCGGGCGCGCAGCAGAGGCTTGTAGCTGTCGGGCGTATCGGCCTTAAATAGCGGCGTGAAGGTTTTATGCAGTTCGCTGCTGATAAAGCTCAGCCACTCCAGCGTGTGATAGCGCGTCAGGCTGCCGACCGGCGCCAGCAGCTGGCGATCGGGCTTCAGATCCGCCAGATACTGCACAATCGCCACGCCTTCGGTCAGGAGAGTGCCGTCATCCAGCTCCAGCGCCGGCACCTGGCCTTTTGGATTGATTTGCCAGTAATCTTCGCTGCACTCGGTGAGTTTTTTCGTCAGATCGACATTAACCTGCGTGAAGTCGAGCCCGCACTCACGCAGCACGATATGCGGCGAAAGCGAGCAGGCGCCAGCCTTACAGAAGAGTTTCATCACGGACCTCCGGATTGCGACAGGATCATTGCAGCTTAATGCCTCGTCGCCGAATTGCCAGTGACCGCGATCAAGCGTCGGCCCTGACCCGGAAAAGGATAAAAAAAGCCGGGCGCATCGCCCGGCTGCCTGTCACCTGAACGATTAGGCCTCTGCTTTTTGCAGCTCTTCCTGCGGCGTCTGCGCCATGCGGTTCAGCAGCGGCGCGGTCAGCAGCATCAGCACGGCGATCACGCCGGTGACGATGCCGATCTGCTGGAAGACGCTGCTGTAGACGTTCAGCGAAGCGAGCGGATCGGTCACGTTCTCCGGCACGGCCATCAGGCCCGCCACTTTACCGGCGATCATCGCCGCGCCAGCGGTGGTGAGGAACCAGGAGCCCATAATAAAGCCCATCAGGCGTTGCGGCACCAGCTGCGCCACCATCGCCAGACCGAGACCGGAGATCATCAGCTCGCCGATGCTCTGCAGCGCATAGCTGAGGATCAGCCAGTTAACCGAGACGATACCGGCATCCGAGGCGAACTTCGCGCCCAGCGGCAGCACCAGGAAGGCGGCCGAGCAGAGCACCATGCCGATAGCAAATTTAAACGGCATTGGCAGACGGTCGCCCAGCTTGTTGTAGACCGCCGCCAGCAGCGGACTCGCCAGCATAATCCAGAACGGGTTGAGCGCCTGGAACTGCTCGGGTTCGAAGGTAATCCCCAGAATGGTGTGCTCGACGTTGCGAATCGCAAAGAAGTTAAGCGAGGTCGGCATCTGCATATAGAGCACGAAGAAGACAATCGCTTCGACCATCAGCAGAAACGCCACGATCATTTTGCGACGCGCCGCGCCTTTCAGCGAGAAGGCCTCTTTGGCGAAGATCAAGATTATGCCCAGCGCGACCACGCCAAGGGTAATGCGCGCGATAGTCTGGTTATGCAGCAGCCAGGTTGCGATAGCGACCAGCACCACCACGCCCACTAGCGTCATCAGCAGCTTGCTGACGTTAAGCGGCGCGAAGTCCGGCTTCGAACCGTAGTTTTTCACCAGGCCTTTGCAGAACAGGAAGTTGAGCAGGGTGATCACCAGGCCGATGACCGACAGAGAAAACGCTACGCTCCAGCCATATTTCGCCGCCAGCCAGGGGGTCAGCATCATTGAGAAGAGCGAGCCGACGTTGATTGACATGTAGAACATGGTGAAGGCGCCGTCGAGGCGCGGGTCATCTTTCTCGTAACAGGTAGAGAGCAGCGAAGAGGGATTCGCCTTAAACAGCCCGCTGCCTACCGCGATGGTTGCCATGCCGACGTAGACCATGCCGACGTGATGACCGGAGAAGGCCACCAGCGCGTAACCCAGCGCCAGTACGATGACGCCCAGCACGATAACGCGCTTGGTGCCCAGCACTTTATCGCCCAGCCAGCCGCCGATGGCCACCAGACCATAAACCAGCGCGCTAAAAGAGGCGAACAGCGTAATAGAAGCCGCTTCCGACATGCCCAGCTGTTTAACCAGATAAACAGCCATAATGGCCTGCAGGCCGTAGAAACCGAAGCGCTCCCACAACTCAATTGAGAAGATCAGGTAGAAGGCCTTCGGCTGTTTGAACGCATTGAGGCTAACGGCCTCATCGGTGTGTTTGTTTGCAGTTGACACGTGTACCTCAGTTTTTCGCGTACCCTGTTTTACGACAGGAAATAAGTCCGCGTCATGTCAGGATTCCATGCGCGACATTGTTATTAGTAGGGAAAAGCGGCGCCTAATGTGGCTGATAACGCGCATCAGGGCAAGAATTTTTTGAATGCTGAAAAGCCCAAGCTATGTAAGGGATAAAAACCGAACTGACTTTGTTAAGTGGGTTTTAATTTCACCAGAGATCATTCTACCAGAATAAACGTTTGTTTTTCACGGTAAGAGGATAACAATAACCATATAAGCTGCTTGCGGATAATTTAACAGGCAAAGGTATCGCCGTTCGATAATTAACCGGTTTATTATGCCAGAGACAGCGGGTTTATCAGCTAATTTGAACAATAAATCAGCAAAATAGCTTCCAGTAATGAGAACGAATGGATAAAAGTTGATCCTTCGCACAGAATCGCCAATTAATTCATCAAGTAAAAGAAGAAAGCGTTTGCATAGGGAGTCAAAGGCAGAAAAATGCGATTTTTACCGTCTCGACATCAAAATAGCGATCGGCTAACCTCGGTATTTCCATCTACAGGACGTATTCATGGCACCTCTATTAAACCTGGCGCTGGTGGGCGATTACCGTGCCAGCGCCGTTGCGCATCAGGCTATTCCTCTGGCTATCGACCGTGCCGCCGCGCATCTGGGCGTCGTCGTCAGCTTTCGCTGGCACTCTACTGACCAGCTCGGCGATCTGGGCGCCGTGAAAGAGAGCGACGCCGTCTGGGTCGTGCCGGGCAGCCCCTATAAAAACGATGAGGCGGTGTTTGAAACCATTCGCTGGGCGCGAGAACAGCAGCACCCGTTTCTCGGCTCCTGCGGCGGTTTTCAGTATGCGGTGATTGAGTATGCCCGCAACGTGCTGGGCTGGCAGGATGCGAATCACGCCGAGACCGACGAGGGCGGCCGTATGGTTATCGCCCCGCTCAGCTGTTCGCTGGTGGAGCAGCGGGGCGAAGTCAGGTTCGCGCCGGGTTCGCGCATCGCCGAGGCCTATGGCGCGCAGTCAAGCGATGAGGGCTACCACTGTAATTTCGGCGTTAACCCCGCCTTCAGCGAGGCGCTGGAAGGAGAGAATCTGCGTATCACCTCCTGGGATGCTTCAGGCGATGTGCGCGGCATTGAGCTGACCGATCACCCTTTCTTTGTCGCAACGCTGTTCCAGTCGGAGCGGGCGGCGCTGCAGGGGAAAGATTCGCCGCTGGTGATCGCCTGGCTGCAGGCGGCGCTGGCAGGGCGCTAGCGTATCACGGGCGCGACGCGCCCGTTAGATTTCCGTCTTGTCGGGGAACTCGCACAGATCTTCAATCAGGCAGGCGCCGCAGCGCGGCTTGCGCGCGACGCAGGTGTAGCGGCCATGCAGGATTAGCCAGTGGTGACAGTCCACCTTAAACTCGGCGGGCACGACTTTCAGCAGCTTCGCCTCTACCTCTTCCACGTTCTTGCCTGGCGCGAAGCGGGTGCGGTTGCTGACGCGGAAAATGTGGGTATCCACGGCGATGGTCGGCCAGCCGAAAGCGGTGTTCAGCACCACGTTGGCCGTTTTGCGCCCGACGCCTGGCAGCGCCTCCAGCGCGGCGCGATCTTCCGGCACCTCGCCGCCGTGCTGCTCCAGCAGAATACGGCAGGTCTTGATCACATTCTCAGCTTTGCTGTTAAACAGGCCGATCGTCTTGATATGCTCCTTTACGCCCTCTACGCCCAGCGCCAGCATCGCGGCGGGGGTATTCGCTACCGGATAGAGCTTCGCGGTCGCCTTATTGACGCTGACGTCGGTTGCCTGCGCCGACAGCAGCACGGCAATCAGCAGCTCGAACGGGGAGGTAAAATTGAGTTCGGTGGTGGGATGCGGGTTATTGTCCCGCAGCCGGGTAAGGATTTCTCTGCGTTTCGCCTGATTCACACCGCTTTCCCTGCAGGCGCGTGCGGCGCGGCCGCCGCTGCTTCAGCGTCGCGGCGGGCGGCGCGCTGTTTCAGTTTCTGATCGATCAGGTATTTCGCGGCCAGCAGCATGCCGAGGCCGATAAAAGCGCCTGGCGGCAGCATCGCCAGCAGCATCGGCGAGTCGAAGTGCACCACCTCAATGCGCAGCGCCCTGGCCCAGGAGCCGAGCAGCTGATCCGCGCCGTTAAACAAGGTGCCGCTGCCGATCAGCTCGCGAATCGAACCCAGGGTAACCATGGCGCAGGTGGCGCCCATGCCGATGGCGAAACCATCCAGCGCCGCAAGGGGAATGCTGCTTTTTGAAGCGACCGCTTCGGCGCGGCCGACCACGATGCAGTTGGTGACGATCAGCGGAATAAAGATGCCGAGCGACTCATACAGGCCATAGGCGTAGGCGTTGATCAGCATCTGCACGCAGCTCACCACCGAGGCGATGATCATCACGTAGATTGGAATGCGGATTTCCGACGGCACCCAGCGGCGCGAGGCGGAAATGGCGCTGTTGGTAATGGTCAGCACCAGCGTGGTCGCCAGGCCGAGCCCCAGCGCGTTGGTCGCCGTCGAGGTGACGGCCAGCAGCGGGCAGAGCCCCAGCAGCTGCACCAGCGCCGAGTTGTTTTTCCACAGGCCGCCTACCAGCAGGTTTTTGGCTTCACTCATTTGCGTCTCCACATTCGGGCAGCGACGAGACGTTGCCGCTCAGCGTTTCAATCAGTAGCGCGGCGCGCTTAGTGGCGTTCACCACCGCGCGCGGCGTAATGGTGGCGCCGGTAAACTGGTCAAACTCGCCGCCATCTTTCTTTACCGCAAAGGCTTTGTCATCGGCGCCGTGCACCACTTTGCCGTTGAAGCTGTTAATCCAGTCTGAAACCCGCAGCTCGATCTTATCGCCAAGGCCGGGGGTTTCGTGATGTTCAATAACGCGTACGCCCAGCACCTTACCGTGGAAATCGGCGCCGACCAGCATCTGTATCGCACCAGAATAGCCATCCGGGGCGGTGGTCTCAAGCGCGGCCGCTACGGGCAGATCCCCTTTGCGCGCCAGATAGAGGTGGTGGGGCGCGGCGTTGCCCAGCGCGGCATTGGTGACAAGGTAACATTCGCGCTGGATCTGATTATCGTACAGATCGACCGGCACCACCTGATCCAGCAGGTTTTTCTGGTTCAGCGCGGTCTGATGGGCAATGGTCGGTTTGGTCACGTAGTTCACCACGGCGGTCAAGCCGGTGGTGAACACCGCGAACAGCGCCAGGGTAACGGCGTTTTTACGGATAGTCTCAAGCATCGATCACTCCTTGCGATGGCCGTAGACGCGCGGCTGCGTGTAGTAATCGATGAGCGGCACGCAGATATTCGCCAGCAGCACGGCAAAGGCGACGCCGTCGGGATAGCCGCCGAAGCTGCGGATCAGCCACACCAGCAGACCGATCAGCGCGCCGTAGAGCAGACGTCCGCGGTTGGTGGTGGAGGCGGTCACCGGATCGGTGGCGATAAAAAACGCGCCGAGCATGGTGGCGCCGGAAAAGAGGTGGATCAGCGGCGTATTCAGGCTCTCCGGCGAGATTAGCCAGCCCAGCGTGGCGCAGACCCCCAGCGACAGCAGCATCGCCGCTGGAATATGCCAGCGAATGGCGTTTTTCCACAGCAGGAACAGGCCGCCGACCAGATAGCCAAGGTTGATCCACTGCCAGCCGAGGCCGGCCAGCACGCCGGTATAGATCGGCTGCGCCAGCAGCTGCTCCGCGCTGTGCCCGGCGCGCAGGCCGGTTTTGAAGGTATCCAGCGGCGTCGCCTGGCTGACGCCGTCAACGCCGAGCTGCAGCTGCTGCATGGTATCGCCCGCCAGCGTATGGCCGGTAAAGATCATGCTCAGTGAGTCGAGCAGGCCGGGCTTCACCGCCTGCAGCGCGTCGGGCGGCAGCCAGCTGGTCATCTGCACCGGGAAGGAGATCAGCAGCACTACATAGCCGACCATTGCCGGATTGAAAGGGTTTTGCCCAAGACCGCCGTAGAGCTGTTTAGCGATCACGATAGCGAACAGGGTGCCGATGACCACCAGCCACCAGGGCGCAAGCGGCGGCAGGCTGATGCCGATAAGCACGGCGGTCAGCAGCGCGGAGTTATCCGCCAGGCTGGGCGCTATCGGCGCCTTGCGCAGCCGCAGGATGGCCGCTTCCGCCAGCCACGCGGTCAGGACCGCCAGCAGCACCTGCAGCACGCTGCCGTAGCCAAAGAAATACCACTGCGCGGCGAAGCCGGGAACCGCCGCCAGCACCACCAGCAACATAATGTTGCCGGTGCTGCGACGGTTATGGGTATAGGGAGAGCTTGCGATACGAAAAGCCATTTATTCCTCAAACGTCGACGGCGGCTGCGCTTTACGCGCTTTCGCCCGGGCGATAGCGGCAGCGACCGCTGCCTTACGCGCGTCATCCGACGGACGCGCATCACGGTTTGCAACGTCGAGGGTCACGACGTCCTTTTCTGATGCCTGCGCGGCAGCGGCTTTCTTCGCTTTGGCGCGGGCGATGGCGGCTTCAACCGCCGCCTTGCGCGGGTCGACCGCTGGCGCGTCGTTGACCGGCTGCACCTCTTCGGTCGACGTGCCCGCCGCGGCCTGCGCCGCTTCCGCTTTCTTCGCTTTGGCGCGGGCGATGGCGGCTTCAACTGCCGCCTTGCGCGGGTCGGCCGGCGGCGCGTCGTCGACCGGCTGTACTTCTTCGGTCGGCGTGCCTGCCGCGGCCTGCGCCGCTTCCGCTTTCTTCGCTTTGGCGCGGGCGATGGCGGCTTCCACCGCCGCCTTGCGCGGATCGTCCGTCTGGCGGGTTACCGGCTGGGTTTCCGCCTGCGCTTCCGCCTGACGCAGATGCGCCTGCGCATGACGCGCCTGACGCTGCGCCTCTTCCACCGCCGGATCGACCACGCCCGCCGCCTGGCGTTTCGCCATCACGCGTTCGCGGGCGGCAGCCAGCTCGCCTTCGTCGCTGCGCGCCACGCGCTGCTTCGCCTGTTCATGCTTCGCTTCGCGCGCCAGCTTCTCACGTTCCAGACGCGCCTGGCGCGCCTCGAAGCGCGCTTTCGCTTCAGCGGTGCGCTTCGCTTCAAGATCGATGGCGCGCAGCTCCGCCTTCTCCTGACGGTAGTACTGCACCAGCGGAATATTGCTCGGGCAGACATAGGCGCAGGCGCCGCACTCAATGCAGTCATCGATATGGTGGGCGCGCGCTTTATCGTGATCGCCGCCCTGGCTGTACCAGTAGAGCTGCTGCGGCAGCAGTTTCGCCGGGCAGGCGTCGGCGCAGGCGGAGCAGCGTATACAGGACTGCTCTTCGTCGTTGTTGCCCATTTCGCTGACGGAGGGCGCGAGGATGCAGTTGGTGATCTTCACTACCGGCACATCGAGCGACGGCAGGGTAAAGCCCATCAGCGGGCCGCCCATAATTACCATCTGACGCGGCGCGGGCGTAAAGCCGACCTGATGCAGCAGATGGCTGACAGGGGTGCCGATACGGCTCCAGACGTTGCGCGGCTGCGCGATCGCCTCGCCGGTCAGGGTCACCACGCGCTCGGTCAGCGGCTCGCCGTCAATCACCGCGCGTTTCACCGCCCAGGCGGTGCCGACGTTCTGCATCAGCACGCCAATATCGGTAGAGCGTCCGCCGTGCGGCACTTCCAGTCCGGTAAGAATTTTGGTGAGCTGCTTCGCGCCGCCGGAGGGATATTTGGTCGGAATCACGCGGATTTGCAGATCGCGCTCGCCGCCCAGCGCCCGCTTCAGCGCGGCAATCGCTTCCGGCTTGTTGTCTTCGATGCCGATCAGCACGCGCTCGGCCTGCAGCACCCAGGCGAGGATGCTGCTGCCTTCCAGCACTTCGGCGGCATAATCCTGCATCAGGCGATCGTCGGCGGTGATGTAGGGCTCGCACTCGGCGGCGTTGATAATCAGGGTTTTTACCCCGCGCAGGCCGCCGCGCAGCTTGGTGCCGGTAGGGAAGCCCGCGCCGCCAAGGCCGGCAACGCCCGCGTCATGAATGCGCTGCACGACGGCGGCGCGCTCGCGCTGGCGATAGTCCGCCATCGGCTCAAGCAGCGTCCAGCGATCCTCGCCGTCCGGCGACATAAAAATGCACAGCTCCGACAGCCCGGAGGGGTGGGCGGTCATATGCTGGCCAATGGCGTCAATGGTGCCGGAGGTCGGCGCGTGCACCGGCAGCATCCGGCCGTTGCCGAACGTCAGCGGCTGGCCGCGCAGCACGCGATCGCCCGGCGCGACGCAAATCTCGCCCTCATGGCCGATATGCTGCTTCAGCGGGATAATAAAGCGGTCTGGCAGCGGCAGCTGACTCAGCGGCGTGCCGTTCGACTGGGTTTTCATTTCCGGCGGATGAATGCCGCCCTCGAAATCCCACAGCTTCTCTTTACGAAAGATATTCAACAGATTAAGCATGACTTTCTACCGGGATCACCCGTACAGGAATGGTTTCAAGATCCCATTTCCAGTTAGCGGTAGTGGTCGCCACTGGACGCATCTCGATGCAGTCGGTGGGACAGGGGGCGACGCAGAGGTCGCAGCCGGTGCAGACATCGCTGAGCACGGTATGCATGGCGCGCGTTGCGCCGACAATAGCGTCGACCGGACAGGCCTGGATGCACTTGGTGCAGCCGATGCAGTTCGCCTCATCGATCCAGGCGACGGTGCGCACCGGCTCTTTCGCCGTTTCGTCGCCGTCAATCGGCTGCGGGTCGACATTCAGCAGCGCCGCCAGCTTGAGCATGGTCTGCTCGCCGCCCGGCGCGCATTTATTAATCGCCTCGCCGTTATTGCCCACCGCGTCCGCATAGGGGCGGCAGCCAGGATAGCCGCACTGGCCGCACTGGCTTTGCGGCAGCAGCTCGTCGATCTGCTCGACGATGGGATCTTCTTCGACTTCGAAGCGGCGCGAGGCGTAGCCCAGCAGGGCGCCGAACACCAGGCTCAGCGCGCTCAGAACGATAATAGCAATCCAGATCGCGCTCATCAGAATTTTACCAGACCGGTAAAGCCCATAAACGCCAGCGCCATCAGGCCAGCGGTCACCAGCGCAATAGAGGAGCCTTTAAAGGGCGCAGGCACGTTTGCCAGCACCAGACGTTCGCGCATGCCGGCGAACAGCACCATCACCAGCGAAAAACCGAGCGAGGCGCTGAAGCCGTAAAGCGCCGCCTGCAGAAAAGTATGATTAAGGTTGACGCTGAGCAGCGGCACGCCGAGCACCGCACAGTTGGTGGTGATCAGCGGCAGAAAGATGCCGAGCAGTCGGTAGAGCGACGGACTGGTTTTACGCACCACCATTTCGGTGAACTGCACGACGACGGCGATCACCAGGATATAGGCCATGGTGCGCAGGTAGACAAGGTCGAGCGGCACCAGTATCAGGTGGTTCACCAGCCAGGCGCAAATCGACGCCAGCGTAATGACGAACGTGGTCGCCAGGCCCATGCCGATCGCCGTTTCCAGTTTTTTGGAAACGCCCATAAAGGGACAGAGGCCAAGAAATTTCACCAGAACGAAGTTGTTCACCAGCACAGTGCCTACAAACAGCAGCAGATAATCGGTCATTTTTTCGCCATTGATTCGGAAAGCGGCCCATTATCTGTGATCTGTGACGCTATCTCAACCACTGCGCGAAACGCAGTGCGCAGTTTCGCACTCAGGATTAAATTGTTGACGAAACTCACGGCGTTACGGCTGGACAAAGGTCGATTTCACCCGCTGAGAGCGTTTGAAATAGGGCACGAACACTGCCGCGGCCAGCAGCGCCAGCAGCAGGGTCTGAGCCGCCTTGCCGTCGGAGACCGGCGTGAAAGCGAAGGTCTTCAGCGCCAGCAGCAGCGTGACCAGCAGCCAGATAATGTAGTGGCGCGGCAGACGGCGCGAACGTTTGCAGAACATCCAGCAGACCCAGAGGCTGTAGAGCCAGACGGCGAGCGCGGTCAGCAGGGAGATCGCCCAGTTGGTGACCAGCATGCCGCCGTGCGAAAAGAGCGTAGCGCGCCATACCGGATTAAACAGGGGGCTGAGATACATCGCCAGCACCATCGCGCTGGTGAGCATCATCATTATCAGCCAGGCGAGCGGCACAAGCAGCCAGCCGCCCAGACGCGGCGCGGTCACCGATTCATTCATGGGGAGATCCTGTTGCGACAAGGAGAGCGGGAGAGAATAACACGTTCTGACAGGGCCTGCCTGCGCAGAAGCGGCAGGCCTGATAAGCGTTAATCAGACCACGTAGCGCCACACCGTTTTCGGCACGCAGCCCAGGTCGTAGAGTCGTCCACCGGACGCCAGCTCAGCGCGTCGGTGATCCGCCGCGCGGTACATATTGATAATCTCGCGGTCATCGGTAAGCGAGTAGTTAAGGTGATCGTAGAGTTTTTCCAGACTTTCCAGGTTGTTCACTTTGCGAAATTTGAGCAGGTAATCTTGCGCAGTCATGATTGCCATTATGAGAGAGAACAGAGAAGCGGTCAGTATAGGGGGCAGGCGCGGGCTGTCCAGCGACTTATTCTGGAAAAAAGAGAAATTCTTAATTTTTGTTTATCAATGCGCTAAAAAACCCACTTTTTATAGCCCGTGTCTCCATAAAGCGAAACGGCAAAAATCTGGCGTGCCGCTTTTAGCGCTGCGCCGCTGCGCTAACCGGCGCCAGGGCAGGAGAGAGGCGTTACTGCTCTTCTTCAGGCAAAATCCGCTGCGCTAAGGGGATAAAAAGAGCACGAATAACGTCCGGCGCTGCGTTGGCTGGATCAAAGCCGGTAATATCCTCTTTTTAGCTTTTTTATCCCCTGCGCTGAGGGCGAGGCACTGCGCCGCCTGCGGCGCGCCACTGTGCGGAAAATCACAAAATCACTATCTCGCCTGCATAACAGGCGGTGACCAATGTTTACGTATTATTGTAATCGCTTCCAGAGGAAGATTTCATAAGCGATTCTGTTTATTACATTTATTTAACCAGCACATTTAAATAACGCAGTCGTTTTGTCCATGAACGCTACCTCGGCAGACTGCCATACCTGCACGTAACCCCTTTAATTTGAACCGATTTGTGAGGCGCGTCGCCCTTATTCACGCCGATTTACGCCAGGCTAAACGGGCTCTTTACCCTTACTCGCAAAAGCCCTTCAGAGGAATGCAAACTATGTGGAAACGTTTACTTTTGACCAGTCTGGTCAGCGCCGCCTTAGCCGCGCCGGTCATGGCGGCAGACCTGACGGTCGGCTTCTCTCAGGTCGGCTCCGAATCGGGCTGGCGCGCAGCGGAAACGAACGTGGCGAAAAGCGAAGCGGCGAAACGCGGCATCACGCTGAAAATTGCCGACGGCCAGCAGAAACAAGAGAACCAGATCAAGGCGGTACGCTCGTTCATCGCGCAGGGCGTCGACGCGATTTTTATCGCGCCAGTGGTGCAGACCGGCTGGGAGCCGGTGCTGGAAGAAGCGAAAGACGCCAAAATCCCGGTCTTCCTGCTCGACCGCGCCATCGTAGTGAAAGATAAATCGCTCTATATGACGGTGGTCACCGCTGACAACGTGCTGGAAGGCAAGCTGATTGGTGACTGGCTGGTGAAAACCGTCGGCGACAAGCCGTGCAACGTGGTCGAGCTGCAGGGCACCGTGGGGGCCAGCGTCGCCATCGATCGCAAGAAAGGCTTTGCCGAGGCGATCGCCGGGCATCCCAATATCAAGGTGGTGCGCTCGCAGTCAGGCGACTTTACCCGCAGCAAGGGCAAAGAGGTGATGGAGAGCTTTATCAAGGCGGAAAATAACGGCAAAAACATCTGCATGGTTTACGCCCATAACGACGATATGGCGATCGGCGCGATTCAGGCGATCAAAGAGGCGGGGCTCAAGCCCGGCAAAGATATTCTCACCGGCTCAATCGACGGCGTGCCCGATATCTATAAGGCGATGCTGGCAGGCGAGGCCAACGCCAACGTCGAGCTCACGCCGAATATGGCAGGCCCGGCGTTTGACGCGCTGGAGAAGTTCAAAAAAGACGGCACGCTACCGCCGAAGATCACCAAAACCGAAACCCGGCTTTTTCTGCCAGCCGATGCACAGGCGCAGCTGGATTTGAAAAAGGGCATGGGTTACTGAGCCGCGAGCCGCTCTCCGGAGCGGCTTTTTATCTGTTGAGGCGGGGCTGACAAGATGATTAGGCACAATGACGATACGCTGCTCACCATCAGCGGCGTCAGCAAAGGGTTTCCCGGCGTGAAGGCGCTGGACAACGTGTCGTTTAGCGTGCGCAAAGGCGAGATCATGGCGCTGCTGGGCGAAAACGGCGCGGGCAAGTCGACGCTGATTAAGGTGCTGACCGGAGTCTACAGCCGCGACGCGGGCACGCTGACGCTAAACGGGCAGACCATTGCGCCGCGGAGCACAGCCGATGCGCAAAAGGTGGGCATTGGTACCGTGTATCAGGAGGTCAATCTGCTACCCAATATGTCGGTGGCAGACAACCTGTTTATCGGGCGCGAGCCGCGCCGCTTCGGCATGGTCGATCGCCGCAAAATGGTGCGCGATGCCGACGCGCTGATGCGCAATTACGGTTTTATTCTCGACGTGACGCGTCCGCTGGGGCACTACTCGGTGGCGATGCAGCAGATTATCGCCATCTGCCGTGCGGTCGATCTCTCGGCGCAGGTGCTGATCCTCGACGAGCCGACCGCCAGTCTCGACGCCAGCGAAGTGGAGATGCTCTTCACCCTGATGGCGCAGCTGAAGGCGAAGGGGATGAGCCTGATTTTTGTCACGCACTTTCTCGATCAGGTTTACCGCATTACCGACCGGATCACGGTGCTGCGCAACGGCCAGTTTATCGCCACGCGCGACACCGCCACGCTGCCGCAGATTGAGCTGATCAAGCTGATGCTGGGGCGCGAACTGCTGGAGACCGCCCTACAGCGCCAGGGCAGCACGCTGCGCAGCAACCAGCCGGTAGCGTCGTTTTGCGACTACGGTAAGAAGGGCACCATTGAGCCTTTCGACCTTGAGGTGCGCCCGGGAGAAGTGGTGGGTCTGGCTGGTCTGCTCGGCTCCGGACGCACCGAGACCGCCGAGGTGCTGTTCGGCATTCGCCGGCCCGATCGCGGCACGGCGACCATTAAAGGCAAACCCCAGACGATCCGCTCGCCCGCGCAGGCGTCGCGGCTCGGTATCGGTTTTTGTCCTGAGGATCGCAAGACCGACGGCATTATCGGCGCCGCCTCGGTGCGCGAAAATATTATCCTGGCGCTGCAGGCGCAGCGCGGCTGGCTGCGGCCGATTAAGCGGCGCGAGCAGCAGGCGATCGCCGAGCGCTTTATTAAGAGCCTCGGCATTCGCACGCCGCACGCCGAGCAGCCGGTGGAGCTGCTTTCCGGCGGCAATCAGCAGAAGGTGCTGCTGTCGCGCTGGCTGGTGACCAAACCGCAGTTTCTGATCCTAGACGAACCCACGCGCGGCATTGACGTCGGCGCCCACGCCGAGATTATTCGCCTGATTGAATCGCTCTGCGCCGACGGTCTGGCGCTGCTGGTGATCTCGTCCGAGCTGGAGGAGCTGGTGGGCTACGCCGATCGCGTGGTGATTATGCGCGACCTGAAGCAGGTGGCGGAGATCCCGCTTGAGCAGCTTTCGGTGGCGTCGATTGTGAACGCCATCGCGGACGGAGGGGCACAACATGCTTGAATCCCATATGACGAAGCCAGAACGCCGTAAGTTTCGCCTGCCGCCGGGCCTGCCGCAGATCGCCGCGCTGATTCTGGTGCTGCTGGTAGATAGCCTGGTGGCGAAAAATTTTTTCGCCGTGCATCTGCAGGAGGGCCGTCTGTTCGGCAGCCCGATCGATATTCTTAACCGTGCCGCGCCGGTGGCGCTGCTGGCGATCGGCATGACGCTGGTGATCGCCACCGGCGGTATCGATCTTTCGGTCGGCGCGGTGATGGCGATTGCGGGCGCGACCGCCGCCACCCTGACGGTGTCGGGCCATAGCCTGACCGCGGTGATTTTCTCCGCGCTGGGCGCCGGCCTGCTGTGCGGGCTCTGGAACGGCGTGCTGGTGGCGCTGCTGCACATTCAGCCGTTTGTCGCCACGCTGATTTTGATGGTGGCGGGGCGCGGCATCGCGCAGCTGATTACCCAGGGGCAGATTGTCACCTTTGACAGCGCGGCGCTCGGCTGGCTGGGCAGCGGGTCGCTCTGGCTGCTGCCGGTGCCGGTGTGGATTACCCTGGCGGCGGCAGTGCTGGTCTGGCTGCTGACGCGCAAGACGGCGCTCGGGCTGTTTATTGAGGCGGTAGGGATTAACCTGCGCGCCGCGCGCAACGCGGGCGTGACCGGCTGGCTGGTGGTGATGTCCACCTATGTGATCAGCGGGCTCTGCGCGGCGGTGGCGGGGCTGATCGTGACCGCCGATATTCGCGGCGCGGATGCCAATAACGCCGGTCTGTGGCTGGAGCTGGATGCGGTTCTCGCGGTGGTGATCGGCGGCGCCTCGCTGATGGGCGGCCGTTTTAATCTGGTGCTGTCGCTGATCGGCGCGCTGATTATTCAGGCGATGAATACCGGCATTTTGCTGTCCGGTTTTCCGCCGGAGCTGAATCAGGTGGTGAAGGCGGTGGTGGTGATGGGCGTGCTGCTGCTGCAGTCGCCGCGCTTTCTGGCGATGTTGAAACGGAGACGGCCTCAATGATTAAACGTCATCTTCCCCTGATGATTACGCTGCTGGTGTTTGTCGCTGGCTATCTGTTCTGTCTGAGCCAGTTTCCCGGCTTCGCCTCGACGCGCGTGATCTGCAATATCCTGACCGATAACGCTTTTCTGGGCATTATCGCCGTCGGCATGACCTTTGTGATCCTCTCCGGCGGTATCGATCTGTCGGTGGGCGCGGTGATCGCCTTTACCGGCGTGTTTCTGGCGCGCGCCATCGGCGATTTGCATATTCATCCGCTGCTGGCGTTCGCCATTATTCTGGCCGCGGGCGCGCTGTTTGGCGCCATGATGGGCTGGCTGATCGACGCGCTGAAGATCCCGGCGTTTATTATTACCCTGGCGGGGATGTTTTTTCTGCGCGGCTGTAGCTATCTGGTGTCGGAGAATTCGATTCCCATCGATCATCCGCTCTACGCCACGCTCTCCAGCCTGGCGTGGAAGGTGCCGGGCGGCGGGCGTCTGAGTTTGCTGGCGTTGGTGATGCTGGTGGTGGTGGCGGGCGGCATTTTGCTGGCGCACCGCACGCGCTTCGGCAATCAGGTTTATGCGGTCGGCGGCAGCGTGACCTCGGCGCAGCTGATGGGCATCTCCACGCGCGCTACCACAATTCGCATTTATATGCTGTCGACGACGCTGGCGACGCTGGCGGGCATTGTGTTCTCGATTTATACCTCAGCGGGTTATGCGCTGGCGGGGCTGGGCGTCGAGCTGGATGCTATCGCCTCGGTGGTGATCGGCGGCACGCTGCTTTCCGGCGGCGTCGGGACGGTGCTGGGCACGCTGTTTGGCGTGCTGATTCAGGGGCTGATTCAGACCTGGATTAATTTCGACGGTACGCTGAGCTCCTGGTGGACCAAGATCGCCATCGGTATTTTGCTGTTTGCGTTTATCGCGCTGCAGCGTCTGCTGACGGTGATGTGGGATCGGCAGAAGAATGCGCCGGTGAAGCGGATAGCGACCTAATCGGTCGGATGCGAGTTAAGCCGCCTGCGGGCGGCTTTTTGTTTTAGGAGTGGCGGCGAGAATGTGCGGCGTGAAAGGGGATTCGGCCCGATCGCAAAGGATTCCCGCATCCATGCGGATCGGCCTCGCCATCCTGGCTCGGACGCTTTGCTCTTCGGGCAGAACCCCCTTCCACGCATGGGCATTTTTATGGCGGTTTAAACCACCGTATTCATGCCGGTCGGGCTCGCCCACAAATGGGTCAATGCTACGCGCTGTTCAAAACGCTCCCGGCGTTTTTGTCCATGTCTCAGATGCTTTGTTCCTGGAGCTGAACTTACCTACAGGAATTAGCCTTCATGGCTATTTAAACAAACCGCACAGAGGTTCATGAAGGAGGGAGGATGGGCAGTAGAGTGAAGCGTCCGAGCCATGGACAAAAACGCCGGGAGCGTTTTTGAACAACGCATAGCGTTGGCCCGCTTGCGGGCGAGCCCCAGGGATGGGGCGAGTAAGGCGAGGCCGAGGCTCCAGGGATGGATTTACGCCGTCTTCACGGAACTGCCCATCTTCCCGACTGGGCAGCTCGGTTTTCCTGACAGCGCCGTTTTAATAAGCTGGCGCTGTTTTCTCTCAAACTACAATTTAGCGTTTCGAGCGGTAATAGACCTCATTCCAGCGCAGCGCGTCTTTAAACGCCGGCAGTCGCGTGTGCTCGTCAATCACCAGCACTTCGATGTCGTTCATCTCGCCGTAAAGATACATATCTTCCAGCGTCAGCGCCTGGCTGAACACCGTGTGGTGCGCGCCGCCGCCCAGAATCCAGGACTCTGACGCCACGGACAGCGACGGCTGGGCACGCCACAGCGCGCGCGCCACCGGCAGCTTCGGCAGCGGCTTCGGCTGCTCAATGGCATCAACCACGTTCACCAGCAGGCGGAAACGGTCGCCCATATCGATCACGCTGGCGTTAACCGCGCGTCCGGCCGGCGTTGAGAAGATCAGGCGCGCCGGATCCGCTTTGCCGCCAATGCCGAGGAACTGCACGTCGATCAGCGGCTTCTCCTCTTTGGCGATGGAGGGGCAGACCTCCAGCATATGCGAGCCTAGAACCAGGTCGTTGCCGGGCGAGAAGTGATAGGTGTAGTCCTCCATAAAGGAGGTGCCGCCAGGACGATCGCCCGCCAGCACTTTGAAAATGCGCAGCAGCGCGGCGGTTTTCCAGTCGCCTTCGCCGGCGAAACCGTAGCCCTGGCCCATCAGGCGCTGCACCGCCAGCCCGGGAAGCTGCGTCATGCCGTGCAGCGTCTGGAAGTTGGTGGTGAAGGCTTTGCAGCCCTCGTCGTCGAGGAAGCGCTTAATGCCGATCTCAATACGCGCCGCGTCGAGCACGTTCTGGCGCTTCTCGCCGCCGCTGGCCGCCACGTCGCTAAAGCGATAAAGACTTTCATACTCGTCGATCAGCGCGTTGACCTCGCCGTCGCTGACCTGGTTGATCACCTCAACCAGATCGCCGACGCCCCAGCCGTTGACCGCATAGCCGAACTGGATCTGCGCCGCAACTTTATCCCCTTCGGTCACGGCTACTTCGCGCATATTGTCGCCAAAGCGCGCCACTTTCAGCTGCTGGCTGCTCTGCTTCGCGAAGGCGGCGCGCATCCAGTTGCCGATGCGCTGCTGGCTCGCCGCATCCTGCCAGTGGCCGGTGATGACGCTGTGCTGCAGCCCCATGCGCGCACCGATAAAACCGAACTCGCGGCCGCCGTGCGCGGTCTGGTTCAGGTTCATAAAGTCCATATCCATGCTGTCCCACGGGATCTCCGCGTTGAACTGGGTATGGAACTGCAGCAGCGGCTTGTTCAGCACGCTGAGCCCGCCGATCCACATTTTGGCGGGCGAGAAGGTGTGCAGCCAGGTGATGATACCGACGCAGTTGCTGTCGTGGCTGGCGTCGCGGCAGAGCGCCAGCGCTTCATCTGGCGACTTCACCAGCGGTTTGGCGATAAGCTTTAACGGCAAGGCGGCAGAGGCGTTCAGGCCCTCGACCACCTGGCGCGCATGCTCTTCCACCTGACGCAGGGTTTCTGCGCCGTAAAGATGCTGGGTGCCAATCACAAACCATACGCTGTGCGCGTTGTACTGATCCATAAAACCACTCCTCAATTAGCGTTGGCGGGGCGCGACGCATACTGCGGCTCAGCCGCGGCGCACCAGAGTTGATAACGTTCATAAAGCTGCTGATAGCGTGCGACGCGCGCGGCATCGGGCTGGAGCGTAACGGCAATCGGGCTGGCCATCGCTTTCTGCGCCTCGGGCACTGAGGCGTACACGCCTGCGGCGACGGCGGCGAAAATCGCCGCGCCCAGCGCGCAGCACTCGTCGGAGGCGACGATATCCAGCGGACGGTTCATCACGTCACAGCACGCCTGCATAATGGCGGGCGATTTGCGCGCGATGCCGCCCAGCGTCAGGATGTTCTCGACCGGGATCTGCTGCTGTTCGAAGCACTCCATAATGGCGCGTGCGCCAAAGGCGGTGGCGGCGATCAGGCCGCCGAACAGCGAGGGCGCGTCAGTGCCGAGATTCAGATCGGTGATAACCCCTTTCAGGCGCTGGTTGGCGTTGGGGGTGCGGCGACCGTTGAACCAGTCGAGCACCACCGGCAGATGATCCAGCTGCGGATCCGCAGCCCAGGCTTCGGTCAGCTGGCGGATCAGGTTGCGCTGCAGCTCAGCCAGCTGCGGCTGCAGCTCAGGATGCTGCGCCGCCGCCTGCTGCAGCGGCCAGCCGAGCAGACGGCTGAACCAGGCGTAAATATCGCCGAACGCAGACTGGCCCGCTTCGCAGCCGATGGCGCCCGGCATCACGCTGCCGTCGACCTGGCCGCAGATGCCTTTAATGGCGCGATCGCCGACCTGGCCGGCATCGGCGATCAGGATGTCGCAGGTAGAGGTGCCGATCACTTTCACCAGCGTGTAAGGCTGCGCGCCAGCGCCGACGGCGCCCATATGGCAGTCGAACGCACCGCCAGCAATAGTGACGGTCTGCTTCAGGCCGAGCCGCTGCGCCCATTCAACGCTCAGCGTGCCGACGGGAACATCGGCGGTCCAGGTGTCGTGGAACAGCGGCGAGTCGAGCTGCTGGGTCAGCAGCGGGTCAAGCGCGTTGAGGAAGTCGGGGTCAGGCAGCCCCTGCCAGTCGGGATGCCACAGCGCCTTATGCCCGGCGGCGCAGCGGCTGCGGCGCAGGCTGGCCGGGGCAGTGGTGCCGCTCAGCAGCGCCGGCACCCAGTCGCACAGCTCAACCCAGGAGACGGCGGCGTCGCGTACCGCGGCGTCGGCGCGCGAGACGTGCAGAATTTTTGCCCAGAACCATTCAGACGAATAGATGCCGCCAATATAGCGGCTGTAGTCGGTAAAGCGGCCGCTGCGGCAGAGCTGGTTAATCGCTTCCGCCTCTTCAATCGCCGTGTGATCTTTCCATAGCACGAACATGGCGTTGGGGTTGTCGGCAAAGTCGGGACGGAGCGCCAGCACGTTGCCGTCGCGGTCGATGGGGGCAGGCGTCGAACCGGTGGTATCGACGCCGATTCCCGTGACACTGTCACGTTGCGCTGGCGTCAATGCGTCAAGCACGCCCAGCAGCGCCTTCTCCATCGCCTCGATATAGTCCAGCGGATGGTGGCGGAAGCGGTTGGTGTGGGGATCGCTGTACAGTCCCTGCTGCCAGCGCGCGTAGTTCACGACGGCGGTTTGCAGCTCGCTGCCGCTGTCGCAGTCCACCGCCAGCGCACGCACCGAATCACTGCCAAAGTCGAGGCCCAGAGTGATGGCTCCAGCACGCATCGGAAATCTCCTGTTATGAATAGTCGTCCTCTATCCTGTGGCGGCGGCGCAGGAAACGTTATTCCCCAATCGCTGAGAATATGCACTTTTCTGTCATGGGCAGCGATTTTGTGATCGCCAACAAAAGTTACCAGTCGGTTAAAATTGCTGAATATATGGAACATTTTGCCGTGATTTCAGGGTGTGATACCGCTCTACATTTTTCATCGCCTTTCCCGCTACAACTAGCCCAGCGTTTGTACAGGCTTTACTCATTCACTTGTCTAACGCGCTGATTTTCATCTGTACCCAAAAAAGAAAATTGACTGGTAGCGTTTACACCGATTCGTCAACAGCAGGGAAAAACACCCTGGCTCCGGAGAGCATCATGCATAAATTCACTAAAGCGTTCGCGGCCATCGGCCTGGCAGCGGTTATGTCACATTCCGCTATCGCCGAAACCATGAAGCTGGGTTTTCTCGTTAAGCAGCCTGAAGAACCCTGGTTCCAGACCGAATGGAAATTCGCGGACAAAGCCGGCAAGGATTTAGGCTTTGAAGTGATCAAAATCGCCATTCCCGACGGCGAAAAGACCCTTAACGCCATCGACAGCCTGGCCGCCAGCGGCGCGAAGGGCTTTGTCATCTGTACGCCCGATCCCAAACTCGGCTCCGCTATCGTCGCCAAGGCGCGCGGCTACGATCTGAAGGTGATCGCCGTCGACGACCAGTTCGTCAACGCCAAAGGCAAGCCGATGGAGAGCGTGCCGCTGGTGATGATGGCCGCCACCAAAATCGGCGAGCGTCAGGGGCAGGAACTCTATAAAGAGATGCAGAAGCGCGGCTGGAACGCTAAAGAGACCGGCGTAATGGCGATCACCGCCAACGAGCTCGATACCGCACGCCGCCGCACCGGCGGATCGATGGATGCGCTGAAAGCGGCCGGCTTCCCGGCGGCGCAAATCTACCAGGTGCCGACCAAATCTAACGATATCCCTGGCGCATTTGACGCCGGCAACTCGCTGCTGGTGCAGCATCCGGAAGTGAAACACTGGCTGATCGTCGGCATGAACGACAACACCGTGCTGGGCGGCGTGCGCGCCACCGAAGGCCAGGGCTTTAAGGCGGCTGACGTCATCGGCATCGGCATCAACGGCGTCGACGCCATCAGCGAACTGTCGAAAGACAAAGCGACCGGCTTCTACGGCTCGCTGCTGCCCAGCCCGGACGTGCACGGCTACAAGAGCAGCCAGATGCTCTATGAGTGGGTGAGCAAAGGGGTAGAGCCGCCGAAATTCACTGAGGTCACCGACGTGGTGCTGATTACCCGCGACAATTTCAAAACCGAACTGGCGAAGAAAGGGTTGATGTAAACCCGCGTACCGTGCCGCCGCCTGCGCGGCGGCACCTTTACGGTAAACCAGAGGAGTTACCATGAATAGCGAGCCAACCTTTCTGTCGTTTCATGGCATCAGCAAGACCTTTCCCGGCGTTAAGGCGCTGCAGGATATCTCATTCGACTGTCGCGGCGGCGAAGTGCACGCCCTGATGGGCGAAAACGGCGCAGGCAAATCGACGCTGCTGAAAATTCTCAGCGGCAGCTATCAGCCCAGCGGCGGTGAAATCCGCGTAAAAGGCGAGCCGGTCAGCTTTCAGCATACCAGCGAGGCGCTGGATGCCGGGGTCGCCATTATCTACCAGGAGCTGCATCTGGTGCCGGAGATGAGCGTGGCGGAGAACATCTACCTCGGTCAGATCCCGCACAAGCGTGGCCTGGTGAACCGCAAGCTGCTGCGCTACGAAGCGGGCCTGCAGCTGAAAAACCTTGGCATGGATATCGATCCCGATATGCCGCTGAAATACCTTTCCCTCGGCCAGTGGCAGATGGTGGAGATCGCCAAGGCGCTGGCGCGCAATGCGCGCATTATCGCCTTCGACGAGCCGACCAGCTCGCTGTCGGCGCGTGAAATCGAAAACCTGTTCCGCGTGATCCGCCAGCTGCGCGCGGAAGGGCGCGTGGTGCTCTACGTCTCGCACCGCATGGAGGAGATCTTCGCCCTCAGCGACGCCATTACCGTCTTTAAAGATGGCCGCTACGTGCGCACCTTTACCGATATGGCCAACACCCATCACGACGACCTGGTGCAGGCGATGGTGGGACGCAATCTGGGCGATATCTACGGCTATACGCCGCGTCCGCACGGGCCGGTGCGCCTGGTGCTGGAAAAGGTCGAGGCGAAGGGCGTGCGCCAGCCCATCTCCCTTGAGGTGCGCGCCGGTGAAATCGTCGGCCTGTTCGGGCTGGTGGGCGCCGGACGCAGCGAGCTGATGAAGGGCATCTTTGGCGCGACCCGGCTGCGCGGCGGTCGCATTCTGCTGGACGGCGAGGTGCTGAAGCTGCGCGAGCCGATTGACGCGATCCGCGCGGGCGTGATGCTCTGCCCGGAGGACCGCAAAGCCGAGGGGATCATCCCGGTGCACTCGGTGCGCGACAACATTAATATCAGCGCGCGCCGCCACAACCTGACCGCCGGCTGCCTGATCCAGAATCAGTGGGAGACCCGCAACGCCGACAGCCATATTCGCTCGCTCAATATCAAAACGCCTCACGCCGAGCAGCTGATCATGAATCTCTCCGGCGGCAACCAGCAGAAGGCGATTCTTGGCCGCTGGCTGTCGGAAGAGATGAAAGTGATCCTGCTGGATGAGCCGACGCGCGGCATCGACGTCGGCGCCAAACATGAAATCTATAACCTGATTTACCAGCTGGCGAGCAAGGGCATCGCGGTGCTCTTCGCCTCCAGCGATCTGCCGGAAGTGATGGGGCTGGCCGACCGCATCGTGGTGATGCGCGAAGGCGCCATCGCCGGCGAACTGCTGCATGACGCCGCCACGGAGCAGCAGACGCTGAGCCTGGCGATGCCTAAAACTACCCAAGCGGCCGCTGTGGCCTGACAGAGGAAAATATTATGTCTTCATCCACAACTTCAGGTACGCCGCCGGTGCAGCAGCGCAGCGGCATGCGCTTCGGGCGTATCTGGGATAACTTCGGCATGCTGGTGGTGTTCGCGCTGCTGTTCGTCGCCTGCGCCGTGTTTGTGCCTAACTTTGGCTCCTTCATTAATATGAAAGGGCTGGGCCTGGCGATGTCGATGTCGGGCATGGTGGCGTGCGGCATGCTCTTCTGCCTCGCCTCCGGCGACTTCGACCTGTCGGTCGCCTCGGTGATCGCCTGTGCGGGCGTGGTCACCGCAGTGGTGATCAACATGACGGAAAGCCTGTGGATCGGCGTCTTCGCTGGCCTGCTGATTGGTGTCGCCACCGGCTTTGTTAACGGCTTTGTGATTGCGCGTCTGAAAATTAACGCCCTGATCACCACGCTGGCGACCATGCAGATCGTGCGCGGCCTGGCCTATATCTTCTCCGACGGCAAGGCGGTGGGCATCGAAGATGAGCGCTTTTTTACCCTCGGCTTTGCCAACTGGCTCGGCGTGCCTGCGCCGATCTGGCTCACTATCGCCACCATGCTGATTTTCGGCTTCCTGCTCAACAAAACCACCTTTGGCCGCAATACGCTGGCGATCGGCGGCAACGAAGAGGCGGCGCGACTGGCGGGCGTGCCGGTGGTGCGCACCCGCATCATCATCTTTATTCTCTCCGGGCTGGTATCGGCGGCGGCGGGCATTATTCTCGCCTCGCGCATGACCAGCGGCCAGCCGATGACCTCGCTGGGCTATGAGCTGGTGGTGATCTCCGCCTGCGTGCTGGGCGGCGTCTCGCTGAAGGGCGGCATCGGCAAAATTTCCTATGTGGTTGCTGGCGTGCTGATCCTCGGCACCGTTGAAAATGCGATGAATTTACTCAATATCTCGCCGTTCTCACAGTACGTGGTGCGTGGTCTGATACTGTTAGCGGCGGTGATTTTTGACCGCTATAAACAAAAGCATAAAGCCTGACGGCAAAAAAGGCGGCGCTCAGGCGCCGCGCTCTGCTTAACCCTGACTGAGTGAGGACGTTATGTACCACCGTGAAACCACAGCGGCGCAGCAAAATCCTCTGTTGCCTGGTTATCCCTTCAACGCCTGGCTGGTCGCCGGGCTGACGCCCATTGCGGCAGACGGTCCGCTCGACTTTTTTATCGACCGTCCGCACGGCATGAAAGGCTTCATTCTTAACCTCACGATTAAAGGCAAGGGCCGGGTGTTCGACGGCGAAAACGGCTTTGACTGCCTGCCGGGCGATATGCTGCTGTTTCAGCCGAAAACGCCGCACTACTACGGGCGCGCGCCGGACAGCCCGGAGTGGCATCACCGCTGGGTCTATTTCCGTCCGCGCGCCTACTGGAACGACTGGCTGCAGTGGCAGGACGCGCGCGAAGGCGTCGGACGGCTGCACCTCAACGAAACGCTGCGCGCCGAGTTCGACCGCCTCTTTGCCAGCATCGAGCAAACCCATAATTCCGGTCGCCGCTTTGCCGAAGAGCTGGCGATGAACCTGCTGGAGCGCCTGCTGCTGCGCGCGGTAGAGGAAGATCCGCGCAGCCACCAGCAGGTGCGTGACCCGCGCATCATTGAGGCCTGCCAGTACGTTACCAACCATCTGGCCAGCGAAGTGAAGATCGAAGAGGTGGCGCGCCACGTCTGCCTGTCGCCGTCGCGGCTGGCGCACCTGTTCCGCGAACAGATGGGCGTCAACCTGCTGCGCTGGCGCGAAGACCAGCGCGTCATCCGCGCCAGGCTGCTGCTGCAAACCACCCAGGAGCCGATTGCCAGCGTCGGGCGTGAAGTAGGCTACGACGACCAGCTCTACTTCTCACGCGTCTTCCGCAAACGGGTCGGCGTCAGCCCCAGCGATTTTCGCCGTCGTAACCAGGATGCACAGGATACCTTGCTCGCGGAAACGCCCTGGCCGATGGCGCAGCGGGCTATCTCCTGATTTTTCGGGGGATTCCTGCTTGTCCTGACCAGCGCTATGGTCTTAAATCAGTCGGGTATGCGAATAAGAGGAGTGATAATGAGCGACAAACTTCGTGTTGGACTGATAGGGTACGGCTTCGCGAGCAAGACGTTTCACGCGCCGCTGATTGCGGGCACGCCGGACGTTGAGCTGGCCGCCATCTCCAGTAGCGACGAAGGGAAAGTGCACGCTGACTGGCCGCAGGTAACCGTTGTGGCCGATCCTCAGGCGCTGTTAGAGGACCCGTCGCTGCAGCTGATCGTGATCCCGACGCCCAACGATACCCACTTTCCACTGGCCAAGGCTGCGCTGAACGCAGGCAAGCATGTGGTGGTAGATAAGCCCTTTACCGTGACGTTGTCACAGGCGCGCGAGCTGGACGCGCTGGCGAAAGCCAAAGGCCTGCTGCTTTCCGTCTTCCACAACCGCCGCTGGGACAGCGATTTCCTGACCCTGAAACAGCTGCTGAAAGAGGGCACGCTGGGCGACGTGCGCTATTTTGAATCCCATTTCGACCGCTTCCGCCCCGAAGTGCGTCAGCGCTGGCGCGAGATGAAAGGCGCTGGCAGCGGCATCTGGTACGATCTGGGACCGCATCTGCTCGATCAGGCGCTGCAGCTGTTCGGCGCGCCGGTCGCCATTAACGTCGATATGGCGGAGATGCGTCCCGGCGCGCAGACCACCGACTACTTCCACGCCACGCTGACCTATCCGCAGCGTCGCGTGGTGCTGCACGCCAGCATGCTGGTGGCGGCCGAGTCGCCGCGCTATGTGGTGCACGGCATGCGCGGCAGCTACGTGAAATATGGTCTGGATCCGCAGGAAGATCGGCTGAAGGCGGGCGATTTTCCGCCCGCTGAAGAGTGGGGCTACGATATGCGCGACGGCGTGCTGACGCTGGCCGACGGCGAAGGCGTCAAGGAAGAGACGCTGATGACGCAGCCGGGCAACTATCCTGCCTATTATGCGGCGGTGCGCGATGCGATTAACGGGCGCGGCAATAATCCGGTGACGGCGGAAGAGGCGATCCAGGTGATGGAGCTGATCGAGCTGGGGCTGCAGTCGGCGGAGAAGCGCCAGACGCTCTCGCTGAAGTAACGAGAAAAGGTTTACTGCGCATCGAGCTGCATATATAAAGCCATCGCCCGCCCGCAGACGACTGAAAACTCAAAACGCGGGTAACATAGCCCGAAGAGCAGAGCGTCCCGCGCAAGGACAAAAACGTCGGGAACGTTTTTGAACAACGCAAAGCGTTGGCCCGGCGACGGGCGCACCTCAAGGATGAGGTGCGTATCTGCGCGGGCCGAACCGCCAGGGATGGCGTTTTTGCGATCGGACTATGTCACCTGCGTCAGCACATTACTAACAAGCTAAGGCCGCCTTCGCGGCCTTTTTTTACGCCTGCACTTTATTGCGGATAGCGGTTTTCTCAGCGTCGCTCAGGAACGCGATGGTCAAACCGTTCTCCTGCGCCTGGCGGATCTGCGCGGCGCTCAGCCCGGCGGCGGGCGCCGCGTGCTGATACTCATGCGCCAGCTCAATGCCCTGAACCGCCGGATCGTCGGTATTGATGGTTGCCAGGATGCCGTGCTCCAGGAACGCTTTCAGCGGGTGGTGCGCCAGCGAGGAGACGGTGCTGGTCTGGATATTGGAGGTCAGGCAGGACTCGATGCCGATGCGGTGCTCGGCGAGAAAATCCATCAGCGCGCGGTCTTCAATCGCCTTCACGCCGTGGCCGATACGCTCGGCACCCAGCTCGCGGATCGCCTGCCAGATGCTCTCCGGACCGGCCGCTTCGCCCGCATGCACCGTCACGCGAAAACCGGCGTCGCGCGCCTGCGTAAAGTGGCTCAGAAACTCGCTGCCGGGAAAGCCCAGCTCATCGCCAGCCAGATCGACGGCGGTAATATGATCGCGGTGCGCCAGCAAGCCTTCCAGCTCGCGCAGACAGGCTTCGTCGCCGAAGGTGCGGCTCATAATGCCGATCAGGCGCACGTCGACGTTATATTTCTGACAGCCCGCCTTAATCCCGTCAATAACGGCTTCCACCACGCCCGCCACCGGCAGGTTATGGTTCATCGCCATATAGCCCGGCGAGAAGCGCAGCTCGGCGTAGTGAATGCCGGCGCGCGCCGCATCTTCCACATTTTCCAGCGCGATACGGCGACAGGCGTCCAGATCGCCCAGCACCTTAACGCCCCAGTCGAGCTTATTCAGGAAACTTACCAGGTCGGGCTGGTTTTCCACCACCTGAACGTGGGGGCGCAGCGCTTCCAGCGTGGCGGCGGGCAGGGCGAGGTTAAACTGGCGGCCTAAATCCAGAATGGTTTGCGCGCGGATGTTGCCGTCAAGATGGCGATGGATATCGGTAACGGGAAGGCTGGAATCGAACATGCTGCACTCTCTGACAGGAATAAAAGTGCAGACCATTATAGAAACAAGGTGCGCAACATGGCGAGCCCTTTGCGCAACCTGCGCCACAACTGCTGGGATAGTAAGCGAAAGGGCTTAAGCGCGCATCAGGGCGGGCATGGCAGACGGAGACCGGGTTCGCTTTTTACGGCGCAGGCACAGCCGCTTTTCGTGACGTTGTCACACCTGTCGGTCGCGACCGCCCGCGCTTTCTGGCGTCTGCGCCAGTTATCTCCATAAGGCTAGCCAGAACCAGAGAAGAATAGCGTCGGCATTCTGAGCCTGACCAGAAGACTGAGCAACCGGACACGGCCAGAGGAGCCGACAGGTAAAATAAAAGATAAAACGTTTTACCTTATGTTTAACCCGCTTTCCGCCTGATAACAGGTGAATTAATCAGCAGGTTTTTTTCAGGTTAAACGTTTTACCTTTATAATGCGGTTACGTAACCCCCTTTTCGCAGGCGTGCCCTATGTCGCAGCAAAAAATCACCATTAACGATGTCGCTGAAGCGGCTGGCGTCTCTGTCACCACCGTTTCGCTGGTGCTGTCCGGCAAAGGTCGTATCTCTCCCGCTACGGCGGCGCGGGTCAATGAGGCGATCGAGCAGTCAGGCTATGTGCGTAACCGCAGCGCGGCCGCGCTGCGCGGCGGCACCAGCGGCGTCATCGGCCTGATCGTCAGGGAGATGAGCCAGCGGTTTTATGCAGAGATGACGGCCGGGCTCAGCGAGGCGCTGGCGGCGCATGACAGGATGCTGGTGCTGGCTCAGAGCGGCGCGCAGGGGCAGCACCTGGCGCGCGCTTTCGAGTCGCTGGTGGCGCAGGGTGTCGACGGCATAGTGCTGGGCGGCGACGCAGATAACGGCGCGGCGCTGGTCACGCGCGCTGCCGAGCTTGAGCTGCCGCTGATCTGCGCCTCACGCGCCAGTTATCTGGAGGGAACGGACAGCCTGCGGCCCGATAATGCGCTGGGGGCGCGCATGGCGACCGAATACCTTATCCGTCAGGGACATCAGCATATTGCCTGGCTAGGCGGCAGCAACGCGTCGCTGATGCGCGCCGAGCGTATCGGCGGCTACTGCGCCACGCTGCTGCAGTACGGCCTGCCGTTTAAGCCGGAGTGGATTATCGCGTGTGAAATGAGCCAGCAGGCGGCGGCTGAGGCGACTACGCAGCTGCTGCAGCGCCACCCGCAGCTGACGGCCCTTATCGCCGCCGACACCGCTACCGCGCTCGGCAGCTACGTCGCGCTGCTGCGTAGCGGACAGGCGCTGGGCCAGGGCGCGGTTGACAGCGAGGAGGCGCAGCAGATAGCGCTGGTAGGTTTCAGCGACGAGCCGCAGGCGAATCCAGGCGATCCGCCGCTCACCTATATCTGCAGCCCGGCGCGCGAGATGGGGCGCGCCGCCGCGGCGCGCATTCTGCTGCGGCTTAGCGCGCCGGATATCGCCAGCCAGCATACGATTTTAACGCCGAGCCTTGTTAGCGGCGGCTGGAAATAAAAAAAGCGACCCGCAGGTCGCTTTAGCTATCGTGCCGCTTGCGCTTACTGCGGCATGCCTTCGCTGGTGGGCAGGCCGAGCATATAGCGCGACATAAACTGCTCCAGCGTCATGGTGTCGCCGTTCATGTTCACCTGGCCGCCGTTGTACTGCAGGCTGGTGACGATATTGTTATCCTGCTGCTGGGTCAGGCGGAACATCTGGCCCATCGCCGCCAGGCCTTTCACCTGCTGGTCCGCCAGCTTCTGCGCGTCGTCACCGGTATAGCCTTCGGCCAGGCCAACGTTGCGCATCACTTCGGTCGCCATCGGCATATTGATCACCAGTTTGGCCGATAAGCTCTTCAGCACGCGATCCACCATGCCGGAGAGATTTTGCGGCTGTCCGGTAACGGTCGCGGGATCGTTGAAGTTAGCCGTGAGGTTAAAGGTGCTTTCGCCTTTTTCATTTTTCCAGCTCAGCGGTGCGATGCTGACCATCGGCGCGCCTTTCAGCAGCGTCGGCAGGTTATTCAGCAGAATCGTGTTGACGCCGGCCTGATAGCGGATCGGGTCGTTCGCCAGGCCCGGCTGATTCAGCAGCTCCTGCATCTGCGCATGATAGTTATCGGAGAACGCTTTCACCGCCTGAGCGTCAAACTGCGCCAGCTTCATGCTCAGCTTCGCTTTGCCAAAATCGTTGTTCTGCAGGTGCACGTTATCGACGCGATAGTCGATATTGCCGCTGATTTTGCCCGCTTTGTTATCGAACGATGAGGTGCCGTTGAGCTTTTGCAGCGTCAGCGCATCCTTGCCGTTGACGCTGGCGTTGAATTTCTCCAGCTCGACTTTCTGATCGCCGATGCGCACGCCTTCTGGCGTCAGGTGCGTATTGCCGCTCACCTTCACGCCGTTAGCGGTAAACAGCACCGGCATGCCCATCTCGTTTTTGCTGGTGATGGCGATGCTGTCGATATCGCTGTCTACTGAGACTTTATCGCCTTTGCTGTCTGCGCTGACGTTTAGCGTGCCGCCGTTGGTCGCCACGCGCTGGCCGGTCTGCGCATTCTGATAATTAACCGGCAAAAAGTGCAGGGCGGTATCGGTCGCGCCGCTGTAGCCGATGCGGGTATCCGCATTTGCCGGTGACTTATTGTCGGTCAGGGCGAAGAGGTTTTTCAGCGCATCGGTGTTTTCCAGCTCGGTGTGCACTGACGCCATGCTCGGGATCAGCGTAAAGCGACGCAGCTGGGCGAACGGGAAAGGGCCGTGATCGATGGTTTCGTTGAAGACGATGCTCTGACCGGGCTTCAGAAACGCGTTATCTTCGGTCTGCGAGTTGGCCTGCAGCACCAGCTTCGTGGTGCTGCTGAAGACGCCGCGCTGGTAATCCTGATAGCTGAGCTTGAGGCGGCTGTTGGGCGCCAGGGCGTTAAGCTGCGTATTGGCGTTCTGCACCAGTTCATCCATATGGCTTTCCAGCTGCTTACCGGTAAACCATGCCGCGCCGGTCCAGATTACGCCCAGGGCGATAATCACACCTACGGCAACGTTGGTCTTTTTCATTGCTGAGTCGTCCTTATCCTTGTGTCCGCTTACGCCGCTGTCCGACGTCCGGCGAGGGAAGAAAAACGCCCGCGGGCGTTTTTCGCTAATAGATTGAAATAATAGCAGTTAGCGCCAGTCCCGTCAGGCTAATCAGCGCAATGCGTTAAAAACGCGCGCCAGGCGACCACTGCCGGTGGCTTTCAGGGTGCCGTCGCTGGCGGGCACAAAGCAGGATTCGCCGGGATGTAGCGTCAGCTGCTGCTGGCCCAGCGTCAGCGTCGCCTCGCCTTCAATGCAAAACAGGATTGCCGCGCTCTCCTGCGAGAGGGGCTGCGGTTCGCTGTCCAGCGCGTGAATGGCGAAAGCGAAATCCTCCACCGGAACAGGGAAGTTCAGGGCGCGATCCTGCTGTTGCGGCTGGGTCAGCAGCTGCGACGCCGGTTTTGACTGAAACCTGACGTTGGCGAGCAGCTCGGGGATATCGATATATTTTGGCGTCAGGCCGGCGCGCAGCACGTTATCGGAGTTGGCCATCACCTCCAGCGCCACGCCGTTGAGGTAGGCGTGCGGCGTCTCGGCGTAAAGAAACATCGCTTCGCCCGGCTGTAGCGTAATCACGTTCAGCAGCAGCGGCGAAAACAGTCCGCCGTCGTCCGGGTAATCCGCCGCAATCGCCTTAATGGTCTCCCACGGCTGGCCGTCGCGCGCGTTGAGCGCGGCTTTCAGCACGCCCAGCGCCAGCGACTTCGCTTCCCCCTGCAATGACAGCAGGGTGGTGAACAGCGCCGCCAGATTATCGCTGTCGGGGTGCTGCAAAAAGTGGGCGATCTGCGGATGCGCGCCTGCCAGCGGCTGCAGCAGCGAGGCGATCTCCGGCAGCTCACGGAAGCCGTTCATCGCCTGAAAAGGGGTCAGCGCATAGACCAGCTCTGGCTTATGGTTGGCATCTTTATAGTTGCGCTCCGGCGCATTGAGCGGAACGCCTGCCGCGTTCTCCCTTGCGAAACCCTCTTCCGCCGCGCTTTTGCTGGGATGGACCTGAATTGAGAGCGGCTGAGCGGCGCACAGCACTTTAAACAGGAACGGCAGTTCGCCAAAGCGTTTCGCTACCGCATAGCCGAGCGTCTCTTCGGGCGCGGCGTCGATGAGGTCGCGCAGCGAGCGGCGCTCGCCCTTGACCTCGACCTGCGAAGGGCTTTTTGGGTGCGCGCCCATCCACAGCTCCGCCATCGGCGCGCCGCTGGGGTTAGCGATGCCGTAGAGTTCCGTTAAGGCAGTTCTGCTGCCCCATGCGTAATTTTGCAGCGAATTGACCATTTTTTGCATGATTAACCCTTTAATCACGGGAAGTTATTGCGCCTATTAAAGCAGAAAATGGCACCGGGAATACATATGAAGTGCAAACATCGCTTATGACTCGCATAATGTTAAATTCTTGTATGCAAGCATTCTGCGCGTCCAGCATTCTTCTCGCGCTGGGCGACCAATCACCACAACCTGTGCTAAAGGAGACGTAGACATGGCAGCCACGCGCATTGAAAAAGATTCAATGGGGCCCATTGATGTACCCGCAGACAAGTTATGGGGCGCGCAAACGCAGCGCTCGCTGGAACACTTCCGTATCTCGACAGAAAAAATGCCCACCGAGCTGGTCTATGCGCTGGCGCAGACCAAGCGCGCCGCCGCCACCGTCAACCGCGATCTTGGCCTGCTGCCGGCTGAACGCGCGGACGCCATTGTTAAAGCCGCCGACGAAGTGCTGGCCGATCAACACAGCGGCGAATTCCCGCTGGCGATCTGGCAAACCGGCTCCGGTACCCAGACCAACATGAACATGAACGAGGTGCTGGCCAACCGCGCCAGCGAGATCCTCGGCGGCGAGCGCGGCATGTCGCGCCTGGTGCACCCCAACGACGACGTCAACAAAAGCCAGAGCTCAAACGACGTCTTCCCGACCGCCATGCACGTGGCGGCAGTGATTGCGCTGCGCGAAAAGCTGATCCCGCAGATTGAAACGCTGAAGAAAACCCTGAGCGAGAAGTCCAGCGCCTTTCAGGATATCGTCAAGATCGGCCGCACCCATCTGCAGGATGCGACGCCGCTGACCCTGGGCCAGGAGATCTCCGGCTGGGTGGCGATGCTGGAGCACAACCTCCGGCACATTGAGCAGAGCATTCCTCACGTCGCTGAACTGGCGCTGGGCGGCACCGCCGTCGGCACCGGGCTGAATACCCATCCGGAGTACGCGGTGCGCGTGGCAAAAGCGCTGGCTGAACTGACCGGACAGCCGTTCGTCACCGCGCCGAATAAATTCGAGGCGCTGGCGACCACCGATGCGCTGGTGCATGCGCACGGCGCGCTGAAAGGGCTGGCCGCCTCGCTGATGAAGATCGCCAACGACGTGCGCTGGCTGGCGTCAGGCCCGCGCTGCGGCATCGGCGAACTCTCTATACCGGAAAACGAGCCGGGCAGCTCAATCATGCCGGGCAAGGTTAACCCGACCCAGTGCGAAGCGATGACCATGCTCTGCTGCCAGGTTATGGGCAACGATGTGGCGATCAATATCGGCGGCGCGTCGGGCAACTTCGAGCTGAACGTTTTCCGGCCGATGGTGATCCACAACTTCCTGCAGTCGGTACGCCTGCTGGCCGACGGCATGGACAGCTTCAACCACCACTGCGCCGTCGGCATCGAGCCGAACCGCGATCGCATTTCGCAGCTGCTTAATGAGTCGCTGATGCTGGTGACCGCCCTGAATACCCATATTGGCTACGACAAAGCGGCCGAAATTGCGAAGAAGGCGCATAAAGAGGGGCTGACGCTGAAAGGCGCGGCGCTGAAGCTGGGCTATCTTACCGAAGAGGAGTTTGACGCCTGGGTGCGTCCGGAAGAGATGGTCGGCAGCATGAAGGCGTAACCCGCCGTCGTGATAAAAGGCCAGCGCTGCTGGCCTTTTTACATTATATCGGACAGTCAACCCACAGGTGCAGCCGCGGGATCAGCAGGTTGAGCGGCTGCGCTGCTGGCTTGTAGCGGTGCTGCACGTTATCCGCATTGTAGTTCAGCAGTTCGCCCAGCACCGGCACCTGGCTGCGGTCGCGGCACAGCACAACGATCGGGGAGGGACAGGCGAGCTGCGTCTGTTTTTTCTCGTCGGCGCGCCAGACGCGCGCAATGGGCTGCACCTTTACCGGGCGCTTGATCTTCAGCCGCGCGGTGGCGGGCAGGGCGCGCACGCTCTCCAGCTCATCCTGCACCTTTTCCGCCCACTGCTCGCGCGTCCAGGGCGCCTGCGCGCGATTCGCGCTGAGGCTCTTTTCCAGCTGCGCGATAATCTCCTCGCGCTTGACGTTTTTAATCACATGCTTGTTGGCCCAGCCGAAACGCAGGCTGTCCGGCGCCTGCAGCAGGGTGATGGTGCGATAGGCGTTAAGGGTAATCAGGCCACGCAGATGCTGGTGCACGAACTCAAAGCGCGCTTCGCTCGGCAGGCCTGACTCCACGGTGATGATCTGCTCCAGCCGCGCTTTGTATTGATTCACCAGCGCGATCTGATCGATAAGAGCAGTTTCGCGTTCGCCTTCGGCTTCGATGCAGAGGGCGCCGGGCAGGCGAACGGCCGCTTTGGTGCTCAGTTTTTCTGACTGATGCTGCATAAAAAGGCGACAGAAGTGCGCCAGCGCCATCTCGCGCGCGGCTTCCCCCAGGTGCTGCTCAACGGCGATTTCGGTCACGGCGTCATGCTCGTGGCCTTTTTCTATCGGCGGCAGCGAGAACACCCGCGCGATCAGCAGCGGCTGCGTCATTATCATCTCGCGCAACTCCCCCAGCGACGCTTCGAGGCGGTTAGCGCAGTCATGCAGGTCGGAAATCAGGTCGTAGCGCATCAGCGGTCTCCATAGTTACAACATACCTTACTGTGACAGAGAGCGACGTTGCACGCAATCTGTTCTATTAGTTACAGCATACTTATGAAATGATAAAACAAACCGTGCGGCCTGACGGCTAAACAGGCAAAGCGAGGCAACCGGCACGGTTTCGGTTTTTTCCTTATCTCATAGCATGTTATAAAAGCTGCTACTGTAAAAAAAGGTGATGGATGTGAATCAACGGAATAAACCGGGCGTGATGGCGGTAGTGGTGCTGGGGCTGGTGCAGATACTCTCCTGGGGCGGCTCGTTTTATCTGATGGCGGTAATGGCGGCCCCGATCGTCGCGGAAACCGGCTGGTCACAGCAGTGGGTCTACGGCGCGCTGTCGCTCGGCATTCTGGTTTCCGGCCTGCTGGCGCCGCTGAGCGGACATATAATCGCGCGCAGCGGCGGCCGGATGATGCTGGCGCTGAGCGGGGCGGTGATGGCGGTCGGGCTGGCGGTGATGGCCTTAAGCCATTCGCTGCCGCTGTTCCTTGCCGCCTGGGTCATTATCGGCGTCGGCATGGCGATGGGGCTTTACGACGCGCTGTTCGCCACGCTGGGCACGCGCTACGGCGGCCAGGCGCGCAGCGCCATTACCAGCATTACGCTGATCTCCGGCTTTTGCACCTCGCTGGTGTGGCCTGGCACCGCGTTGCTGATTCATCTGCTGGGCTGGCGCGGCGCCTGTTTCGCTATCGCCGCAATGCTGCTGTTGCTGGTGCTGCCCGCCTATTTTTACGCGCTGCCGGACAAGGCGGCGGTTGTGAAGCCAAAATCAGCGACGATGCCTGCGCCGCAAAGCGATATCGCGCCGTCGCTGTTCTGGCTGCTGTGCGCCATTTTTACGCTTGCCTCGGTGATCATGACGGCAATCTCGGTACAGCTGATCGCTTTACTGCAGGCGAGCGGCTACACCCTGGCTGCCGCGCTGGGGCTCAGCGCCATTCTGGGACCGTGTCAGGTGGGGTCGCGCGTGGTCGATATTCTGTTTAAACGCGGCCATCCCATCTGGACGGCCTTGTTCTCGGTAGGCCTGGTGGCGCTCGGCCTGCTGTCGCTGGCGCTGTTCCCGCAGCTTGCGCTTCTCAGCATGGTGCTTTACGGCGCAGGAAATGGCCTGCGCGCCATTGTGCGGGGAACTTTACCGCTGGCGATGGTCAAACCGGAAGCGTATGCCGTAGTGGTCGGCCGGATGGCGCGTCCGGCGCTTATCGGTCAGGCGCTGACGCCTCTGGCGGGCGGATATCTGTTTGCAACCTTCGGCGCGTCCGTTACGCTGTGGACGCTTTGCGCGCTGGCGCTGCTTAACGTGGCGCTGGTAGTGCTGCTGAAGAATCGGCTGCCCTCAGCGGCGCCAGAGGCGCTTTAAGGGCAGGGCGGCGGCTGGCGCGACGCAGGCTGAACAGCTTGTGCTATCGGCAGCTAGCTTTTAATGAATACGTGCCCTGGCACCGCTGCCTTGCTTCTAAAAAGCAACAGTGTTTGTTATATTTATTGCTCACTGAATGTTCACTTACGCGGCAATAAAACAATAAGATGCACCGCAACTCAGGATAAAGAAATGCTTGATTACCGCTTCCCGACAGCTTTGCAAATGGTTCTTAGCGTAGCGATGGCGGAGCAGATGGGTAAACGCTCGACCAGCGCCATTCTGGCATACGGCCTTGAGGCGAATCCCAGTTTCATCCGTAAGCTGATGGTTCCGCTCACCCGAGATGGCATTATCGTCTCGACGCTTGGCCGCACCGGTTCGATTCATCTGGGGCGTCCGGCCAGCGAAATCACGCTGCGCGATATATATACCTCGGTGATTGAGGATAAAAAGCTATGGGCGTCGCGTCCGGACGTTGCGCCTCGCTGTCTGGTCAGCGCCAATCTCTGCTGGTATTTCAAATCGATTGCCGATGAAGCCGAGCAGGCTTCGCTGGAGGTGCTGGAAAAACGCACCGTCGCCGACGCGCTTGAAGAGCTGAAGAAAGGCAACGAAACCGAGTGCGCGCCGGTGCTGGAACCGGATGCTATCGAAGACCTGTGCAAAAAAAGCCGTTAACAGCGGCTTTTTTTATGCCCCGCAGCGCGGCGCACCCGATTCCTTCCAGAATGTTTTTCTCTTCAGCCGCAACAGACTTACCCACGCTATAGCAAAAATACCTTCCCTAAAGAAAGGGCGGTCGCTGACCGCCCTTAATAGATAGTTACGCTGTCTGCATCGCCTCTTTCGGCGCCTTACGCGTCACCAGCTTACGCAGCGTGACGTAAAATACCGGCGTCAGGAACAGACCAAACAGGGTAACGCCCAGCATCCCGGCGAACACGGTGATGCCAGTGACGCCGCGCACTTCTGCGCCCGCGCCTTCGCCGAGGATCAGCGGCACGGTGCCAGCGATAAAGGCGATGGAGGTCATCACGATAGGGCGCAGACGCAGACGACAGGCCTCCAGCGCCGCTTCCACAATGCCTTTGCCCTGCATCTCCAGCTCGCGGGCGAACTCCACGATAAGAATGGCGTTCTTGCACGCCAGCCCCATCAGCACCACCAGGCCGACCTGCACGAAGACGTTGTTATCGCCGCCCGTCAGCCAGACGCCGACCAGCGCCGACAGCATGGTCACCGGCACAATCAGGATCACCGCCAGCGGCAGCGTCCAGCTCTCATAGAGCGCGGCCAGCACCAGGAACGCCAGCAGCACCGCCACCGGGAAGACGATAAAGGCAGTATTGCCCTGCGTCGCCTGCTGGTAGCTGAGATCGGTCCACTCGATATTCATGCCGTTCGGCAGCAGCTGGCTGGACATCGCCTCCAGCTGGGTCATCGCCTGCGCGGAAGAGAGGATGCGCGGATCGGCATCGCCAATCAGGTCCGCCGCCGGGTAGCCGTTGTAGCGGATCACCGGATCGGGCCCGTAGGTGGTGGTGATATGCACCATGCTGCCGACAGGCACCATCTCGCCGCGGTCATTGCGGGTGCGCAGGTTGGCGATATCCTCTACGCTGTCGCGGAACTCGCCGTCCGCCTGCGCCATCACGCGCCAGGTGCGGCCGAAGCGGTTAAAGTCGTTGACGTATGACGAGCCGAGATAGGTCTGCAAGGTGCTGAAAAGATCGGTCAGCGATACCCCTTGTGCCTTGGCCTTATCGCGGTCGACCTGCACGTCGAGCTGCGGCACATTCGCCTGATAAGAGGAGATGGGATAGTGCATGCCCGGCGTCTGCATCACCGCACCGGAAAGGGTATTGATCGCCGTCTGCAGCGCGCCGTAGCCCAGCCCCGCGCGATCCTGCACGTAGAGCGAATAGCCCGACCCCTGGCCGAGGCCCAGAATCGGCGGCGGCATAATCGAGAAGCCGAAGCCCTGCTGCAGCTGGGCGATTTTGGCGTTGATTTCCGCGTTAATCTCTGCGGCGCTGTGCTTGCGCTCGCTGAACGGCTTCAGGCCAAAGAAAACGGTGCCGGTATTCGGCGTATTGGTGAACTGCAGCGCATTCAGGCCGGGAAAGGCGACGGAGTAGGCCACGCCTTCGGTATTCATGCCGATTTCGCTCATCTTGCGGATCATCTCGTCGGTACGCTCCAGCGACGAGCCTTCCGGCATCTTCACGCCGCCGATCAGATAGAGCTTATCCTGCGTCGGGATAAAGCCGCCCGGCACGGCGTGGAACATAAAGCCCGCGCCCGCCAGCAGCAGCACATAGACGCCAAATACCGCGCCGCGACGGCGCAGCGTTTTGCCGACCAGCCCTTCGTAGCCGTGCGCGCTGCTGTTAAAGAAGCGGTTGAACGGACGGAACAGCCAGCCAAGCAGGCGATCGATAATGCGCGTCGGGATATCTTTCGGCGCATGGTGATCCTTCAGCAGCTTCGCCGCCAGCGCCGGCGACAGCGTCAGCGAGTTGATGGCGGAGATCACCGTAGAAATCGCGATGGTGACCGCGAACTGCTTATAGAACTGGCCGGTGACGCCGGAGAGGAACGCCATCGGCACGAACACGGCGCAGAGCACCAGCGCGATGGCGATAATCGGCCCGGACACCTCGCGCATCGCCTGATGCGCCGCCGCCTGCGGCGAGAGGCCCAGCGCGATATTACGCTCGACGTTCTCCACCACCACGATGGCGTCATCCACCACGATGCCGATCGCCAGCACCAGCCCGAACAGGCTCAGGGTATTAAGCGAGAAGCCGAGCAGGTAGAGCACGCTAAAGGTGCCGACCACCGAAACCGGCACCGCCAGCAGGGGAATAATCGAGGCGCGCCAGGTCTGCAGGAACAGGATCACGACCAGCACCACCAGGGCGACCGCTTCCAGCAGCGTATGCACCACCGCGCTGATGGAGTCGCGCACGAACACGGTAGGGTCATAAGGCGCGGCCCACTGCACATCGTCCGGGAAGCGTGTCGCCAGCTCGGCCATTTTGGCGCGCACCGCGTTAGAGAGATCGATGGCGTTGGCGCCCGGCGCCTGGAAAATACCGATGCCGACCGCGTCCTTATTGTTGAGCTGCGAGCGCAGCGCATAGCTGCCGGAGCCCATCTCGATGCGCGCCACGTCGCGCAGCCGCACCAGCGAGCCGTCATCCGAGGTTTTCAGGATGATATTGCCGAACTGCTGCTCGTTCTCGAGGCGGCCTGCGGTATTGATTGAGAGCAGAAAGTCGGACTGCTTCTTCAGCGGTTCAGCGCCGAGCTGGCCAGCCGACACCTGCACATTCTGCTCCTGCATCGCCGCGATTACGTCGGCAGCGGTCAGGCCGCGCGCAGCGACTTTATTGGGATCGAGCCAGACGCGCATTGCATATTCGCCCGCGCCGAAGATCTGAATCTGCCCCACGCCCGGCAGGCGCGCCAGCTCATCTTTGACCTTCAGCGTGGCGTAGTTGCGCAGGTAGAGCGAGTCGTACTTGCCGTGCGGCGAGAACATATGCACCACCAGCGTCAGCGTCGGCGACATCTTCTGGGTAGTGATGCCGAGGCGGCGCACATCTTCCGGCAGGCGCGCTTCCGCCTGGGCGACGCGGTTCTGCACCTGTACCTGCGCCTGATCGGGATCGGTGCCGGGGCGGAAGGTCACGGTGGTCACCAGCACGCCGTCGGAACCGGCCACCGATTTCATATACATCATGTTCTCAACGCCGTTGATCGCCTCTTCCAGCGGCGTCGCCACCGAGTCGGCAATTACCTTCGGGTTGGCGCCGGGATATTCGGCGCGCGCCTGCACGCTGGGCGGCACCACGTCCGGGTATTCGCTGATCGGCAGCAGCGGAATAGCGATCAGGCCGGTAACGAAAATCAAAATCGACAAAACGGCGGCGAAGATCGGCCTGTCGATAAAAAAGCGGGAAAAGTCCATAGCGGCAGTAGCCTCAGTTAGTTGGCGTTAGCCGCGCGCATCGCGACCTGCTGAGCCGTTACCGGCATTCCGGGCATAAACACTTTTTGCAGCCCATCGACGATCACGCGATCGCCCGGCTGCAGCCCGCTTTTCACAATGCGCAAACCCTCGACCATTGCGCCAGGCTGAATGTCGCGGCGCTGCGCCTTGCCCTCTTTGTCCATGACATAGACATATTTGCGATCCTGATCGGTCAGCACCGCCTTGTCGTCAATCAGCAGCGCCTGGAATGCGGCGCTGCCCGGCAGGCGGACGCGGGAGAAGAGGCCGGGCGTAAACTGACGCTGGCGGTTATCAAGCAGGGCGCGCATGCGGATGGTGCCGGTGCTGGCGGTGAGCTGGTTGTCGGTAAAGTCCACCTGGCCGCGGTGCGGATAGCCGCTTTCGCCCGCCAGGCCGATTTCGACCGGCAGCGAGCCGCGCTGCTGCCCCTGACGCGCCATCGCCTGGTAGTGCAGGAAGGTGGTTTCATCGACATCGAAGTAGACATACATACGATCCTGCGACACCAGCGAGGTGAGCACGCTGGCGCTGTCGCCGGCGGTCACCAGGTTGCCGGTGGTGATCATGGCGCGGCTGGCGCGTCCGTCGATCGGCGCAGTCACGCGGGTAAAGTCCAGGTTGAGCTGCGCCATATCCACGGCCGCCTCGGCGGAGAGCACGTCTGCCTGGGCCTGGCTGGCGGCGGAGCGCCGCTGCTCCCACTGCTCGCGCGACACCGCCTGTGTGCCGATCAGCTTCTCGGTGCGCGCCGACTCGCTGCGCGCCAGCGCCGCCTGGCTGCGGGCGCGCGCCAGTTCGGCCTTCGCCTGCTCCAGCGCGGCGCGATAGGTGCGGTCGTCGATGGTGAACAGCACCTGGCCTTTTTTCACTTCGTCGCCTTCGCGGTAGTTCACCGAATCGATATAGCCGGAGACGCGCGGGCGCAGCTGCACGCTCTGCACCGCTTCGATGCGGCCGTTAAAACTGTCCCACTGGCTAACCGGCTTCACCACCACGTCGGCGACGCTGACCTGAGGGGGCGGCGGCGGGGCGTTTTGCGCCACGCCTTTGTCACATCCGCTAAGTATGCTGCTGAGCAGCACCGCGCCCAGAAGGGTTGAACCCTGACGAACCCACTTCGTTTGTCTGTTCATTATTGTTATTCCGCATAGCGTTAAAAAAGAGCCCACAAGGGTGGGCCAATATTTGCAACTTTTAAGATTGCAATTAATCGCGAGGAGTGTAGGCTTGGGCATCCAGCAACTGCAAGAATATCTGATACACTTTATGTGCGGTTTTGACTGAGGCAGAGCGGGGCGGAGAATGTCCTTACGGCGAGTGCGGCATTTAATGTATCAATCCAACTTGCATTAAATGGCAAAGTCAGTCACCCTTAAAGTGTAATTGCAACTGATACTGATACTGTTCGCAACGGCGACGGGAGAAAATGGGATGATGAGCGACGCATTTATTCACGATCTAATCGACTGGATCGATAACAACATCGAAGCACGTCTGGATCTGGACACCGTATCGGAGCGCGCAGGCTATTCTAAATGGCACCTGCAGCGTATGTTTAAAGAGCACACCGGCTATCCGCTGGGTGAGTACATCCGCATCAAGAAGCTGAAGAAATCCGCGGATCGGCTGACCACCACCAATGAGCCGATCCTTAACGTCGCGATTTCGCTGGGCTTTGACTCGCAGCAGTCTTTCAACCGCAGCTTTAAACGCCAGTACGGCGTTGCGCCAGGCGCCTGGCGTCGCCACGGGGCGCAGATGCAAGCGATGCAGTGATCCCCGCAGGGCCAGCTTCGCTGGCCCGCGCTGTATCTGCCCGCTAAAGCTGGTATCATCAGCGTCCTGTTGTCTGGGATGCCATCATGTCGAAAAAACTCTGGATTGCACTGTTCATCGTGCTTGCGGCCGCCTGGGCCGGTTTAAAACCCCATCTGAATCTCTCATCCACGCCTGAATCTGGCGACATCAGCTCGCTGACCGATGCGCGCACCGTAGCGCGTTACCTGCTGCAGCATCAGCAGCTGCCGACCTATTACATCAGCAAAAATGAGGCGCGCCGCCGCGGCTGGGATCCCGCCAAAGGCAATCTGTGCGAGGTGCTGCCGGGCAAGGCGATAGGCGGCGACCGTTTCGGCAACCGCGAAAAGCGTCTGCCGCAGCGTAGCGGTCGCTTATGGTATGAGGCGGACGTCAACTATCGCTGCGGCCATCGCGAGGCGGATCGGCTGGTCTACTCCTCTGACGGCCTGGTCTATATCACCACCGATCACTACCGCAGCTTTAAGCAGGTGCCCTGAAAATGCTGACCATTACGCTCGACTTCCGTCGCCTGGCGGATCGCGACGCGCTCTACCGGACGCTGGCGCAGCAGAGCCATTGCCCGTTCGCCTTCGGCAATAATCTCGATGCGCTGTGGGACTGGCTGACCGGCGGCATGGCGCTGCCGGCGCGCATTCATCTGCGCCACGTGGCGGAGGCGGAAAGGCGCGACGAGTTCGCCGCCGTGCTGGCGCTGCTGGAAGAGGCGGCGCAGGTGCTGGAGGGCGACCTGCGCCTGAAGCGGGATTAGCCGCGCAGCGGCGCGAGGATCGCGGCCAGCGCGGCGCGCGCGGCGGGCGTCACGTCGCGTCCGCCGGCGTAGCCGTTGTTCTCCAGAATCACGGAATTGAGCCCGACCAGCCAGTCGTAAATGTAGTAGGCGGTATGGTTGGCGGGCGCGGCGGAGAGACGCGTCAGCCGCTGTCCGGCAGAGAAGTTAACGCTCGGCGCGGGCGGACGCGAGAAAATCGGCTGACCGCGATTGACGCGGCTTGGCGGCCGCTCAGCCTCGTCTCGCTGCAAAAAGCCCAGCCAGGCGACAAAATCCCCCAGCACCGTCATGGCGCGGGAAACCTGACGATCGGCGCGCGACTCATGGCTGACGGAAGGGTTATCCGGCTCGTGCAGCGCCTGCTCCAGCGACGTCAGCATATCGAGGCGGAAGCTGGCGACAATCAGCTCTTCAACCAGCCACTCCAGCGTGCCGCGATCCACATTCAACAGCGTCAGCAGGCTGCGGTTCTCCGGCAGTTCGCGCAGATGATCGAGCCACAGCGCCATCACCTGGCGCGCGAAGCTCTGTCCCGCGGCGCTGACGTGATGCTGCGCGGCCGCCGGTTCAGCCAGCGGCGTATCGCTAAAAAGATCGAATTCAAAGCCGACGCCGAAATGCTGCGCGGGCGCCTCGGCGCGGATCGCCGCGGTCGTGGTCGGCGCATCATGCTGGCTGAGCCAGAGCTGACGCAGCGTTTCGCGCGGCGGCTGCAGACGCTCCAGCAGTTCGCCGTGCAGGCCGGTACGGTGCTGCAGACATTTCAGCAGGGTATCGGCGATGGTCTGCCTGCGCGCCGCCTGCTCGGCGCTCGCCTCGGCGTCAATCCAGGGCAGCAGTCGACGCTCCAGCACGCTGTGCTGCAGGGCACGCAGCTCGGCCAGCAGCCGATCGCGGCGCGCGTCGGGCTGCATCTCTTCCTGCAGCCACTCCGCCATGCGATCGACACCGGCGCGATCGAGCGCCAGCATCGAGCCCCAGCGCTGGCCGGGCTGGCCAATCTGGCGCTGCACCGCCTCATCGACGTTGATCTGCTGATGGCGCGCGTCGTATGGGGTGATCGCCCAGATCAGGCGCGGCTTTTCGCCGTTTTCGCGCGGCGGCTGATGCAGCTGCCATTCGCGCAGCGCCCGGCTGGCGACATCGACATCCTGACGCTGGCTGGCGGCGGTGCAGATCAGCATTAAATCGATCCCCTGGCGCGTGGCGTAAAAGCCAGGCAGCAGGGCGCGCTTCTGCTCCAGCAGACGGGCGCGCAGCGGATCCTGCTGCGCCAGACGCTGGCGCTCCTCGCGCGCCGCCGCCTCGGCGGGCGTGCCGGGGGCGGGCAGATCGAGCATATCGGCGTCGTCAAACAGTGCGGTGCGCGGCGTCGAGCTTAAGGGGATAACCAGCTCCAGCGTCAGCAGCGCCAGCCAGCCGAGGGGCGCCTGCTGCGGCTTGCCGATGCGGTTGCCGTTCAGCGGACAAACCTCCACCTTCAGCTGCTGATCCTGCTCGCTGGCGGGCGCGATCAGCTGTTCGCTCGGCAGCAGCGCGTCGTCCGCCAGCAGACTGAGCGGCGCGAGCACGCGGCTGGCGTTGCGCAGCTGATGGCGCAGATGCAGCAGCGCGCGCAGCGCGTCGCTCAGCTCCGGCTGAGTCGGCCACAGCAGGGCGAAAAGCTGCACCCGATCGTCGACGCTGAGCGCAGGCGCCAGCTCTACCGCCTGCGGCCAGAAATGGCGGTCAAGCCGCGGCTCGTGACAGCGGTGACGACGGCTCCAGGCCCAGAGCGTGACCAGCGCGTCGCTGTCGAGGCCGCCGACCGGCGCGCTGAGGCGCTGGCGCTGCAGGCGCTGCAGCTGCTGGTCAAGCTGGGCGCTTTCCGGCTGCGGCGCCGCATGGCGGCAGCTCAGCACCAGACGCAAAATTTCCGCTTCGCTCAGCAGCGTCAGCTCTACCGGCCATTCGCCGGAGAGCGGCTCGCGCTGATGGCAGTAGCGGGTCGCTGCGGCAAAGTCGAGATTGCCGGGATTGATCTGCTGAAAGACGTTAAGGTTTTTCTCGCCCAGACGCGTCAGCAGCTGGCCCTGAGCGTCGGCAACCATTTCGCTCAGCAGCCAGGCTTTGCCCGCCTGCGACTGGCCGAACAGCGCCAGCGTCACCGGACGGGCGACCTGCTGAGCAAGCGCATCGCTCTGCGCGCGGGCGCGGCGCAGCTGGCGCGTAAAGGTTTCCGCCTCCAGCGCCAGGCGGGGCGACGCGTCGCGGTGGTCGGCGACCCAGCCCAGGCTGGCGTTGAGCGCCTCCTGCAGCAGGCCAAGTCGTTTTGCCAGCGTCTGCGGCTGGCGCGGTTTTACAGTTCTCATCGTTTGCAAAGGCTTCCGCTGTCAATCCAGTACTGGGCGTTGGCGTTGCCCTTCGGTGAGAGAGTATTAAGTTTCAGGCTCAGCTGCTCAAGTGGCACGCGGGTGCCGTCGTCGAGGCGCGCGTCGCTCAGCACCAGCCGCTCCGGGCCGGGCAGCGTCGGGCCTGGCGCCACCGCCAGCTTCACGCGCAGCACGCTTTCTCCGGCCACCTTGCGCGCCAGCTGGGCGTCGTTCAGGGTCAGGCTGTAGAGCGGCGACGCGGGCCAGCGATCGTTATCAAGCTGGCGGAAACCGAGGCAGACGTTGCCGCGAATGCGGAAGCTGCTTTTGCGGTCCAGCGCGAAGCGCTGGTCGTCGAGATCGATTTCGCTGTAGCAGAGATTATCGTTGGTCAGCGCCTGATTCTCGTCAAGTACGCCCAGGTAGCGGATGGTGGAATAGGGTTCGAAATCGCCCGCGCGGAACCAGAAGCTGTTCAGGCGCAGATCGAGCGCCAGCAGGCAGAGCATCGCGCCGACCGCCGCGGTGGATTTCGGATTGTCGATACGGCCATGTTTGTTGAACGGATACCAGTCGCTGGTGTGGTAGCCCTCCAGCGACAGAATGCGGCTGCCTGGCAGCGGCTGCAGATGGCGCACCAGCGCCTGAATGCCGGGGAAGCGCGACGGGCGCCCGGTGAGCAGCAGCACGTCGCACTGATAGAGCGACACCACCTCGCACATCGAGCGCAGCGCCGGAATGATCGCCATGCGGTGCTGCATAAACTCGGCGTGCAGCTGGGCGAGACTGACGATCAGCGGCACCTCCAGCAGATCAAATCCGCTGTCGGCGCCCAGCGCGCGCTGGATTTCGCCGTTGATAAAGGCGAGCACCGCGTCGGCCGGCCGGCTCTCCACCAGTTCGCCGAACAGGGCGTTGATCTCCGCGTGGCTCTCCAGCGGATCCCAGTTCTCGTAGCGCTCCAGCACCGCCTGCGCCAGCGGAATAAACAGCTGCAGCGTCGCCTGCTGGCGCAGCGTCGCCTGGCCGTCGAGGCGGCCGTCGTGGCCGAACAGCTTGTTCAGCAGCGGCTCGGCCAGCGTCAGGCCCGCTTTCTGCAGGCTCTGCTGTAGCGCAGGCAGGATCCAGAGCTGGATCACATCCAGCAGAATATCGTCGCCCGCGACCTTGAAGCCTTCGCGGAACAGCAGGCGCGGGGTGATTTTGACGTTGTTGCCCTGGCCGTCGTCGAGACGATAGTGGGTAATGGCCAGATCGGTGGTGCCGCCGCCGATATCGATTGAGGCGATGCGCAGGCTTTTGCCCGGCACCTCATCCGCCTCGCGCGGACGATCCGGGCGTGCGGTGCTGCTAAAGAAATCCTGCGCGCGACCGGCGAAGTTAACCTGCGTTTCGTTGAACAGCCACACCATCTGGCCGCAGGTGGCTTCGTCCCACTCCATCTGCACGTCCGGCACCGGCTTGCGGCAGGTCGGCGGCGCGGCGGCGTCGAACGGCTCGTCGGCCGCGTGCCAGCCCTCGGCTTTCCACACCAGCGCGATCGCCTGCTGCATGCGGCGGCGGAAAATTTCGCGCTCCGGCTTCGGCATCGCCGACGGCAGGGTAAGGATGACGTGGCGCAGCTGGCGCGGCGCGTGGCTCTGCGGCATGCGCTGACGCTGCGCGGCGCTGTTCATCTGCATCAGCGCCTGCGCCAGCAGTTCGCACAGCATAAAGGTCATCAGCGAGCTGCGGCTGTAGTGGGCGGAAAAAACCGGCAGGCGATCGTCCTCGGCGAGCGCGTGCAGCGGCTCCCCTTCGTCATTCAGCAGAAAGGTAAAGGGCGCGGCGTTGGCCTGCGGCTCGTTCGATCCCTGCGGCTGATTAAAGCGCCAGCCGGGCTGATAGCGCGCCTCGTCCCACAGATAGCGGCGCGGGCTGGAGATGCCGGTGCTGCCCTCAAGGCCGGCGCGCTGCAGCGCCAGGCGGCTCGCTTCGCGCCCGACGCGCGTCAGCGACGGCCACATAAAGGCATTTTCGCGGCCGCTCTGCAGCGAAAAGCTCGCCTTGCCGAAGTCGGTTTCAGCAAACTCCAGGCGGCTGTCGAACAGCTCGTTATAGACCTGATGCGGCTGCGAGAGGTCGCGCAGCTGCAATTCGTAGGTCTGCTTCAGGCCGTTGCTCTCTTCGGGATGATCTTCCACCAGAATGCCGCAGGTGTGTGAATTGCCGACGTCGAGAATAATGTCGACGTTCACCGCCGGGGTCTGCTGGGTGGCGGCCTGCAGGTGGATATCGCTCAGGTTAAGCTGCTCACCGAGCAGCTCCAGCAGGTTCAGGTAGTGCGCCTGGTATTCGAATTCGCGCAGGGCCTGCGCGATCGCCTGCTCGCGGCGGTCGCCGACGCGGTCGCTGAACGTTTCACGCAGCCAGCCGTCGACCCAAATGTGATCGAGGAACTCGCCCAGCTCGTAGTTGTGCCAGGCGAGCGAGAAGGTGACGCCGTTCTGCGCGTCGGCGGCGGTCAGGCCGAGCTGTTCGCCGCCATCCTCCGGCGCCACGCAGCGGGTATCGAACGCCAGGGTCACGCGGTGGGTATTGCCCGCCGCGTCCGGCTGCGCCAGCGCGGTGAGGCGCAGGCGCGCCCAGTTCTCCGGGCCGCCGATAAAGCGACGGCCGCTGGCGCAGCGCAGCATCGGCAGCGGCAGCCAGCAGTCCGCCAGCAGCGCCAGCGAGTCCGCCAGCGCCACGTCCGATTCCGGGCGCACCACTTCCGGCGCGCCGCCGTCCTGCGGGTAGAGCAGAAATTTGCCGCTGTTGCCGTCGACGTTGAGGCGCAGCAGCGGGCCGTTTGCCGTCTGGCGCACAAACTGACGGCGCGCTAGACCTGCGGCGATGCGCAGGCCAAAATCGAGAAACTGTACGCCGCTCTCTTCAATTAGCGTGATTTTTTGTTTGTCATCGATCAGGGGAGCCAACATGGTTACTTACTCTCACGCTTAATCGTCATCGGGAAGGATTTGTCGTCGCTAAACAGCGCTTCGCACACGGCGGCACCGTCTCCCGGCTTACACATTAGCTGCGGCATGCGGTAGCGCGAGCCGTCGCTGCATTTGGCAGTATAGCGGCTGCGCACCGAGAGCTGGCCGCTGCTGAGCATAGCCGCGGTAACCTCGTCGGCGCTGCAGCGCAGGTTATTGCCCTGAGTGACGGTGGCGCTGCCTTTGCCGCTGCGGATCGTATAGCGCAGTACTGGCGAGGCGCCCCCCGGCAGAGAGTTCTGCATCACCACGCGCCAGCGGCCGTCGACGACGCTAATCGCGCCGGTGCGGACATCCTCCACGCTCATTTTCAGCGCGTCCGCCGCAACGGGAACGGCGGGCGTCACCACGCTGGCAAGGGTGGCTGAAGACGCTGGCGTCTCGGCGGGCGCGGCGACGCTGGCGGGCGTCTGCGGCAGTGTGGTGGCAAGCTTTTGCGCGGCAACCAGCGCGGCAGGCGGCGCGATAGCGGTGGCAGCAGGAACGGCAGCGGGCGCGGCCTGCTGCGGTGCGGCGACCGGCGTTGGCTGATGCAGCCAGAACGCGGCGGCACCGGCAACGGCCAGCGCCACCGGCGCCAGATAGAGGAGGCGGAAGGCATGGCGCTTCGTGGCTGGCACGGCAGAGGCCGCGGCGGCTGGCGCAGCCGCAGGTGGCGCGACGACCAGAGGCGGTTCGACAGCGGGCGCCGGCAGCGGTCCAGGCTCAGCGATCGTCGGCAGCGTCTCCGCTACCGCTGGCTGCGGCTCGACGACAGCCACTTCCGGCAGCAGCGGCGGCAGCGACACCTCCAGCGTATCGCGCAGGCAGGCGAGCGCGTCGTCGCGCGTGCGCGCCTGCGCGTCGACAAAGCCCCAGAAGGTGATCACCGGCTTGCCGTCCACCAGGTAGACATACTGTTGATCGGGAAACTGCAGCGTTTTGCCCAGCAGCGCGCCGAACAGGCGCATCGCTGGATTGTCCGCCTCGCGCGCGCGCGCGCTGAGATCGCGCATCTCCTGCTGGGTCGCCGTCAGCTGTTCCAGCGCCAGACGGCGCTCGCGATCGCTGGCGCCCAGCCAGGATTTTACCTTGCCGCTGAAGGGCGCGTACCAGTCGAGGCGGTCGCCGCGCGCGTTAGGCTGAGGAATGGCCAGGCAGTTTGCCAGCACGGTCTGACGGCGCAGCCGCAGCGTTTCACGAATTTGCAGGGCGGATGCGTAGACCGGCTGGCCGTTTTCACCCAGCGCCAGCACCGCGTCAAGATTACCGCTGCGCAGAAAAGTTTTTGCCACCTGTTGGGCCCTTATCGGTCGAAGTGTGAGGCAGAAAATCGTGTGATATCGACGACTGGAGTGATTTTACGCGGAGCAACGGCAAATCAAACGCCGGAAAAAACGGTGATTAAGGGCGTTTTTCGCGCGCTGCGATAAAAAATGCGCAGCCTGTCCAGTCGGTTAAGCGCCGCGACGCGTCAGCACGGCATGCGCGACGAGGCCGCCGACCAGCCCCCAGAACGCCGCACCGATGCCGAACAGCGACAGGCCGGAGGCGGTGATCAGAAAGGTGATGGCGGCGGTGTCGCGCGTATCCGACTCCGCCAGCGCGCGCGTCAGGCTGCCGCTGAGGGTAGAGAGCAGCGCCAGGCCAGCAAGGGTGGCGATCAGCGGCGACGGCAGCGCCACGAACAGCGCGGCGATAAGCGCGCCCGAGAGCCCGGCCAGCAGATAAAACAGACCGGCCAGCGCGGCGGCCATCCAGCAGCGGCGCGGGTCGGGATCGACCTCGTCGCCCATGCAGATGGCGGCGGTGATGGCGGCGATGCAGACGGAAAAACCGCCGAAGGGCGACAGCAGCAGGGCGACCAGCCCGGTCCAGCTCATCAGCGCGGAGACCGGCGGCTGATAGCCGTGCGCCTGCAGCGTGGCGACGCCCGGCGCGTTTTGCGACGCCATGGTGACGAGGAAAAAGGGCAGGCCGACGCCGATCAGCGCGGTCAGGCTAAAGTGCGGCATGATGCCCTGCGGCAGCGCAACGCTCGCCATCTGCGCCGGAAAATGGATCGCGTGGCGGGCAAACGCCATCGCGACGCCCACCGCCAGGGTGGCCAGAATGGCGTAGCGCGCCAGCCAGCGCCGCGCCAGCAGCCAGGCGAGCAGCATCGCGCCGCACAGCACGGCGTCGTACTGCAAGCCGGTAAAGGCCTCCAGCCCGAAGCGCAGCAGGATCCCGGCGAGCATCGCCGAGGCCAGCGCGGGCGGAATAACCTTCATCAGGCGCGCAAACAGGCCGGTGACGCCGCTCAGCACAATCAGCGCGTTGGCGAAGATAAACACGCCGATCGCCTCATTGAGGGAGAGCCCGTGCAGGCTGGTGGCCAGCAGCGCCGCGCCGGGCGTAGACCAGGCGCAGAGGATCGGCATACGCGTCCAGAGCGACAGGCCCAGCGAACAGAGCCCCATCGCGATGCCCAGCATCGACAGCCAGCCGCCGATCTGCGTCGGCGAAGCGCCAGCGGCCTGCGCCGCCTGAAAAATAATAGCAGCTGAACTGCTGTAGCCGACCAGTACCGCCACGAAACCCGATACCAGCATGGGAAAAGAAAAGGCGGATCGCGCCGCTATGCTCTGCATAAAACCTCCGCTGTGCGTTATAGCGCACATGGTAACAGTGTGCGCTATAGCGCTCAAGTGCTACACTGCCGCCATGATTTCAGGAGAACCTCATGGAAAATCTGCATCAGCATCTTAGCGAGGCGCTGAAACAGCTGCGTCAGGCTAACGGCTGGAGCCTGACGCTGGCGGCGGAACGCACCGGCGTCAGCAAAGCGATGCTCGGCCAGATCGAGCGCGGCGAGTCCAGCCCGACGGTGGCAACCCTGTGGAAAATCGCTACCGGCTTTAACGTTCCTTTCTCTTTTTTCATTCAGGGCAACGGGTTGCAGAGCGGCGACAGCGCGCGCTTCAGCCAGCCCAACGCCCAGATGACGGTGCGGCCGCTGCTGCCTTACGACGCGCGGCTGCGCTTCGATCTGCTGGCGGTCGAGCTGGCGGCGGGCGCGCAGAGCGACTCCTCGCCGCACGAGCAGGGCTGCGTCGAGCAGGTGGTGGTGATCGAGGGCGAACTGCTGCTCGGCACGGGGGGTGTCTGGCGTCGGCTACAGACGGGCGAAGCGCTGCAGTTCGCCGCTGACGTGGCCCACAGCTACCGCAATCCGCTCGCCACGCCGCTGCGCTTTCACAGTCTGATCCACTACCTGCAGCGTCCGGACCTTACAAATTAATACGAAGGCAAACTACACAGTTTACCTTCGTATCTCTATACTGGCGCTAACGTAAGGAGAATGGCGATGAGCGAACTCACTGAAGCCGCCGCGGCGCTGCGCATGCTGACAGGCAAGCTAAGCCGTCGGCTGCGCGAATCTGCGCCGCCGGGCGATCTCACCTGGTCGCAGGTGTCGGTACTGGGTTATCTGGTACGCGACGGCGCGATGACCATCACCGAGCTGGCCGCCGCCGAAGGGGTGCGCAGCCAGTCGATGGGCGCGACCGTCGCCAGCCTGCTGGCGGCGGGCATGGTGCAGGGCGAAGCGGATCCGCTCGACGGCCGCAAAACCCGCTACTCGCCGACGTCAGCCGCTCGCACCCTGATCGCCGCCAACCGCGCGATGCGCGATGACTGGCTGGTGCGCGCCATCGACACCCGCCTCAGCGCCGACGAGCGCCAGCAGCTGATCGCCGCGATCCCCTTACTGCAACGACTCGCCGACAACGCATCCTGAGAGGACTTTTCATGGCTCTGACTACCCTTGATACCCATACCGCACTGATTATCATCGACCTGCAGCACGGCATTGTTCGCCTGCCGGTGGTGCATGAGCCACAGCCGGTGATCGACCGCTGCGCGCAGCTCGCCGCGGGTTTCCGCGCCCGCCAGCTGCCGGTGGTGCTGGTGAATGTCGCCGGCGGCGCGCCGGGCCGAAACGAGCAGGGCAGCCACAGCGGCGAACTGCCGGCCGACTGGGCGACGCTGGTGCCGGAGATGACGCCGCAGCCGGGCGATATCACCGTCACCAAGAAAACCTGGGGCGCCTTTCACCAGACCGATCTGCATGCTGAACTGCAGGCGCGCGGCGTGACTCAGGTGGTGATCTGCGGCATCGCCACCAGCATCGGCGTTGAATCTACCGCGCGCCAGGCGTATGAGTTAGGTTACAACGTCACTCTGGCCACCGACGCCATGACCGATCTCAATCTCGACACCCATAACAACAGCGTGAAGCTGATCTTCCCGCGCCTGGGCGAAACCGGCACCAGCGCCGAAGTGCTGACGCTGGTCGACGCACGCTAATATGGCGTCGGCGCAGGCGGGCCTGGGGCGCTGGGCTGGGCTGATCCTCAGCTCGGCGGGGCTGGTGGCGGTGCTGGAGTGGCTGCATATTCCGGCCGCGCTGCTGCTTGGCCCGATGTTTGCCGCCATCGGCTTCGCCGCCTCCGGCCGCACGCTGAAAATCGCGAGGCCGCTGTTCAACAGCGCGCAGGCGACGGTGGGCGCGATGATCGCCGCGGCGATCCCCGCCACGATATTTCATGAAATCGCCAACGACTGGCCGCTGTTTGTGCTCTGCGTCGGCTCGGTGATCGTCGCCAGCCTGGCGCTTGGCGGCCTGCTGGCGCGCTTCCGCGTGCTGCCGGGCTCGACCGCCATCTGGGGCTCGTCGCCCGGCGCGGCGACCGCCATGACCCTGATGGCGGAGAGTTTCGGCGCTGACGTGCGCCTCGTCGCCTTTATGCAGTATCTGCGCGTGATGATGGTGGCGCTGGTCGCCACGCTGGTGACGCGCTTCTGGGTTGGCGGAAGCGATACCCCGACAGCGTCGCCCGCGCTGAATCTCTTCGCGCCGTTCGCGCCGATCTCATTTCTGTTTACGCTGCTGACCATCGCCGCAGGCGTGCTGGCGGCGCGGCTGCTGCGCATTCCCGCCGGGCCGATGCTGATGACGCTGATTGTCGCCTCGCTGGCGCAGGATCTCGGCGGCCTCGATATTACGCTGCCGAAGTGGCTGCTGGCGCTGGCCTACGCCTTCGTGGGCTGGGGCATCGGCCTGCGCTTCAGCGCCGATATCCTGCGCTACGCGGCGCACGCTTTTCCGCGCGTGCTGCTGTCGGTGCTGACGCTGATCGCCATCTGCGGGCTGTTCGCATTTTTGCTGGTGGAGTTTGCCGGTATCGATCCGCTGACCGCCTATCTGGCGACCAGTCCGGGCGGCGCCGATTCGGTGGCGATTATCGCCGCGTCGAGCAACGTCGATATGCCGTTTGTAATGGCGATGCAGACCGGACGCTTTATCGTGGTGATGTTCACCGGCCCGATTTTGTCGCGCTGGATCGCCAACTGGATGGCGCGGCGACCTGACTGAAACGACCCCGCCATGCGGCGGGGTATGAGGGGACATCAGAAGGTAAAGCGGTAACCTGCATTGACCTGTCGCTGATTGAAGCGGTGCCCCGTTGACGCGTCTGCTTCAAGGTAGAGATTATGGTTTCCCAGGCTTGCGCTAACGCCCAGCCCATTATTCCACCAGTTGCCACGAAAATTATTCTCCTCCGCAGAACCGTTAAGCAGATAGGCAGGACGAGCAGTAAATTCTCTGACCACGCCCGTTTTTAAATAGAGGTTGAGGCTGCCAGCGGAGGTTTGCTGAGTGAAGCCAGCCAGCGTCGACGCTCTTGCCATAACCGAATCATAATCATGGAATGACACCGTCAATCCGTTAGTGGCTTTAATCTGCGTGCCTTTTTGTCGACCGGCAGAGAGCTGGAGCTGCGGTTCAATATAAAAACCTTGCTGGTCAGGTGAAAAGGTAAAGCGCTTACCCGCTTCAACCGAGGCATGCAGTCCGTTGGTTTTAGCGGCACCGTTAACAGGATTATTCTGGCTGTCCTTAACGTTAAATGCATTACTCATTCGGTTATATTTAATAAACTGATCGATATAGAAGCCATTCTCGCCCACCCAGGTTAAGTAAGCGCCGAAATGCTGGGATTTTGCCGTGCCGCTGCCGCTGCCGCTGCCGCCACGGCTGTAATGGGGCGAGGCGCTGGTTTCTCCTATAAAGAGCCCGCCAAACAGCTTAGTGCCTTCCATCAGGTTTTTATCCACGCCGAACTGATAGCCGCTATAGCTCATGCTGAACTGGCTCAGTTTTCCGCCGGGGAACGCACTAAATTTGCCGCCGTAGCCTTTTAGCCAGACGTTACCCTGGCTCTCACTCTGGCGAATGTCACCCAGGCGCTGGAGTAAGGTCTGGTTTTCAGCATAGGTGAGCAAATAGCCGATTTGTAAATAATTCGCGCCTGCGTCAGCGGTGGTGGTAATGACGTTATGATTTCCTGCGCCAGGTTGAGGTGGCGTAACGACGGCGTCAGCAGGGGGTGCGGGAACAACGGGGGTGACAGAGTCAACGGGGATGACGGTGTCAGCAGGCGGAACAGTATCAGCAGGCGGAACGGGATCGGCTGGGGTAACAGGGGCGACGGGCGCGGTGCCGGCGGCGTAAAGCTCCCAGTTGGTTCCTGCCTGGCGCACCTGATAAAGGTAACCGCCCAGTTCGACATCTGACTTAGACGAAAAGCTCGCCTGACCATCCGGCGTTTCAACAACGGTCAGTCTCTCGTTGCCGGTTGTGGCCAGGCTGCCACGGTTAACGAATGACAGCGAATAATCCCCTTCACTGCTATTGGTCACGATGAGTTTATCCCCGGCATTATTGACACCGTCGCCATCACCGACCAGGTCGACGCGCAGGGTGAAATCACCGCTTCCCTTTAAGTCAGCAACGGTTAAGGTGGTATAGCCGGCTGTGCTGTTGCTCTGCGTAAAATCGACGCGACTTTGGTTTAGCGCCAGCAGGTCGAGAACCGATGTGTCGCTGACGCGCCACGTACTTTCATTAAGAGAGGCATTCAAGTAACCGCCGTTGAGGTTATCGCTATACGCGCTGCCCGTCCAGGTAGAACCGGGTTGCAGGGTCATATCAATTTGACCGCCATTTGATAAGACGGAGCCTGTCATATCCAGCTTGCCATTGGCATTGATGCGGCTGGGGGCGTAGCCGTCAGTGTAGGCTGCTGCAAGCGCATAGAATTCAGGCGATGGCATCGTAATGGTGAGATCGCCGGTGAGATCCACTTCGCCTCCCGCCATGGAGGTCACCGCGGCACGCTGCTGGGTTCCACTTTCAATTGAGAGGTTATGACCGGTAATGGTGCCCCCAAACAGCGCCCATAACCCCATATCGCTGCTGACGATATCTGTCTCAGCAAGATTCACCGTCGAGTTTGAGGTTTGCGCAGAGGCGCCATAAGAGCCTCCCGCATTGAGAGTATTGCGCTGCTCCGCCGTACCTGAATAATTAATGACGGCATTGGTGCCGCTTGCCACAATACCGCCAGCCCTGGCTGAAGTGACATGGCTGTCTGCACCGATATTCACCAGGCTGCTGCCCCGGGTTTCAATGCCTATGGCTGACTCCCCGGTCGTCGTCACCGAAAGATTCTCTGCCGTTAACTCGCCAAAGTTCCAGATGCCGGTCGCGCCGATTCCTGATGTCGTAAGCGTACTGCCCGTTCCAAGATTGACCTGCACATTTTCCTGTAACTCAACGCCGTAAGAATAATCCCCCTGCGTGGTGACCGATAAATGACTGGCTGACAGCGTTGATGGTTTTTTCGTTGTGCCATTCAGGGCATCAATGGTAATCCCGTTACTTCTGTTGCCACTGGTCGAAATTGAACTGTTTTCGCCGAGGCTGGCGCTACTGCCCTGATTGTTAACAGCAAATCCAGTGCCATAGTCGCCCGTGGTCGTAACGGTGAGCTCGCTGGCGGTGAGTGAGGAGCCGTTGCTAACGGAGATGCCGTTCGCATTAATGTTGCCTGTGCCTGTGGTATTAACCACGCTGTGAGTGCCTAAATCCGCGGTAATATTGTCGCCCCAGAGGGTAATGCCATTCGCACTTTTTCCTGTGACGTTAACCGTCAGGCTATTAGCGGTTAAGGTACTATTGTCACCCAGGATATTAATGCCGCGCGCAAAATTATCTTTATCGGTCACGTTAATAGTGGCGTTGTTAGCTAAATCTATCTCTCCCGTTTCCCGGTAGGGATTTATTATCCCATAAAGCCCGCCCGAATAAAGCGCATCACCGGTAAGTATATCGCCATCGTTCAGCTTAATATTTGCTCCGCTCATACTGCCTGTTTCGGCGCCAGAGGCATTTCCCGTTAAAATAAAGGCGATGAATATTGCCAGCGGCTTGAATCCGCTTTTAATTACGCTTTTCATTAAAACACTCCATTGTATTTATGATGAGGTAACCTGTTGCGTTGCTTAGGGGGTATTTTATTAGCTGCTCAGCTGGCAATAATTTATCAGTTTGATGGCAATTTAATGGGGAAATGTTGGCAAAGGCTGGCGCGAATTGTTGTTAATTTGGAATGGGTTTTTATTTTATGTTTTTGGGGTGTTAGAAAGACAGGAGAGATCGCGAAAATTCTTATTATTGATAAAAGAGAGGTTATGGTCGGCTTCAAAGAAGCCGACCATAACGCTTAATTAAAGCGGTAACTCGCCGTTATACCCACGCTGTAATTGCGACCCGGTGCCGGCTCAAAGTAGCGGCCGTTGCCTTCGTTAACGATCACCGAGCCGATGTAGTTGCGGTCGAAGAGGTTATCGACGCGGCCGAAGAGATCGAGCGTCCAGTTCTGCACCAGCCATTTGTAGCCGCTGTTAAGCGCCGCGACGGTATAGGCGGGCGCCTTCACGTCGTTTTCGTCATCGGCGGCGATATTGCTCATATAGCGCATCTCCGCGCCCGCATAAAAGCCCTGTTCCGGTGCGTAGGCCAGTGTGGCGTAGAGCATATTGCGCGCAATGCCGGGAATGCGGTTGCCGTCACAGCTCGCGTCGCCGCAGGCGTTGCTGCGATAGCGCGCGTCGAGCAGCGTCCAGGCCGCCTTCGCGCGCCAGTCGGCGGCGAACTGCTGATCTATACCCAGCTCCAGGCCGCGCCGCCGGGTTTCGCCGGCGTTTTTGTAGGTGGTGCGGCCGCCGAGGCTGGTATCGGTCACGATCTCATTTTTGGTGTCGGTCTGGAACAGCGCGGCGGTGACCAGGCCGTTGCCGATGCGTTTTCTGGTGCCCAGCTCGACCGTGTCGCTGGTGGCCGGTTTCAGGCCGGTATTCAGGCCGGTTTCGCCGTCGGCGCGGTAGGAGAGCTCGTTAATGGTCGGGGTTTCGAAGCCGCGGCCCGCCGAGAGATAGGCGTTCCAGCTGCTGTCGATGGCGTACTTCAGCGACGCGGCGGGCAGCCATTTATGGTAGCGCGCGTCGCCGCTGTCGTCGCCGTTGGCGGCGGTAATGTAGTTGTCGTTGGCGTCGAAATTAACCGTGCTGTAGCGCAGCCCGGCGTCCAGCGACCAGCTGTCGGTAAGCTGCCAGGCGGTCTGCAGGTAGGGATCCAGGTTCCACATCAGGTTGCGTTCGTTACGGCGAATATTGCCCTTCACGCCGAGATCGTCGCCGCTGAAGTTTTCGAAACCCTTGCGGCGCTCGGTCAGGGTTTCATAGTCGAGGCCGCCGGTCAGCGTCACCGGCACGCTGAACAGGCTGTCGCGGTGGGTCCAGCGCGTGTCGATGCCCTGATAGTGGCGCGTCAGGTCGATTACGCCGCCAGGATGTTTCGCATTGGCTTGGTAAAGTTTGGGGATCGACTGATACTGGGTGGTTTCACGGATCCCGGCGTACATCATTACGCTGAGGTCGTCGTTTTCGCCCATCTGGCGCTGGTAGTGCAGGCCGCCCTGGGTCTGATCGACGGTTTTGCGCGTGTTGTAAAGGGTGACGTTGCTGACCACCTGGCGCGGGTTGGCGCGCCACTGATCCGGCGTCAGGCCGCCGGGATCCTGCGCCTCGATGTGCACGCTGTTGAACAGCAGCGTCAGGGTGCTGACGTCGTCAATGCGCACTCCCAGCTTCGCGTTGCCGAGGTTCTTCTGCGCCTCGCTGTGGTCGCGGTAGCCGTGCGTGGTAAAGCGCGAGGCGGAAACGGTGTAGTTGACGTCGCCCGCCTGGGTGCCGTCGCCGGTCGCGCCGCTCGCTTTAACGCTGTTGCGCCAGCTGCCGTAGCTGCCGTACCAGCTGCCTGCTTCCAGCGTCGCTGGCTGCTGGCCGGTCTGGGTATCGACGTTAATCACGCCGCCCGAGGCGTTGCCGTAGAGCGCGGAAAAGGGGCCGCGCAGCACCTCGATATGGTCGATGGAGCCGATATCGATATTGGAGGTTTGGCCCTGGCCGTCGGGCATGGTGGCGGGAATGCCGTCGACGTAGAGGCGCAGCCCGCGCACGCCGTAGGTAGAGCGCGAACCAAACCCGCGCACCGAGAGCTGCAGATCCTGGGCGTAATTCTGCCTGTTCTGGATTTGCAGGCCCGGCACGCTGCCGAGATTTTCCGACAGATTGACGCGCGGCGCGGCCTGGCGCATATCCTCGCCGTTGACCACGCTGACCGCGGCGGGCGTATCGAGCTCAGAGAGGCCGGTTTGCGCCGGCGCGGCGCTGACCACCATGGTCGCGCTGCCGTTATCCTCAGCTGCCAGCAGGGGCAGCGGCAGCATAGCAGGCAGCAGCACGCCGACCTGTCGCAGTGATGCAATTTTCATGAATGAAAGACCGTTATTAAGAGATGAAATGAACCAAGCGGGACATTGCGCGCGTATGTTACGGCTTTTTACGATTATTTGAAAAGCGTAAATAATAAGGGGGTTTTATGCGAAGTTCAGCGTTGAAAAATGTTTTTACCGACTGGATTTTTCGGGACTTTCCCTTCAGTGTTAAATGCTTAGTTCCCGGATAACCAGAGGAGTCAGAATGAGTCAACAACCTGCCGTCGCCGTATTGGGGTTAGGCGCCATGGGGCACGCGTTTGCCGCCAACCTGCTGAAAAAAGGCTTTACCGTCTATGGCTGGAACCGCACGCGGGCGCGCGGCGAAGATCTGATTGCCTCCGGCCTGACGCTGAGCGACAGCCCGGAAGCGGCGGTGCGCGACGCTGACGTGGTTATCGCCATGCTCGCCGACGGCGACACCACGGAAAAAACGCTGCACCAGGTGAAAGAGGCGCTGAAGCAGGGCGCGACCTTCGCGCAGATGGGCACCATCGGCGTTGAGAAAACCGACGCCCTGATCGCCTGGTTCGCCAGCGAGCGCCCGGACGTAACCTTTATCGACGCGCCGGTTTCCGGCACCAAAGCGCCAGCCGAAAATGCGCAGATTCTGGTGATGGCCAGCGGCGATCGGACGCGCGCGCAGGCGGCGGAAACGGTCTTCGCCGCGATTGGCAAAGGCACGCAGTGGCTGGGCGAGGCGGGCAAATCGTCGCGCATGAAGCTGGTGGTCAACAGCTGGCTGATCGGCCTGATGCAGAGCCTGGCGGAGAGCACGCGCCTGGCGGAGGAGTTTGGCTTCAGCACCGACGACCTCTGGAAGGTGCTGGACGGCGGCCCGCTGGCGGCGCCTTACGCCAGAGCGAAGCTCGCGATGATCGCCAGTGAAGATTTCACCCCGCAGATGAGCCTGGTGTGGGCGCTGAAAGATGCGAAGCTGGCGTTAGAGGCGAAGGGCGACGCGAAGCTGCCCGCGCTGGAGCAGATCGCCGCACTCTGGCAGCAGGCGGTCGACGCCGGCTACGGCGAGCAGGATCTGGCGGCGATCCATCGCTACCTGAAGGAATAATCGTGACGGCGCGGCTGTCGTTCGATTTCACCTCTCGTCCGCTGGTCTCTTACGCCCATGACTATGCGCACGGCGAAAGTGAACCCTGGCATCACCACAGCTGCGCACAGCTCATTCATACGCTGAGCGGCGTAGTGCGCGTTGATACCGCGCAGGGCAGCTGGATCGTTCCGCCGGGCCGCGGCGTCTGGCTGCCTGCCTATACGCGCCATGCGCTGCAGATCACCGGTCCGGTTGCTGCGCGCACCTTATTCGTCGATCCGCTGGCGCGTGCCGACCTGCCCGCCAGCTGTCAGGTAGTGCCGGTATCGCCGCTGCTGCGTGAGCTGATCGTCAGCGCGCTGCCCCTGCCGGAGGTTTACGCGCCCGGCAGCCGCAGCGAGCATATCTATGAGCTGATTCTCGATGAGCTGCGCGGCCTGGACGTGCTGCCGTTCAATCTGCCAGAGCCGCAGAGCGCCCGGCTGCAAAGCCTCTGCCGCGCCATCCAGCAGGCGCCGGGAGATCGCTGGACGCTGGAGGAGGGGGCGCGGCGGCTAAACCTCTCCAGCCGCACCCTGGCGCGCCACTTTCAGCGCGAGACGGGGCTGCATTTCAGCGACTGGGTGCGTCGCGCGCGCCTGGTCATCGCCCTGACCCGGCTGGCGCAGGGCGAGTCGGTGCTGGGCGTGGCGCTCGATCTCGGCTATGACAGCCCCAGCGCCTTCAGCGCAATGTTTCGTCGCCTGCTGGGGGTGGCGCCTGCCGCCTATTTTCCTCAGGCAGAGAGGCCGTCGCCGCGTTAAGCAGCGCCTGTACCGAGGCGCGGGCGATATCGCTGTGGATACTGACGCCCCAGGCGCGCTCGCCCTGGCTATTCAGGCAGCAGACGTAGGCGACCGAACGGCTGTCGCTGCGTTTGCCCAGCGCATGCTCGTGGTAATCCGCTATCGTCAGCTCCAGACCCAGCGCGCGGCGCAGCGCATCCACCGCCGCCGACAGCAGGCCGTTACCGCTGCCGCGCAGGCGGCGCATGCCGCCATTTATCTCCAGGCTCGCCTCAAGCCGCGTCATTTCGCCGTCGCTTCGGCTTTCCGCCTCCAGCAGCCTCAGCGTCGGCTGCTCTACGCCGTAGTGCAGGCAGAAGCTGCGCCAGATGGCGCGCTGCGTCATCTCCTTGCCGTGGCGGTCCGTCTCTTGCTGCACCCGCTGGCTGAAATCCTGCATCAGCGCGCGCGGTAGCGTCAGGCCATGGTTTTGCTCCAGCAGCCAGGCGGCGCCGCTCTTGCCCGACTGGCTGTTGACGCGGATCACCGCCTCATAGCTGCAGCCGATATCGGCCGGATCGATCGTCAGATAAGGCATCTGCCAGATGGTCTCCTGCCGCTGCTGACGGAGGGCGAACCCTTTGCGGATCGCATCCTGATGCGAACCGGAAAAAGCGGTGAACACCAGCTCGCCCGCATAAGGATGACGCGGATGCACCGGCAGCTGGTTGCAGCGCGTCACCACCTCCGTCACCTTGCTGATATCGCTGAAATCGAGATGAGGTGCGATCCCCTGGCTGTAGAGATTCAGCGCCAGCGTGACGAGATCGACGTTGCCGGTGCGCTCGCCGTTGCCGAACAGGCAGCCTTCAACGCGATCCGCGCCCGCCAGCATCGCCAGCTCCGCGCAGGCGGTGCCGGTGCCGCGGTCATTATGGGGATGGACGCTAATACAAACGGCATCGCGGCGGCTGAAGTGACGGCAAAAATATTCAATCTGATCGGCATAGACGTTCGGAGTATTGACCTCCACGGTCGCAGGCAGATTGACGATCATCGGCCGGGCGGCGCAGGGCTGCCAGATATCCGCGACCGCCTCGCAGATCGCCAGCGCAAATTCCGGTTCGGTAAAACAGAAGGTTTCCGGGGAGTATTCGAAGGTCCAGTGGGTTTCAGGCCGGGCGTCGCAGCCCTCGCGGATCTGGCGCGCGCCCGCACAGGCCAGCGCGACGATCTCCGCCTGGCTCTGGCCGAACACCCGTTCGCGAAACAGCGGCGCAGTGGCGTTATAGAGATGCAGAATAGCGCGCGGTGCGCCCTGCAACGCCTCAAAAGTGCGGGCGATAAGCGCTTCGCGCGCCTGCGTCAGCACCTGAATCGTGACCCCTTCGGGGATGCGGCGCTGCTCAATCAGATCGCGCACAAATTGAAAATCGGTTTGCGATGCCGCGGGAAAGGCGACCTCTATCTCTTTGAAGCCGCAGGCCAGCAGCAGATCCCAAAACGCCAGCTTGCGTTCTGCGTCCATCGGCTCCGCCAGCGCCTGATTACCATCGCGTAAGTCGGTGGAAAGCCAGCGCGGCGCCTTTGTCAGCTGGCGATCTGGCCACTGACGATCGGGCAGGGCGATAACGGGAAAAGCGCGGTACTTCTCGGTGGGTTGCGTCAGCATAAAACCTCCTTGATGGTGTCAACGCAGTCTGCCGTGTCGAACCGCGCCGCCGCGCGCGCAAAAATGACAACCGATAACGCAAAAGCGACAGCCTTATGCGGCCGCTGGCTAACCTCATGCGGAATCGGCATCGGCGTTTCTCAACGTCCGGTTTATGCTAGTTTTTTTTGCGCCAGGAGAAAACAGGATGAAATACCATGCTCTTTATATCGCGCTTGCGCTGGCCAGCGCCTCCTCTGCGCAGGCCGTCACGCTGCGCATCGCCGATCAGAAAGGCAATATGCGCGCCGAGATGACGGCGGCGCATCAGCTCGACAAGCTAAGCTACGCTATCGAGTGGGTGGAGTTTCCCGCCGCCGCGCCGCTGGCGGAGGCGCTTAATGCGGGCGCGGTGGACGCGGGCATTATCGGCGACGCGCCGCTGCTCTTTTCGCTCGCCGCCGGCTCGCAGGTGAAAGCGGTGGCGGTCAGCAAATCGGTGCCTGCCGGTCTGGCGGTACTGGTGCGGCCCGATTCGTCCATCAAAACCGCCGCCGATCTCAAAGGAAAAAGCATCGCCACCGGACGCGGCTCTATCGGCCATTTTCAGGCGCTGAAAACCCTGGAGCAGGCGGGCCTGAGCGATAAGGATGTCAGCTGGCGCTTTCTGCAGCCTGCCGACGCGCGTATTGCGCTGTCTACCGGTGCGGTAGACGCCTGGGCGACCTGGGATCCCTATACCGCGTTGGCGGAAGTGACCCAGAGCGGGCGCATACTGGTCAACGGCGTAGGGCTCTCGACCGGCAACAGCTTCCTGGCCGCCACCGACGGCGCCATCAACGATAGCGAAAAGCGCGCTGCGCTACAGGACTACGTCAACCGGCTGGCGGCGGCGGATCGCTGGGCCAACAGCCATGTCGCCGACTAGGCGCAGACGCTGGCGAAAATTATCGGCTTTCCACCGGCGGCAGCGGAAAAAGCGTTTTCGCGCCGCCAGTCGCACTGGCAGAGCATTGACGACCAGACGGTGCGGCAGCAGCAGGAGACCGCCGATTTTTACCAGAAATATGGCCTGATCCAGCGGCCGCTCGAGGTGAAGCCGACCTTTTATCGCGGCCTGACGGTGGCGCAGGGCGGTTAAATCAGGATGCGGTTGCGCGCCCGCGCAAAACAGCGTAGAAAACGGAACAAGGAATGTTTGCAGCGGCTGAGGTATACTCAACAGGGTGCAACCGCTCAGGTTGCCGCACCGTTAAGGCGAGGTGGAAAAATGAACAGGCTAAAAAGGTTAATGGGCACGTGGTTCGCCGCACCGGATAAGTTTATGCGCGGCTTAACCAATGAAGATCTTCGCTACTCCGATCAAGATAAGTTGATCCTCGACGTTAACGGCAACGCCCGTCTGAATATGAATAACCCGGAGGTCGGCAGAGCGATGCGCGCCCGTATGGAAGAGCTGGCGCAAAAACCTTAAGAACGTGCAATGGGACCGCTGGTCATTATGGTCGTGCTGGTCTGCGGCTACTGGTATACGGAAAACCACTACCCCTCGCGCACGCGGCAGGCGCGCTCAAGCGGCTGGCTCGCCTATTTTTACGTGGCGATGCACGGCGCCAAATTTGCCCTTCAGGGCTTCTTCGGCGTGGCGCTGCTCTACCTGGCGCTTTTTCTGCTCAGCCTGCTGCTCTCTCTACCCCATCTCTTTTTCACAGGCTATTCCGTGCAGGATTATTACTCCTGGCTAACCCATACCACCCTGATGAGCTATCCGCTCTTTTTCGAGCTGGGGCTGGCGCTCGCCGCGCTGCGCGCCTGGCGCGCGGGGGAAGCGGCGCGGCGCGCGATGCGAGACGGGAAAAGCAGCATGGCGGAATACCGGAAAGTCGCGCGGGAAGATGGCATGGAGTCGCTGCTGCTGCAGGCGATCGAAGAAGAGAAGCTGGTGTTCGTGACGCTGAAATCGCGCAAGGTCTATATCGGCTACGTCGCCGCGCCGCGCATCGAACACACGCAAACGGAGCATCTGGCGCTTATCCCCTATATCAGCGGCTATCGCGACAAAGAGACGCTGCGCTTTTGCGAGCAGCACCGCTACTATGAGCTCTATCTGGCGCAAAACATCACCCCTGATTCCCAGCCCCTTAACCTGCAGCACTTCAGGCATCTGATTCCGATGGCGGAGGTCGAGGCGGTTTCGCTGTTTGACGTCGCGACCTACAAGATTTTTGACCAGTTCTCGGTTAAAGCGCAGTCAGAGTAACCATTCGTGCCCTCTGATTTGGCGTTTATCCCGCAGCCGCGTAACATAGCGCGATGTTGAGTTCTTTAAGCGCTTATTTCTCCGATGTTAACTTTTGATGGCCATAACGATCTGCTGCTCAATCTGTGGCTGCATCATCGCGACGCGCCGGTCGACGCCTTCTTCAACGGCATTGAGCGCGGCCAGCTCGATTTTCCACGCATGCGCCAGGGCGGCTTTTTCGGCGGCCTGTTCGCTATCTTCGTGCCGCCGCAGGCCTATATCGCCCAGATGGCGCCGCACCTTGCCGCGGCGCCCTGGCAGCCGCTGGAAATCATGTGGCAGCAGCTGGCTATACTTAACCAGATTGCCGAGCAGTCGCAGGGGCGCGCGCGGCTATGCCGCAGCGTGGCGGAGATTGCCGCCTGCCGCGACGCGGGCGTGCTGGCGCTGGTCGCCCATATCGAAGGCGCGGACGCGCTGGACGAAGAGGGGGAGCAGCTACAGGCGTTTTACGCTGCCGGCGTGCGCAGCATCGGGCCCTTCTGGAATCTGCCTAACCGCTTCGGCGTCGGCGTGACCGGCGGCTTTCCCGGCTCGCCGGACAGCGGGCCCGGCCTGACCGAGGCTGGCAAAGCGCTGATTAAACAGGCCAGCGCGCTAAATATGCTGATCGACGTGTCGCATATGAACGAAAAAGCGTTCTGGGATACCGCCGCGCTCTCCCGCTCGCCGCTGGTGGCAACCCACTCCAATGCCCATGCGCTCTGCGCCCAGCCGCGCAACCTGACCGATGCGCAGCTGGGCGCTATTCGCGACAGCGGCGGCCTGGTCGGCATCAACTTCGGCAATGCGTTTCTGCGCGCCGACGGCAAGCGCGACGGCGATACGCCGCTGAGCGACATCGTCAGGCACTACGAACGGCTCATAATGATAATGGGCAGCGATCGTGTGGGATTCGGCTCCGATTTTGACGGCATCTCCGTGCCAGACGCGCTAAAAGATGTGGCGGGACTGCCGCGTCTGTTCGCGGCATTCCGCGATGCGGGCTATGATCAGGATCGGCTGGAGAAGCTCGCCTCGGATAACTGGCTGCGCCTGCTGCGCCAGGTCTGGCAGGGCTGACTGATTTCCTTAACATTTGCGGGTTGATCTCGATGCGCCGTTAGCGCACCATCAGCCGGCTCAAAATTGCGTGCATAATCACTGGATTGTTTACGTAATGATGCCTGACGAGTATCGCTTTGTTCATTCACCTTAGAGGAAGACTATTATGTGGAAAAAACCTGAATTTGTTGATTTACGTCTCGGTCTGGAAGTGACGCTGTACATCTCCAACCGTTAATATTCATGCCCGCCAGCTGTGCGGGCATTTTGTTTCAACGCCGGGTTTCTCCTATGTTCATCAAAGTCCTTGGATCCGCCGCTGGCGGCGGTTTTCCTCAGTGGAACTGCAACTGCGCTAACTGTCAGGGCGTGCGCGAGGGCACCCTTCAGGCCAGCCCGCGTACGCAGTCCTCGATTATTCTCAGCGACGACGGCGAAAACTGGGTGTTATGCAACGCCTCGCCGGACATCAGCCAGCAGATCGCCCATACGCCAGAACTGATAAAAAAGGGCGTGCTGCGCGGCACCGCCATCGGCGCCATTATTCTTACCGACAGCCAGATCGATCACACCACCGGCCTGCTCAGCCTGCGCGAAGGCTGCCCGCATCAGGTATGGTGCACGCCGGAGGTGCACGCCGATCTCACCAGCGGTTTTCCGGTATTCACCATGCTGAAGCACTGGAACGGCGGGCTGCAGCATCGTCCCATCGCGCCGCTGGAGTCGTTCAGCGTTGACGTCTGTCCGAATCTGCGCTTTACCGCTATTCCGATCCTCAGCAACGCGCCGCCTTATTCGCCATACCGCGACCGTCCGCTGCCGGGACACAACGTGGCGCTGTTTATTGAGGACCTCGCCAGCAAGCAGACGCTGCTCTATGCGCCTGGCCTCGGCGAGCCGGACGCGGTGATTATGCCCTGGCTGCAGAAGGCGGATTGCCTGCTGATCGACGGCACCGTCTGGAAAGATGACGAGCTGCAGGCCACCGGGGTCGGCACCAACACCGGCAAGGCGATGGGCCACCTGGCGCTCTCTGAAGAGCAGGGGCTAATGGCGCTGCTCGCCTCGCTGCCGGCGAAACGCAAGATCCTTATTCACATTAACAACACCAATCCGATCCTCAACGAGCAGTCGCCGCAGCGCCAGTTTCTGACGCAGCAAGGCATTGAAGTGAGCTGGGACGGCATGGCGATTCATCTTCAGGAGTGAGTGATGCAGATCACCGAAACGCTGACGCCGCAGGCGTTCGAACAGGCGCTGCGCGATAAGGGCGCTTACTACCATATTCATCATCCCTACCATATCGCGATGCACAACGGCGACGCGACGCGCGAGCAGATCCAGGGCTGGGTGGCAAACCGCTTCTATTATCAGACCAGCATCCCGCTGAAAGACGCAGCGATCATGGCGAACTGCCCCGATCCCGCCACGCGCCGCAAGTGGGTGCAGCGCATCCTCGACCACGACGGCAGCAACGGCCACGAAGGCGGCATCGAAGCCTGGCTGCAGCTGGGCGAAGCGGTCGGGCTGACGCGCGAGGCGCTGCTCTCTGAACGCCATGTGCTGCCGGGCGTGCGCTTCGCGGTTGACGCCTACCTCAACTTCGCGCGCCGCGCCTGCTGGCAGGAGGCGGCCTGCAGCTCGCTGACCGAGCTTTTCGCGCCGCAGATCCACCAGTCGCGTCTCGACAGCTGGCCGCAGCACTATCCCTGGATCAAGGAAGAGGGCTACTTCTATTTCCGCAGCCGTCTGAGCCAGGCGAACCGCGACGTCGAGCACGGCCTGGCGCTGGCGCTGGAGTTTTGCGATACGGTCGAGAAACAGAACCGCATGCTGGAGATCCTGCAGTTCAAGCTCGATATTCTCTGGACGATGCTGGACGCCATGACCATGGCCTACGCGCTGCAGCGTCCGCCTTACCACACGGTCACCGATAAGGCGGCCTGGCACACGACGAGACTGGTATAACAGATGAATGACAACTCAATTCCCGCGTTCCGCCGCGGCTACCGCATGCAGTGGGAAGCCGCGCAGGAGAGCCACGTGGTGCTTTATCCGGAAGGCATGGCGAAGCTGAATGAAACCGCCGCCGCCATCCTGGAACAGGTCAACGGCAAAGAGAGCGTCAGCGCGATTATCGCCACCCTCGACGCGCGCTTCCCGGAAGCGGGCGGCGTCGGCGAAGATGTCAGAGAGTTTCTGCGCGCGGCGTATGAACAAAAGTGGATAATGTTTCGTGACCCAGAATAAACCCGCCGTCAATCCGCCGCTCTGGCTGCTGGCGGAGCTAACCTACCGCTGTCCGCTGCAGTGTCCTTACTGCTCCAATCCGCTCGACTTTGCACAGCAGGAGAAAGAGCTGACCACCGGACAGTGGGTTGAGGTCTTCCGCCAGGCGCGCGCTATGGGCAGCGTCCAGCTTGGCTTTTCGGGCGGTGAACCGCTGACGCGTAAAGATCTGCCGGAGCTGATCCGCGCCGCGCGCGATCTCGGCTTCTATACCAACCTGATCACCTCCGGCATCGGCCTGACCGAGAAGAAACTCGACGCCTTCGCCGAGGCGGGCCTGGACCATATCCAGATCAGCTTTCAGGCGAGCGACGAGACGCTGAATGCCGCGCTGGCGGGATCGAAAAAAGCGTTTCAGCAGAAGCTGGAGATGGCGCGCGCGGTGAAGAAGCACGGCTACCCGATGGTGCTGAACTTTGTGTTACACCGTCACAATATTGACCAGATCGACAAGATTATCGACCTCTGCATCGAGCTGGAAGCGGACGATGTCGAGCTGGCTACCTGCCAGTTTTACGGCTGGGCGCAGCTTAACCGTCAGGGTTTGCTGCCGACGCGCGAGCAGATTGCGCAGGCGGAAGCGATGGTCAGCCGCTATCGCGAACGCATGAGCGGCAGCGGCAACCTGACTAACCTGCTGTTCGTGACGCCGGACTACTATGAAGAGCGTCCCAAGCCCTGTATGGGCGGCTGGGGCGCGATCTTCCTCAGCGTCACGCCCGAGGGCACCGCGCTGCCGTGCCACAGCGCACGCCAGCTGCCGGTGCAGTTCCCGTCGGTGCTGGAACAGTCGCTGGAGGATATCTGGTATCGCTCTTTCGGCTTCAACCGCTATCGCGGCTTCGACTGGATGCCGGAACCCTGCCGCTCGTGCGACGAGAAAGAGAAGGACTTCGGCGGCTGTCGCTGCCAGGCCTTTATGCTGACCGGCAACGCCGATAATACCGATCCGGTGTGCAGCAAGTCGCCGCATCACGACGTGATCCTTGAGGCGAGACGCGAAGCGGCCTGCAGCGACGTGAAAATCGGGCAGCTGCAGTTCCGCAACCGCGCCAACTCGCAGCTTATCTATAAAACCCGGACCTTTTAATCATGGCGGAGACGCGTCAGCTGAGGCTGCGCAACGGTCTGCGCGTCACGCTGATTCACCAGCCCGACGCGCGCCAGGCCGCCGCGCTGGTGCAGGTGGCGGCGGGCAGCCACGATGAGCCCGACGCCTGGCCAGGGCTGGCGCATCTGCTGGAGCATCTGCTGTTCAGCGACAGCGCCCGGTTTCAGGGGGATGCGCGGCTGATGCCCTGGGTGCAGGCGGCAGGCGGGCGGCTCAACGCCACCACGCTGCCGCGCAGCAGCGCCTGGTTTTTCGAAACCGAGCCGGGCCTGCTTGGCGAAGGCGCGGCGCGGCTGGCGGATATGCTGGTCGCGCCGCAGTTTGCCCCAGAGGCCATTGCTCAGGAAGCGGCGGTCATCGATGCTGAATATCGGCTGATCCAGCAGCATACCCCCTCCAGACGGGAAGCGGCGCTCAATACGCGCGTCAGCGCGCCCGCCGCTTTCCAGCGTTTTCATATCGGCAGCCGCGACGCCTTCGGCGACGACGTCGGCGCGCTTAAGCAGGCGCTGCACCAGTTCCATCAGCGGTTCTTTCTGGCGGGCCAGATGCAGCTGTGGCTGCAGGGGCCACAGTCGCTGGCCACGCTGGAGCAGATCGCGCGCGCTTTTGGGGCGCTTTTGCCCTCAGGTGAAAGCGCGCCGCGGCCCAGAGAAATGCACTTCGTCGCAGAGGCGGATATTGCGCTGAAGACGCAGGGCACGAGCGAATTGTGGATCGCTACCGCGCTGCGCGGCGAGATGGCGGCGATGCGTGACAGCGTCACCTTAATCCGGGAGTTTTTACAGGATGAGGCGCCAGGCGGGGCGATGCAGAGTCTGCGCCAGCGCGGCTGGGCGCAGCGGCTTGAATTTGCCTGGCTGAATCTTGACAGCGCAGGCGGATGGCTGGCGCTACAGGTAGAAACGGAACGGCCCGACGCGATTTGCGCCTGGTATCCACAGGTGCTGCGCGCGCTGGCGCAGAGTTCACCAGCGCAGCAGCACTACCTGCGCCTGGCGCAGCGGCGCTTTAAGGCGCTGACGCCGCTCGATCAGCTGCGCGAGCGGGCGTTTGGGTTTCCGCCGCCCACCGATACAGCCGGTTTTACGCCGCTGCTGCACCAGCTTGCAGAGGCGCCGCCAGCGCGTCTTTGGAGCGCGGCCGACGTGCTGGGCACGGCGATTGAGACGCAGGGGTTTAGCCTGGCGCTTCAGCCCTGGCGGCCCGCGCGCGTTGACGAACCGCTGCCGGCCCTGCAGTTTTACCCGCTGGCGCAGCCGCTTGCCGATCGGACGCCGCCCGCAGCATCCGCGCCGCTGCTGCATCTGGCGCCCGGCGAGCCGCCAGCCACCCTGATGCTGCGTCCGGCTTTTTTCACCACGCTCACTCTCGCGCAGGCGGCGGCTATCGACCGGCGTCTGCGTCCGCTTTTCGCGCTGCTGCGTCATCAGGGTGGCGCGGCAAGCTGGCGGGAGAGGCAGGGCGTCTGGCTGCTGGAGGCGCAGCTGCCCCCGGGCAGCGAGGCCTGGCTGGCGTCGCTGCCGGACGCGTTACGCCTTGACGAATGTCCGCAAGGCGAGCCGCCGCCCGATGATGTGGCGATCCGCGAACTGCTGCGTCGGCTGCCGCAGGCGGTTGCCGCTTCTGCATCGGCGGGCGGCTGGCGGGCGGCCCTCTACGGCGGTTCGCCGCCGCAGCATGCCGTTATTGCGCGATGGCTGACGCTGCTGGCGGGCGCGGGCCATGGCGATGGTGCAGAGCCGGAGCAGGGCAAACGGCTGACGGTGGCGCATCAGAGCCGCGACGGCGCGCTGCTGCTGTTTCTGCCTTGCCCGCCTGCGATCTCGCTGGCGGCGCTGCGTGCGCTGGCGCTGCTGATGGAGCCGCGCTTTTTCCAGCGCCTGCGCGTTGAGCAGCAGATCGGCTATGTTGTCAGCTGCCGCTATCACCGCTGCGCCGATCGCGACGGCGTGCTGTTCGCCCTGCAGTCACCAGACGTTGCGCCCGCCGCGCTGCTGGAAGCGTGCCACCTTTTCGTGCAGCAGCTGCAGATCTCCGAGGAGGCTGACGTACTGGAGAGGTTACGCGCGCGCCTGTGTGCCCAGCTGGACGCCGTGCCCGACGCGACAGCGGCGCTGCAGCTTGGGCTGCGTCAGGAGGGCGGGCTACGCGATCTCGACCGCGCGTCGCTCACAGCGCTGACGACTGCGCAGCTCCGTCAGGCGCAGACGGAACTGCTTCGCCGCTGGCATGACACCATTGTGGTGGAGTCGCGCCACGCTAACCCGCAATAGTCACGCCAGGATATTGCTGAATTTATTTGAAAATTAAGACCAAAACTCTTCACTATGTCTGCGGGGGCGTTTAGGGGACACTCGAATGGATTCGGCTGTTTTAAAAGGAACCTAAAAGTGAAAAAGATCAAACGTCTCGCGCTGCCGCTGCTGGCCGCTTCTGTACTCTACGCTCCGCTGTCGCAGGCGGCCGCTCAACAGTATGAGCTTGACCCTGCGCATACTTCAGTGATTGTGACCTGGACCCACTTCGGTTTTTCACATCCCACCGCCGACATTCCTGACACAAAAGGAACGCTGGTGTTTGACAGTGAAAATCCGGCCGCTTCGCGCGTTAACGTGACCCTGCCGATAACCAGCATCGACAGCCATGTGCCTGCGCTGACCAAAGAGTTCAAGGGCGCGGAGTACTTCGACACGGCGAAATATCCGACCGCGACGTTCCACAGCACCAAAGTGACCGCAAAGGGTGATGATAAATTCGACGTGGAGGGCAACCTGACGCTGAAAGGCATCACCAAACCGGTAACGCTGCACGCCACGCTGAACAAGCAGGGCGAGCATCCGATGGTGAAGAAGCAGGCGATCGGCTTTGATGCCACCGGTACCATTAAGCGTTCTGACTTTAAGCTGGATAAATATGTGCCGGCCGTCAGCGACGACGTGACGCTAACAATTTCAACCGAAGCTTACGCAAAATAAACCTCCGCTTATTTGCTATTCTGAATAAATTAACATCCTGATTCAGAAGGGTTAAAACAGAACCGGCCGCCGTGCCGGTTTTTTTATATTTGCGTTGCGCTTGACGCCTGCGCAATTAATGACCGTACTTAACTATCGTATCCGTCATTAATTTAAGGAGATAATTATGCCACAGCCACCCTTTCTCAAGCCCGGCGAAAAGGTCGTGCTCTATGACGGCGTCTGCAAAATTTGTAATAGCTGGGTCAATCTCCTGCTGCGCCTGAAGCTTTCCCGACGCGTCCGGTTTGCGGCAGTACAGAGCGAAGAGGGCAAGGCGCTGCTGCGTTTTGCTGGCCTGCCCGATGAAAATATCCGCACCATTGTGCTAATTGATGGTGACCGCCACTGGATCCGTGCTCAGGCGATTTTACGCGTGATGCGGCTACTGCCTTTTCCCTGGGGACTACTGTCGCTGCCGGGCCTGCTGATCCCCCATTTTATCAGCGACTTTTTATATAACCGTATTGCGCTAAATCGCTACCGGTTGTTTGGCCGCTATGAGAAGCAGCACCCGGTATCCCCTGATTTTCCTGGCCGGTTCCTGCATGCCTGAACTTAATCCGGCGACAGAAAATCTTCACGCTGCGGGGTAAAGGTATCCAGCAGCGTGCCAGCCTCCAGGCAGACGCATCCATGCACCACGTTGGGTCCTTTATAGAGCGTGTCGCCTGCGCCGACCTCCTGAGTCACGCCATCAATGGTAAAAGCGAAGCGCCCACTGAGCACCCAGGTCAGCTGCTCATGAGGATGATGGTGCAGGGGGCCGATCGCGCCCTGTTCAAAGGTCACTTCCACCGCCATCATGGTGCCGCCGTTCGCCAGCACGCGCCGCGTCACGCCCTTGCCTGCGGCTTCAGGCTGCGTCTGCGATCGATATACAAACATTTTTCCTCCTCATACGGATCGGCCTCTGCCTGCCGTTTTTGTGATACGCCTCACGCCTCAGTGCGCGATTAGTCCATGCACTTTAGCCGCTTTTGATTAAAATGAAACGGTGTTTCATAAATACTTAAGGGCAGATCATGAAAATCGCATTAATGATGGAAAATAGCCAGGCCGCTAAAAACGCCGTCGTGCGCAAGGAGCTGGAAAACGTCGCGCAGCCGTTGGGCCATCAGGTCTTTAACGTCGGCATGAGCGACGAACAGGATCACCATCTGACCTATATTCACCTCGGTATCATGGCCAGCGTGCTGCTTAACAGCAAAGCGGTCGATTTCGTTATCGCTGGCTGCGGCACCGGACAGGGCGCGTTAATGTCCCTTAACCTGCATCCGGGCGTCGTCTGCGGCTACTGCATCGATCCGGCGGACGCCTATCTGTTCGCCCAGATCAACAACGGCAATGCGTTGTCGCTGCCGTTCGCCAAAGGCTTTGGCTGGGGCGCGGAACTGAACCTGCGCTTTATTTTTGAAAAAGCCTTCACCGGTGAAAAAGGGCTGGGCTATCCGCCTGAGCGTAAAGAGCCGCAGGTGCGTAACGCCGGCATTCTAAATCAGGTAAAAGCGGCGATGCTGAAAGAGAACTATCTCGATACGCTGCGCGCGCTGGATCCAGAGCTGGTGCGCACCGCGCTCAGTGGCCCGCGCGTGCAGCACTGCCTGTTTGAGCATGGGCAGGTACCGGAAATCGCCGACTTCGTGCGTCAGATGACGCAGTAACGCCTTCCTGGCGCGCCGCCTTCGCCGCGCGCCTCTTTTTCCTCTCTAAATCTCTTTCGCCAGCGCCGGGCTGTAGTGGCGGCTCGCCTCTACCAGCATGCGCGTATAGGGCATCGCCGCGCGATCGCCCACCAGCGTCGGCACGTCGAGCGTCTCCAGCACGCGACCCTGCTGCATCACCGCCACGCGATGGCAGAGATGCGCCACTACGCCTAAATCATGCGTTACCATCAGGTAGGTAAGATTCGCCTGCTGCTGCAGATCGCTCAGCAGGTTAAGGATTTCCGCCTGCACCGAGACGTCGAGCGCCGAGGTCGGCTCATCCAGCAGCAGCACGCGCGGCTCGAGTATCAGCGCACGCGCGATGGCGACGCGCTGGCGCTGACCGCCGGAAAGCTGATGCGGATAGCGCGTCAGCCAGGCGCGATTCAGCCCGACTTTTTCCAGCATTGCCACCACGCGCGCCTGCCGCTGGCCGATGCCGTGGATCAGCAGCGGTTCCTCCAGAATATCGCCGATGGTGTGGCGCGGATGCAGGGAACCGTAAGGATCCTGAAACACCATCTGCACCTGTCTGCAGCGCGCGCGATCGATGCGGTGCCCGAGCGGCGCTCCGCCTATCGCCAGCGCACCGTGCCAGTGGGTAATCAGCCCCGCCAGGCACTTCAGCACCGTAGTTTTCCCCGAGCCGGACTCGCCCACCAGGCCGAAGATTTCCCCTTCGTTAACCTTCAGAGCGACGTCGAACAGCACCTGGGTTCGAGCCGCCTCTTCGCCGAAGCTCAGGTTCAGATTCTCAACAGCGATCATGCGCGCTCCTTAATCATTCAGCCAGCTTGCCTGGCGCTGCAGCACCGGCAAACGAGGGCGGCGCTGGTCGATATCCGGCAGCGCCGCCAGCAGGCCCTGCGTATAGGGATGGCGTGCGCGATCGAGATCGCCTGCCGCCAGCGACTCCACCACGCGCCCGGCGTACATCACCAGCACGCGGTCGCAGAAGCTGCGCACCAGGCTGATGTCGTGGCTGATAAAGATCAGCCCCAGCCCGCGCGCCTTTACCAGCTCATCCAGCAGCGCCAGAATTTGCAGGCGAACCGAGACGTCGAGCGCGGAGGTTGGCTCATCGGCGATGACCAGCTCTGGCTCGGTGATCAGCATCATGGCGATCATCACGCGCTGCCCCTGGCCGCCGGAAATTTCATGGGGATAGCGCTGATAAAGGCGCTCCGGATCGCGAATGCGCACCACCTCCAGCATCTCCAGCGCGCGTTTTTTGGCAGCGGCGTGCTGGCCGCGATGGTGGCTGCGCCAGGCCTCGGCGATCTGCTCACCGACGCGCACCACCGGATTAAGTGAATATTTCGGGTCCTGCATAATCATCGAGATGCGCCTGCCGCGGATGTCACGCATCTGGGCCGGGCTGGCGCGCAGCAGATCGATCTCGCCGAACTGCATGCGCGCCGCCTCGATGCGCGCCTTCGCCGGATGCAGCTGCAGCAGGGCGCGGCCCACGGTGGATTTGCCTGAGCCGGACTCGCCAACGATCGCCAGTTTTTCCCGGCCGAGCTGAAAGGAGACGCCGCGCACCGCCGGGGTGCTGTGACGTCCGTTAACAAAATCGACGCGCAGATCGTGCACGTCCAGCAACGGCGCGCCGTTACTCACTGCGGGGATCGAGCAGGTCACGTAGGCCATCTCCTAAGAAGTTAAATGCCAGGCTGTTGATCAGGATGGCCAGCCCCGGCACGGTAACCACCCACCAGCACTCCAGCATGTAGGTCCGGCCGCTGGCGATCATCGCGCCCCATTCCGGCGCGGGCGGCTGCGAGCCGAGCCCGAGAAAGCCGAGCCCGGCGGCGGTGAGAATAATGCCCGCCATATTCATGGTGATGCGGATAATCACCGACGGCAGGCAGAGCGGCACGATATGGTGCCAGAGCACGCGCAGCGGCGACGCGCCCTGCAGCCGCACGGCGGAGATAAAGTCCGCCTGGCGCAGCGACAGGGTTTCGGCGCGCGCCAGCCGCGCGATGGGCGGCCAGGCGGTAAGGGTAATGGCGATCACCACATGCTCCAGGCCAGGGCCGAGCGCGGCGACGAACGCCAGCGCCAGCACCAGGCTGGGGAAAGAGATAAAGATATCGGTAATGCGCATCAGCGCCGCGTCTACCTTGCCGCCAAAATAGCCGGCGGTGACGCCCAGCAGCAGTCCGAGCGGACCGACGGTGACCGACACCAGCAGCACGATGTAGAGCGTAATGCGTGCGCCCCACACCAGTCGGCTAAAGATGTCGCGGCCAAACTCGTCGGTGCCGAACCAGTGCTGTGCGCCCGGCGGGCTGAGGGCGTTGTCAAGATCCTGCACCAGCGGATGATAAGGGGCGATCCAGGGCGCGAACAGCGCCGTCAGGCAGAGCAGCAGCACAATGCCGCCGCCGATGGCGGTCAGCGGGTTGCAGGCCATGCGCAGCAGAAAATGGCCGGCGCGCAGGGCAAAGCGCTGGCAGCGCGCCAGCCGTTCGCGCGCGGCGCCGACGGGCGGCGTATCGATCGATAGCGTCATACTTTGGTCCTCGGATCAAATACCTGATAGAGCAGGTCGGAGAGCAGATTGAGCAGCACGAAGATCAGCCCGACCACCAGCACGCAGCCCATCACCGCATTCATATCGCCCAGCATCAGACTGCTGGTCAGGTAGGAGCCGAAGCCCGGCCAGGAGAAGACCGTCTCGATGAGCACCGCCCCCTCCAGCAGCGAACCGTAGGCGAGCGCCACCACCGTCAGCAGCTGCACCAGAATATTGCGAAAGGCGTGCTGCCAGATCACCTGCCACTCCGTCAGCCCTTTAACGCGCGCCGTGAGAATAAACTCCTGCGACAGCTGCGCCAGCATAAAGCTGCGCGTCATGCGACTGATATAGGCGAGCGAGTGAAAGCCGAGCAGCGAGGCGGGCAGCACCAGGTGGTTCAGCGCGTTCCAGAACACCGTGGCATTGCCCGCCAGCAGCGCGTCTACCAGCATCAGACCGGTGCGGCGCGGCACCACGCCGTCGAGGCTGAAATCGACGCGGCCTGCGCCGCCGACCCAGCCCAGATGGGCATAGAAGAGCAGCAGGCCGATCATGCCGACCCAGAAGATCGGCGTGGAGTAGCCCGCGAGGCTCACCACGCGCACCGCATAATCAATGACGCCGTTGCGCCGCGCCGCGGCGATCACCCCAAGCGGCACGCCGAGGCCGGCGCCGATAACGATAGCCAGAGTCGCCAGCTCCAGCGTGGCGGGAAAGACGCGCAGAATATCCTGGCTGACGGGCTGGCCGGTCAGCAGCGCATGGCCGAGGTCGCCGTGCAGCAGCCCGTTCAGATAGATGCCGAACTGCGCCCACAGCGGCTTGTCGAAGCCGAGCTGATGGTAAACCTGCTGATAAGTCGTCTGATCGGCGTCCGGGCCGACGATCGCCAGCACCGGATCGAGCGGCATCACGCGGCCGATAAAAAACGTCAGCAGCAGCAGGCCGAACAGGGTGATAAACACCTGCGTCGCGCGCTTGCTGACGCGGCGCAGCTGCGGAAGAGCGGCGATCATGGGGTGCCTCCTGCCAGGCTCTCTGGCGTTTTCCAGACGTCGCGTAAAAAGGTGGTGGCGGACGGATGCGGCTGATAGGCCTGGACGCGGTTATTCACCACTACCGAATCCACCATCTGGGAAAGGGGCATCAGCGCCGGGATCAGCTGGTCATAGCGCTGCTGGATAGCGAAATAGGCCTGCTGCTGCTTTGCCGGATCGCGCTCCGTCAGCGCCTGGTCAATCATGCTGTTGAGCCGGGCGTCGTAGAAGCTGGTGCGCCAGCCCTGGAAGTTGGTCAGCCGCGCGCTGTCGGCGTTGTCCGGATTGTAAACCAGCGAGCGCAGGCTGGAGTGGGGATGCGGCTCGACGCCGCTGCCGCCGCGCCCCACCAGCAGCCCGAACTGCCGGTCGCGCATCGCGCCATAGATCTGGTTGCCGGTGCCGGTGATGATGCGCGCGCGGATCCCCGCCTGCATCAGCGTTGACTGGATGGCGATGGCGACGTTAAGAAAGGGCTGATCCGCCAGCACGCGCAGCGTGGTGTCGAAGCCGTCGGGATAGCCCGCTTCCGCCAGCAGGGTCCGGGCGCGTGCTATGTCCAGCCGGTAGCCGGGATCGGGCAGCGTCGCGGGCATCCCGGCCTGGATAGGCCGCTGATGCAGCACGCCATAGCCTGCCATCAGCGTTTTATTGATCCCCTGATAGTCCACCAGATAGCGCAACGCTTCGCGCACCTTCGGGTTGGCGAAATGGGCATCTTTCATGCTCATCGCCAGGTAGTAGATTGTGCCGCGCTGCACGCTGTCGATACTGAGATCGGGATCGTTACGCAGGGCGCGCACGTCCGGGATCGCCATATTGCTGGCGATATCGAGATCGCCTTTCTCCATCATCAGGCGCAGGGTCTGCGACTCCTGGAGGTGACGAAACACCACGCGCTGCATTTTCGCCGCGCCGCGCCAGTAGTCCGGCGCGCGGCTCATGGTCAGCACATCTTTCGCCTGCCAGCCGTCGAGCCGAAACGGGCCGGAACCGGCCGCATGGGTGGTGAGCCAGCGGTTGCCCCAGTCATTATTGACGGCGTGCGCCTGCACGGTTTTGCTGTCGAGCACCACCATGCTGCCGAGCGCGGCAAGGGAGTAGAGCACCAGACGAGGATCGTTGGGCTTCGGCAGGCGTATAACCAGGGTGCGCGCGTCGGGCGCGGCGATCATCTCATCGACGTTCGCTTTGGTGAAGCCGTAGGATTTCCACACCGACGCCTGCGCCAGGTTAAGGTGCAGCACGCGGCGCATCGACCAGACGGCGTCGGCGCTGGTCAGGGCATTGCCCGAATGGAAGCGCACGTCGTCGCGCAGCCGAAAGGTCAGCGCGCTGTTGTCCGGGCTAATGCGCCAGCTCTCCGCCAGCGCCGGTCGCACATGCGTCAGCTGCTGCGGATCGAGCTCCACCAGCCCGTCATAGAGGTTAACCACGATACCGACCACTTCGTTGCCGGTCATGGCGGCGGGATCGAGCGTAAGCAGGTTGTTCATATTCATGCCGACGATCAGCTGGTCGTCAGGCGTATTCGCCTGAAGCGACGCGCTGCCCGCCAGCAGCAGCAGCGTGGCGAGCCACGCGCCGCAGCGGGTGCGGATAGTCATAAGGTCAGTCCAGCAGGTCAGAGGTTTATTGTTTTTTGCTGTACTTCTCTCTCAGCGTTACCAGCGGTTCAGCGTATGGGTCTCAATCCAGCTGAAGTTAATGTCTTCGCCCAGGCCGGGCCGGGTCGGCAGCTGTACATAGCCCTCACCATCCATCGGATCGATCAGGCTGTTGAGGTAGGCCGGCTGCTCATAGTCGAGGAAGGGGTGCAGCAGGCCGCGCTCATACCAGCGGCAGTTGCGGATCGCCCCGACCACCGCCAGGCTGGCCGCGCCGTTGCCGTGCACCTCGCAGTCCATGCCGAACGCCTCCGCCAGGCTGGCGACCTTCATAGTGGCGGCGATGCCGCCCACGCCGTTGGCGCCGGCGCGCAGGATGTCGCAGGCGCCAGCGCGCACCCAGTCGGCGCGGCTGTGGTGCTTGCCGCCGAGGCTCTCCGGCCCCAGCACGTCGATGCTGAGGTTTTCCGCCAGCCAGGCGTAGGAGGCCATGCTCTCCTCTTCCATCGGCTCTTCGAACCAGCTGAAGTTGAGCTTCTCCAGCGCCTTGCCGATGGTGAGCGCCTCGCTGCGGCTGTACCAGTGGTAGCCGTCGAGCATCAGGGCGATATCGGGACCGACCGCTTCGCGCACCGCGGCGCAGGCGTTGATATCCATCTGCGGGCTGGGGGCGAACGCCACTGGCGGCATCCAGGTGTGCAGCTTGATCGCCTTATAGCCGCGCGCCACCAGCGTCTCGGCGAAGCGCGCATAGTCGTCCGGCGTCGCCAGCCCACCGGGCAGCTCGTCGCCGCACATGGTGCTGCCGTAGGCGGGCACCCGTTCGCGATAGCCGCCCAGCAGCTTGTGCACCGGCTGCTGTAGCCGGCGACCGATAAGATCCCACAGCGCCTGCTCGACGGCGGAGAGGGCGCGCTCGGTGAGCTGATGCGCGCTGCCGCGCTGCCAGTGGGCCAGATCCTGCCACAGCCGTTCGCGATCCATGGCGTTCTGCCCGATCAGCACTTTGCGGAAGAAGGCGTTGACCACGTGCGGCCGGATCACCTCCGGCGGCGCGAAGGCGTAGCCGCTGTGGCCCTCCTCGGTGGTCAGGGTCAGCAGCGCCATCTGCGCCTCGGTTTCATCACCGGGGTGGGAGTGTCCGGCGCTGTCGGCATGACGCCTGCTGGGATAGGTAAACTGGGTGACTTCTATAGCGCTGATCTTCACGGCACAGGCTCCTTATGCGACGGCTCTCGCTGGGTGTGAAATAAAAGTAAAACGACGTTTCATTTCGTAATCTAGCGTTCACAGATTGTTTACGCATTAGCCAAAGCGAGGTAAATGCAGCCGTAAATTAGGGCAGCCGCACAGGGCGATGTGAACAAATTCACGAAGCCTGGCCACTTTGTGAGCAAGGCCGCACCGAAAAAACGCGCCACCGATTGTGCCGCTCACGCTTGCAGATGCGGCAGGGCTGACCATTATTGTTTCATTAACCCGTTCATCATTAACCCGCTCTTTGGCCGCTATGGCGAAAGGCAAGGAGAAAACCATGCGCGTTCATCACCTCAACTGCGGCTGTATGTGTCCCTTCGGCGGCGCGCTCTACGACGGCTTCAGCCGCTCGCCGCTGGCGCATCTGAGCTGTCACTGCCTGCTGCTGGAAACCGACGCGCAGGGGCTGGTGCTGGTGGATACCGGCATCGGCCTGCAGGATATGGCGCATCGCGGCCGCCTGTCGGGCTTTTTCCGGCTCTTCAACAATATTCAGTTCGACCGCAGGCTCAGCGCCTGGCAGCAGATTGTCGATCTCGGCTTTAAACCGGAGGATGTGCGGCATATCATCCTGACGCACCTCGACTTCGATCACGCGGGCGGCATCAGCGACTTTCCCCAGGCGCGCGTGCATCTGCTGCAGCGGGAGCTGGATACCGCGCCGCAGCGCCAGAGCTGGCTGCAGCGGCAGCGCTTCCGGCCGCAGCAGTGGGGCAACCACAGCGGCTGGCGCGGCTATGCCGCCGGCGGGGAACGCTGGTTTGGCTTTGATGCCGTAAGGGCGCTCGACGATCTCAACGACGAGGTGCTGCTGGTGCCGCTGCCCGGCCACACGCTCGGCCACGCGGGCATCGCGGTGCGGCAGGGCGACGGCTGGCTGCTGCACGGCGGCGACGCCTGGTTTTACCGCGAGGAGATGCGGCAGGCGGAGCGGCACTGCACGCCAGGCCTGCGCTTCTACCAGTGGATGATGTGCAGCGATCGCGACGCCTGGCGCACCAACCAGCAGCGGCTGCGCGCGCTCTCCCTGCAAACCGATGCGCAGGTGACGCTGTTCTGCAGCCATGACCGGCGCGAGCTGGGCCTGCTCGACAGCCGGTAAAAGATTTCTGTTTACCTCTTTTCCTGCAACCCATTTTGCGTAATAGTAACGGCGCTTTACATAAATAATTATCATTATCGTTTGAATGGGTTAATTCAATGAAGAAATGGATGTTAGCGCTGGGGTTGTTGTGCATGGCGGGGACGGCTGCGGCCAAAACCATCACCGACGTGGCGGGCCGTCAGGTTGAGGTCGCTGCTGAGTCGAAACGCATTATTCTGGGCGAGGGGCGGCAGATCTATCTGCTGGCGGCGTTTGACACTGACGCGCCTTTTCAGCGCGTAGTGGGCTGGCGCGACGATTTTCATAAGGCGGACTGGGACGGCTATCAGGCGTACGAAAAGCGCTATCCGCAGATTAAAACGCTGCCGACCTTCGGCGGCGCCAAGGACGGCACTTTCAACGTCGAGCAGGCCCTGACGCTGAAGCCCGATCTGGTGCTGATGAACCTGGAGTCGAAAGCGGCGACCGACGAAGGCAAGCTGGTTGAGAAGCTGCAGGCGGTCGGCATCCCGGTGGTGTTTATCGACTTTCGCGAAGCGCCGATGGTGAACGCGGAAAAAAGCATTCGCATCATGGGCGAGCTGCTGAATAAGCCGCAACGCGCGCAGGAGATTATCGATTTTCGCCGTCAGCAGATTGAACGCGTTACCGCGCGGCTGAACGATTTTCACGGCACGCGCCCCAAAGTGATGATTGACCGCGCAGGCGGCTACACCGACGAGTGCTGCATGTCGTTCGGCAATGAAAACTTCGGGCAGATGGTGGAGATCGCGGGCGGCAGCAATATCGCGAAGGATCTGATTCCCGGCACCTTCGGCACCCTCAACCCTGAACAGATTATCGCCAGCCGTCCCGACGTGGTGGTGGTGACCGGTGCCAACTGGAAAAACTATAACACCGTCGGCAAGTGGGTCGGCGTCGGGCCGGGTGCCGACGTGAAGGCGGCGGAGAAGCGTTTGCAGATGCTGATGATGCGCGACGCCTTTAAAACCCTGCCGGTGGCGCACAACGGCCACGCGCACGCCATCTGGCATCAGTTCTACGACAGCCCGTATCAGTTCGTCGCCATTCAGGCGCTGGCGAAGTGGCTGCATCCCGATCTCTTCGCCGATCTCGATCCGGACGCGACCTTCCGCGCCTTTCATGAGAAATTTTTACCGCTGCCTTACCAGCCCGGTTACTGGGTAACCCTGCCTGCCGACAAGCGCTAATTGCCGCACCGCGGCAGGGACGCCGCGTTACCGCCTGAATCTTTCCGTCATCTTTCTTCATATTTACTAATATTTTACAGGCGCAGCGCGTTTTTCGCGCTGTAACGCTTACTGATAGGGAGAGGATAATGACCAGAACTTCGGGACGATCGGCTTTCGCCGTGGCGCTTTACACGCTGTTCGAACCTGTGCCGCTCGGTTTTTTCGTGGCGGCGTGGATCTTCGACATTATTTACCTTAACAGTTACGTCGTGGAGTGGACGCACGCCGCCAGCTGGCTGATCGCCATCGGGCTGGTTATCGCCATTCTTCCGCGTCTTGTCGCCCTGATCGGTCTGTTCGGCGGCAGCCGCCGCGCGGAGAAGGTGCACTTCTGGCTCACGCTGGTGGCGATCCTGCTGGCGATCGTTAACGCCTTCGTTCACAGCCGCGATGCTTACGCCGTGGTGCCGTCCGGCGTCATTCTGTCGACTCTCGTGGTGGCGCTGATGCTAATCGCCAATGTTCAACTCGCGCTGCGTCAGCGCACGGCTTAAGGAGAAGCACCGATGAAAAAGCAAACGCTTATCGCGATGGCGCTGACCGCGCTGCTGGCGGGCTGCGACAGCGGCGCACAGCTCGATCCGCAGAAGCAGACCGGGCCAAACCCGGAGCTGCCTGAGGCGAAAAACTTCTTTATGCCGCCGATGCAGGTGCCGGAAGGGGTGCCGTGGAAGCAGGGCGAGATGCCGAAAGTGGCGCAGGGGCTGAAAATCGAGAAGATCGCGGAGAACCTCAAGCATCCGCGTCAGCTGTTGACGCTGCCGAACGGCGACGTGCTGGTGGCGGAGGCCAACGGCCCGGCCAAACCCACCACGCGTCCCAAGCAGCTGATTATGGGCATTGTGCAGAAAGCCTCAGGCAAAGGCGGCGAGGGCGGCAACCGCATCACGCTGCTGCGCAACGTGAACGGCAAGTGGGAGCAGCACGTCTTTATCGAGAACCTCTTTTCGCCCTTCGGCATGCAGCTGATCGGCAATACGCTCTATGTCGCCAACGCCGACAGCCTGGTGAAGTTTCCCTATCAGGAAGGGCAAACCGAGATCCGTACGCCGCCTCAGCTTGTAACCGATCTGCCCGGCGGGCCGATTAACCACCACTGGACCAAAGCGCTGGTCGCCAGCCCGGACGGCAGCAAACTCTATGTCGGCATCGGTTCTAACAGCAACATCACCGAGAACGGCATCGGCGCGGAGTACCATCGCGCCGCGGTGCTGGAGGTCGACGCCGCCAGCGGTGCAACGCGCCTTTACGCCACCGGGCTGCGCAACCCGACCGGCCTGCAGTTTGAGCCGCAAAGTAACCGGCTGTGGGCGATCGTCAACGAGCGCGACGAGATCGGCTCCGATCTGGTGCCGGACTATATGACGTCGGTGCAGGAGAACGGCTTCTACGGCTGGCCATACAGCTATTTTGGTCAGCATGTGGATACGCGCGCGCAGCCGCAGCGTCCCGATCTGGTGGAGAAGGCGATTAAGCCGGACTATGCGCTCAGCTCGCACGTTGCGCCGCTGGGGCTGCTCTTCTATCAGGCGGACAATATGCCGCAGTATCGCGGCGGTGCCTTCGTCAGCGAGCACGGCAGCTGGAACCGCACGCCGCTTAACGGCTACAAGGTAGTGTGGGTAAAATTTGAAAACGGCAGGCCGGTTGGATTGCCGCAGCCGGTGGTGACGGGATTCCTGACCGACGATCAGAAGCAGGTCAGAGGGTTGCCGGTCGGTCTGGCCGCCGATCGCCAGGGCGGGCTGCTGATTGCGGATGACGCCGGCAACACAGTGTGGCGCGTCAGCGCGAAGTAGCGTTTTACAGGCATAAAAAAAGGATTTGGCGTCACGGCCAAATCCTTTCATTTTTTGTTCGCTTAACGGCTGGTGACCGCGTTGCGAACGAGGTGCTCAGCACTCTCCACACCTGCGATTCTAAATAGCGCGGAGAAATATTTCAAGTTTCGCCAAAATACTGTATGGTTGTACAGGTGTTGAGCGCAAAGCAGAGCCGACTTGCTGACTGGCCGCTCCCAGGGGCACGGTTTTAAAAATCCCGGCAGGCATCAGGTGGTGCTGGCCTGTGGCTTTAGCAACGAGTGCCGCTCAGCGCTCTCCACAAGATGTGCTTAGGCGCCCGGCGGGTAGAGTCAAAGCCTCGGTAGCCGAACAGCGCGCTCCTGTTGAAGGAGAAGGAAAGTGATGGAACTGATTAGATTGCTCCTGGATCTTGTCCGGGTCATCTTGCAGATCATCGTTGCCCTTTTGCAACTGACCGGCCAGGCTCACTAGCCGGAACTTGAACAAAGGCGGAGCTAACCACTCCGCCTTTTTCGTCGCGTTATCCCGCTAGTCCGCCGCATTGCACTGTCTTCCGCCTGTCATCTTCGCCCGTTACCGTCAGCGCTGTTTCCGCCGCGCCGCACACTCCGCTTATCCAGACATCCGATCAGACGAGGCCATTATGACTTTGCACGCTCTCTCTTCCGCCCGACTGCAGCAGACTTATATCGACAACAGTGTACGCCTGCGCGACACCACCGTCGGGCAGCAGTGCGAAATCCTGGCGCACAGCTACCTCGAATACAGCACCCTGGGCGACTTCTCCTATATCGGCGAACACTGCCACGTGGCGGACGCGCAGATAGGCCGCTTTACCGCTATCGCCAACCATGTGCGCCTTGGCGCGCCCAATCACCCGATGGATCGCGCTTCGCAGCATCGCTTTACCTGCTGCCCGGAGTATTACGACGCCAGCGCGGCGCGCGACAGCGGCTTTTTCGCCGACCGCCGCGCCGCGCGCGTTATCGTCGGCCACGACGTCTGGATTGGCCACGCCGTGATTGTGCTGCCGGGCGTTACGGTCGGCGACGGCGCGGTGCTGGCGGCGGGCGCGGTGGTGACGAAAGATGTTGCGCCCTACAGCATCGTGGGCGGCGTGCCGGCGAAACCGATCCGCATGCGCTTTACGCCCGCCATCGCCACGCGCCTGCGGCAGATCGCCTGGTGGGAGTGGCCGCTGGAGAAGCTGATGGCGAACCTGGCTGATTTTCAGTCCGGCGACATCGCGCGCTTCTGCAATCGCCACGGCTGACTACACTTACCGCATCGCAACCCTGAAAGGAGAGCGCTATGTTCACGCTCTATGGCGCACCGGGCTGGGGCTCGGCCATCAGCGAGCTAATGTTTAGCCTCTGCGGCGAACCCTATCGCTGGGTAGATGTCTCCGGCTTCGACCAGCCGGGCGAGGCGCGCGATCGGCTGCTTTACCTATGGCGACTATCCGCAGCGCTGGACCGCCACGAGGGCGCAGGAGCTGAAAAAGAGTACCGACGCCCATCGCGAAGAGGCCTATCGCTGGCTTGAGTCGCAACTCGGCGACAGCGCTTTTCTGCTGGGAGACAACATCACGCTGCTTGACGCCTGTCTACCGGTGCTGGTGCGCTGGCAGCCGCGCGAGGCCTGGTTTCAGGCCAGCGCGCCGAAGCTGTGGGCGATTGCGCAGCGCGTTAAGGCGCAGAAAGCGCTGCAGAGCGTGGTGGCGCGTAACCAGCTGTAGCGCGCCGCCAGAGGTCAGAGCGCCTGCTGCACCACGCCGCCGGCGCTGTGCGGCTGCAGCGGTTTCTCCGGCTGCAATAGCGTCATCGCCAGCATGCTGCCCAGCGCAATCACGGCGGTGACGGTAAACATCGCGTTGTAGCCGTAGTACTCCGCCAGCCAGCCGCACAGCATCGGCGAGACGATAGCGGCAAGGTTGGCGATCGCCAGCGTCATGCCGCTATAGGCGCCGACGGAGGCCTTCGGCGTCACGTCAATCACCACCGACCAGTAGACGTTGTTCACCATGGCGTTGAGCGCGTTGCCCAGCGTCATTAGCGCAATAATCGCCGTTGCCGATCCGGCGTAGGGAATGGCCATAAAACAGCAGGCGGTGCCCAGCAGCGTCACGGCGGCGAACAGGTTGCGCGCCACGTGCAGGTTATTGAAGCGCGCCAGCAGGCGATCGGCGAGTCGGCCGCCGAGGAGTACGGTCAGGCAGGCGCCGCTCCAGGGGATCATCGCCACGTACCAGAGCGAATGGAGATCGTAATGGAAGCTGTCCTGCAGATATTTCGGCAGCCAGGTCACCAGCGTAAAGGTGATATAGAGAAAGGAGAAGTAGCCGAGGGCATTGCACACCAGGGTGCGGCTGGTGAAAAAACGCCACCAGGGCAGCACCGTATCGGTGTGCGCCTCCTGACGCTGACCCTCGCGGATCAGCGCGCGCTCCGCTGCGTTCGCCGCCGGTCGCTGTTCCGGGGTATCGCTGAAGGTGCGCGCAAACAGCAGCATCGCCAGCAGCGAAAAGGCGCCCAGCAGGATAAACATCATGCGCCAGTCATGGGTCAACAGCAGCAGGCCGACCGCAATCGGCGCGGTCAGCAGCGATCCTACCTGCGTGGAGAGCAGGCCGATGCTCAGCGCGAAGCCGCGTTCGTTATCCGGCGCCCAGTGGGCGATGGCTTTGTTCATCAGCGCGTAAGCTGGGCCTTCGGAGAAGCCGAACAGAATGCGCAGGGCGGCAAAGCCCATAATCGCCGAGCCGCCAAACAGCGCCATGCCCAGGTCACCCGCCCAGGCGGTGGCGATCTCCAGCAGCGACCAGAGCACGCCCGCCATCAGCCAGACCTTACGGGTACCGAGCCGATCCGCAAGGAATCCGCCGCACAGCGATCCAAACAGATAGCCGAAACCGAAATAGCCCAGCACTGCGCCGAGCTGCACTTTAGTGAAGTGGTACTCCTGAGAGATGGCGTTAGCGGCAAACGACAGCGCGCCGCGATCGATGTAATTGATCAGCGCGACAAAGAACAACAGGGAAAAGATAACGTAACGATAGCGACTTGGCTGCATGGTGCCTCTCCTGCATGAATAGGGTCTGCATGGGAGAAGCAAAATCGGTGCCGAATCGTTAGCAGGCCCGCTGGCTGGGCGCTACGCGCGAGGCAGAGATGAAATAACCAGCCTAATGGTTAGTCTGCGCATCATTAAGGTGCAGTCACGCAACGCCGACGGGGTCCACAGGGAGGAGCCCGCCCGATAAAGCGCGGTGACGTTAAATTTATGTGTGTTATTTGTCAGCATATTGAACAAATGATGCGGTAAAGGCAGGTAACTGATAAGCCATATCGTACCATGGCGCTCGGTTGTGCTCGTCATGGCCCCTGCAAATCGCGTCTGCTTCACCTTTCGCAGCACCAGATCCGTTAGCCCGGCTAAAGGCTCGTAAGTTATTACGTTTTTAACAAAAATTTACCTAAGTTAAAATAACGTTGAAGTTATGTGTATTTGTTTTATTTCGACCCTTGAATGAGGAAAAAAAGGATCATGGTTAACAAGCTAACCAGTATCGTGATGGCGATTGTCGCCGTGGCGATGCTCTATATGGGCGGGAAGCTATTGCTGCTGGGGGGCAGCGCGTTCTATGCGCTGATGGCCGCAGGCTTACTGCTCACCGCGATATTGCTGTTTCTGAATAAACGCAGCGCGCTGTCGCTTTATGCGCTGCTGATGTGGATTACCCTGTTCTGGATTATCTGGGAAGTGGGCTTTGACAAGTGGCAGTGGATCCCCCGCGGCGACCTGTTTGGTCTGTTCGGCGTCTGGCTGGCGCTGCCCTGGGTGGTGCGTCCGCTGACTCAGCGCAGGTTCCATCCTTTCCTCGACACCACGGTAGTGGTGATGATCGCGCTGGTGATCGGCCTCTGCTTTTACGATCCGCTGCCGCAGCAGGGAACCATTACCAATGCGCGCGCCCCGTCTGCCTCAAATAGCGCGGGCAACGACTGGACAGCCTACGGCGGCTCCACCAATGCGCTGCGCTTCTCTTCGCTGAATCAGATCACCAAAGATAACGTGAAAGATCTTGAGGTCGCCTGGACCTACCATACCGGCGATCTGCGTCAGAGCGACGACGCGACCGAATACACCTTTGAGGCGACGCCGCTCAAGGCGAACGGCATGCTCTACTTCTGTACGCCGCATAACGAGGTGCATGCCCTCGATCCGGAAACCGGCGCGGTAAAATGGAAATATGCGGCGCCGCAGGATCGCTCCTATATGCAGCAGCATCAGACCTGTCGCGGCGTCAGCTTCTACGACGGTGGCAGTGCGGCAGCTGACGGCAGCGCAGCGCAGCCGGCGCTCTGCCGTAAGCGTATCTACAACGCGACCACCGATGCGAAGCTGGTGGCGCTGGATGCTGACAGCGGCAAGCCGTGCGCCGATTTTGGGCAGAACGGCGTGGTCGATCTGCATGCCAATATGGGCGAGGTGCGTCCGCATGCGCTGATGCAAACCTCTGCGCCGCTGGTGGCGGGCAACCTGGTTATTGTTGGCGGCTCGGTAATGGACAACGGCTTTAACCGCGGCAACCCGTCTGGCGTCATCCGCGCCTGGGACGCCGTTACCGGCCGTCTGGTGTGGAACTTCGATCCGGCTCAGCCGGAGGCGACCCAGCCGATTGCGGCGGACGCGACCTATCCGCAGGATACCCCGGTGGCCTGGGCGACGCTGAGCGCCGACCTGAAAAACGGCCTGGTCTATGTGCCGTTCGGCAACGCCTCGCCGGATGAAGTAGGCATCGAGCGCGATCCTGACAGCAACACCGAGAAGTTCCGCGATGCGCTGGTGGCGCTGGATCTGAAAACCGGCGCCTTTAAATGGCGTTACCAGAGCGCCAACCACGATCTCTGGGACCGCGATAACCCGTCTCAGCCGTCGCTGGTGGATATCGACTATCAGGGCAGCCAACAGCCGGCGGTCATCCTGCCGACTAAAACCGGCAACCTGTTCGTGCTCAACCGCCTGACCGGTCAGCCGATCTATCCGGTTAATCAGGTGAAGGTCTCGACAGAAGGCGGCGTCGAAGGCGAGAAGTTTGCCGCTACGCAGCCGGTCTCCAGCCTCAACTTTATTCCGCAGCCGCTGACGGAAAAAGCGATGTGGGGCATTTCGCCGTTTGACCAGATGAGCTGCCGCATGGGCTTCCGCGAGCTGCGCTATGACGGCAACCCGTGGACGCCAGCGACCGAGAAGGGCTCGCTGATTTTCCCGGGCAATATCGGCGTATTTAACTGGGGATCGGTGGCGGTTGATCCGGAGCGTCAGCTGCTGATCGCCGCGCCGGTGCGTCTGGCCTATAAGTACAACCTGATCAAGCGCACGTCAGCGACCGCGACCGAGCGCCTGTTCACCAAAGATGGCTCGCCTTACTGGAATGAAAACTTCCACGGCGATTACGCGATCCATATTCAGCAGTTCGCGTCAGCGCTGGGCATACCCTGTATCGCGCCGCCGTGGGGCCGTATGGTGGGCGTCGATCTGAAAACCGGCAAGACCGAATGGCTGCGCCGCATCGGCACCACCAAAAACCTCAACACCTCGTTCCTGCCGGGGCGTTTCCCGATCGGTTTCCCGATGGGGATGGTGGCGCATGGCGGTCCGCTGGTGACGGCGGGCGACGTGGTGTTCCACGGCGCGACGGCGGATAACTTCTTCCGCGCCTATGACAGCACGACCGGCGCGCTGCTGTGGCAGACCGAGCTGAGCGCGGGCGCGCAGGCCACGCCGTCGACCTTTATGGGTAAAGATGGCAAGCAGTATGTGGTGATTGCCGCTGGCGGCCACGGCTCGCTCGGCACCAAAAGCGGCGACAGCGTGGTGGCGTTCCGGCTTAAATAGCGATGTGGCTGCGTCTCGCGCAGAAAAAGATAAAGCGCCCATTTGGGCGCTTTTTTTATGCGGTGAGTTACTTATCGTTGCCGAAGCCCTGTTTTTTCAGCGCGCCCAGCACGTGTGGGAAATAGATGTTCTGATAATAGCCGCTGACGCTTTCGCTCCAGCTTTCGCCATCGGAACGGCCAATGTTCTGCCAGTGCTGCACCATCTCCTGATTATAGGCGGCGATCTTCTCCTCCAGCCCGGCGGTGCGGTAGGCCTCTTCATGGCGGAAGGTTTCCAGCGGCAGGCGCGGCTTCTGGTGCGACGGCTCATCGACATAGCCAATCACCACGCCCGCAACCGGGAAGGTATATTCCGGCAGCTCCAGCAGGCTGATTAACGCCTCAGGATCGCGGCGGATGCCGCCGATCGGCACGATACCCAGGCCTTCCGCGCGCGCGGCGGCCATCACGGAACCCAGCGCGATGCCCACATCGGTGGCGCCGGAGACGATGCTCTCGATACTCTGCTGCGCGATCTGCTCGCGGCCAATCGCCTCCATCGCCACGCGTGATTTATGCATATCCAGCACGAAGGTCAGAAACACCGGCGCTTTGGCGATCCACGGCTGGCCGCCGGCGATCTGCGAAATTTCCTTACGCTTCGCCGCATCGCGGGTCACCACCACAGAAACCTGCTGCGAATTGACCGAGGTCGGCGCACGCCAGGCGGTGCTGATAATGCGATCCAGCATCGCGTCGTCAACAGGCTGCTCGGTAAAGCTGCGTTCGCTTTTATGGCTGGTAAAAATTTCAATAAGTGAATTCATGGATCCTCCTGGTGTGGAGGCTAAGCGTAGCAGGTTCGGGCAGGGCCAGATTTAACCGCACTGGCCATGGGAAATAATCGCTGTTCGCTCAAAGCGTTGGCGGTGATAGCAGAGTGAGCCAGCACACAATTTCGAACACCGATGAATTATAACATTTTTATAACATACTGAATCCGCTGGTTTCCTGGGCGAGTACACAATGTGCCTCGGGCAGTTACACATAACGGCAGCGCCTCTGACTGCGTATACCTGTAGCGGTACGCTTTAACAGGGGATAAACCATGTCCATCGTGACCCATGACGAACGCGCAATGGCGATCGCTTCCGCGACCAGAAAATTCTTCCGCCGCATTATTCCTGTGCTGGCGGTAATGCTGATTATCAATCAGATTGACCGCGCCAATATTGGCTTCGTTAAGGCCGAGCTGCAAACCGATGCCGGTATCGGCGCAGCGGCCTTTGGTCTGGGAGCCGGGCTTTTTTTTATTGGCTATGCGTTATTTGAAGTGCCGAGCAACATGATGCTGAAAAAGCTAGGCGCACGCGTCTGGCTGACGCGCATCATGATCACCTGGGGAATTGTGGTTTTTCTTACCGGCTTCGTCAGCACACCGCTGCATTTTTATTTGCTGCGCTTCTTACTTGGCGTAGCCGAAGCGGGCTTTTTTCCGGGCGTGCTGTTCTATTTCCGCCAGTGGGTGCCCAATGCGTGGCGCGGTCGCGCCACGGCAATGGCGTTAAGCGCCACCGCCAGCGCATTCCTTTTTTCCGGCCCGCTCACCGGCGCCATCCTGATGATGCACGACTTTATGGGCATTGCCGGCTGGAAATGGGTGATGTTTCTTGAGGGCGGCGGCTCGGTCATCGTGGGGTTACTGGCTGCACTGGTACTGGTTTCGCGACCGGAAAAGGCCAGCTGGCTTAGCGAGCAGGAGAAAAGGGCGCTGACTCAGCAGCTGAAGCTGGAAGATGAGGCCCGGGAAGAGCAGCAGACTGCGTCAGGGCGCTGGGGCCTGATTGGCCATCGCGGCCTGCTGTTTTACTGTCTGATCTTTTTTACCATGACCATGACCGGCTATACGCTGGTGTTCTGGCTACCGCAGATTATTCAGCGCATAGAAGGTTTCAACAGCTTTGAAACAGGCCTGCTGACTGCCATTCCGTGGCTGTGCGCGATTGTCGCCATTTTTTTACTGGGAAAAACCACCGATCGCCTGCGCGAGCGGCTGGACAGAGGGCTGGGGCTGGCCATGCTGCTGGCGGGCTGCGGCACCTTTATGGCAACCCTGGGCACGCCCTGGTTTGGGTTCGTTGCGATGATTGTCGCTTGTATCGGTTCAAAAGTAAGCGCGGCTTTCTTCTGGCCAATGCCGCAGGCTGAACTTCCTGCCTCCATTGCTGCGCCTGGCATCGCCCTGATTAATTCCATCGGTAACCTTGGCGGATTTTTTGCGCCGACATTATTTGGCTATCTCGAAATGAAAACCGGCAGTACCACCGGCGGACTCTACGCGCTAACCAGCGTATCGGTTGTCACGGGATTATGGCTATTGCTGCGTCGCAAATCGGTGCGCCCTGGTCAGACTAACAAGGAGGCTTCTCATGTCAGACAGTCCAGTCATTAAGACGATGCGTATTGTGCCCGTAGCGGGTTATGACAGCATGTTGCTCAATATCGGCGGCGCCCATAACTGCTACTTTACCCGGATTTTGGTTATTTTGACCGATTCATCTGGTCATACCGGGGTAGGTGAAGCGCCTTGTCACGCTTCTACGCTAAGGCTGCTGGAGCGTTTTAAGGCGCAGACGGTAGGCAGCTCGCTTTTGCGGGTTAATGCCACGCTGAACCAGCTATTCAGCAGCGATGCGCGTACTGAGCACGCCGCGCATACCAACGACATTCATATACCGCAAATGAATCCAGAGAAATTCTACAACGCCGCCGCTGCGATTGAGGCGGCGTTGCTCGATTTACTGGGCCAGCATCTGAACCTGCCTGTAGCGGATTTGCTGGCCAGCGGCAAGCAGCGCGATCGCATACCGGTGCTGGGATATCTCTTCTATATCGCAGACCGCAAGTTAACTCCGATGGACTACCAGTCGGGTACCACCCAGCAGAGCGACTGGTTCCGACTGCGCCATGAAAAGGCTATGACCAGTGAGGCTGTCGTGCGTCTGGCTGAAGCGGCACAGGCGCAGTATGGCTTTCGTGACTTTAAGCTCAAGGGAGGGGTGCATCATGGCGAGGTGGAGGTAGAAACCGTCAATGCGCTGCTGCAGCGTTTCCCTGAAGCCCGCGTGACCGTCGATCCCAACGCCAGCTGGTCGCTGGACGACGCTATCCGCTACGGCAAAGAGCTTGCGGGAAAGGTTCCCTATCTGGAAGATCCCTGCGGCGCAGAGCAGGGCTATTCTGGGCGTGAAACCCTCGCGGAGTTTCGCCGGGCAACCGGCGTGCCTGTCGCAACCAATATGATTGCCAATGACTGGCGTCAACTGCATCATGCGTTGCAGCTCAACGCCATCGATATTCCTCTGGCCGATCCCCATTTCTGGACCATGCGTAACGCTAACGTGGTTGCGCAACTATGTAACGAGTGGGGGCTGACTACCGGCTGCCATTCCAATAATCATTTTGACGTGTCGCTGGCGATGGTTGCTCATCTGGGCGCCGCGGCACCTGGCGATCGCCAGACGGCCTTTGATACTCACTGGATCTGGCAGGATGGTCAGCAGCTGACACGTCAGGCACCGCAGATAAGAGACGGTTACCTTGAATTGCCAGAAGGCCCGGGGCTTGGCATCGAACTGGATATGGAACGGGTGGAACAGGCTCATGCGCGCTATAACGCGCTGCCGGAAAAGAACCGCAACGATGCACTTGGCATGCAATATTTAATCGAAAACTGGCGCTATGACGCTAAGCGGCCTGCGCTGCTAAGGCCTTAAAAGGAGAGGGGCATGAAGGTAAACCCGGCATTACGTCACGCATTTTTACTGACTGGCGTCGCTTTTAGCGGCCCGCTGATGGCGCAGACCTTTGTCTACGTTTCGGCGGCGGAGGATGGCGAAATCGCGCGTTACGCCTTAAACGATCGGACCGGTGCGCTAAAGCTGCTGGGCGAAACGCCAGCGGGGGGCAAGGTAATGCCGATGGCGATAAGCCCGGATAAGCAGACGCTTTACGCCGCCGTGCGCAGCCAGCCGATGCGGCTGGTGAGCTGGTCCATCAACGGCAAAACCGGCGCTCTGACGCCAGCGTCAGAGCGCGCGGCCGCCGCAAGCTATCCCTATATCAGCCTGGACAGGCAAGGGCGCTTTTTACTGGCGGCCTCCTACGATAGCGGCCTGGTGCATGTTTATCACCTCGGCGCTGGCGGAAAAATAGAGACGCCATTCATTGACGAGATCAAGACCGGCCACGCCGCGCATTCAGTCATTGTCGACGCGACAAATCGCTTCGCTTACGTTGGCGTCCTGGGCACCGATCGCGTTCTGCAGCTGGCGCTGCACCCGGATGGCCAGCTGACGCCGCTTGGAAAAGGCTTCGTCGCGACGGCGGAGAAAAACGGCCCGCGGCACTCGGCGCTGTCGCCAGATAACCGCTTTCTCTATAACGTTGGTGAAATGAGCGGCGCCATCGTGCAGTTCGCGCGGCAAGCGGATGGCACGCTGACCAGGGTAGCTGACTATCCCAACGCAGTCGCGGAGAAATATCATCTGCAGCACGGCGTGGAACGCACCGCCAGCTACAGCGACACCACGCCGCGCATCTGGGCGGCCGATATCAAGATTACGCCTGACGGGCGTTTTCTTTACGTGACAGAGCGAACCAGCAGCACGGTAACGGGCTATCGCATCAGCCAGCCGGATGGAAAATTGCAGCTCATTAACAGCTGGCCGGTTGAGAAGCAGCCGCGCGGTATCGCGATTACGCCTGACGGACGCTGGCTGATCGCCAGCGGTGAGAAAAGCGCGGTCATTGGCAGCTATGCTATTGCCAAAGCGAGCGGCGAGCTGAAAAGGGTCGCTGAAGCGCCCGTAGGCAAGGATGCAAACTGGGTGAGTATCGTCAGCTTTAAGCAGTAGCAGGCAGGCGGGCACACAATAAGAACCGCCTGAAGCGGCGGTTCTTATTGACGGTGAGCGCCAGCAGCCCAGGCGGCAGATGCAGCGTTAAAAAGTCGCGAGCGGTTCTCGGGTGTGTCAGAAAGGTTTTAAAGACCGCATCATGCGGCGTGCAAGTTCGCTTCATCCTGAAGTCTCGGCCAGCTTTTTGTCTACCGGACCTTAGCAGTCGCCTTTAGCATGCGAAAGTGGGAAAAGCGCAGCAGCCGAGGCGGCTCGCAAAATCTACGCGCCGACAAGGGTTGGCGCTTTATCACAGACGAAAGACGACAAGCCGATCGGTGCTGTGGCAGATTGCGCTGTTTAAGTTATAAGAAGAGAAAAGGGAAGAGAGAGGACGTATGCGCGCAGCGTCCTGACTCTGAGTGATTTCTTATTTAACATAATATACATTATGTGCACCTAAATAATCCCGTCTGCTTTGGGCATTTCTCACCACATTGCCCTGGTTAACTTTTTAATGGATAGCATGTTGTCCAGTTATAGTTGCACCTTGCCAATATCAGCTCGCCGGCAACATCACCAAAATTAATTGCCTGACGCTCCAGGAAAAACTGACGCAGGCTTTCCGGTAAAAAAGACGCGCCGTAGCGTAGAACCGTGCTGTGCCAGAATGGCGCTGGCAATGAGATGTTGTCATGACGCATCAGTAACTCATTTTTCCATTGAGAATCCAGAACCTTCTCGCAGAACGACTGACGCATAGCGACCGCAGGACTCTCAGGAATTCCCGCAAGCAACAGCTGACCAGGTAACGCCACTAACCGAAGCTGTCTGATAGTCAATTTTTTCGCATCGAATTCACCCCAGATAGTTGCCAATTGCTCTACCTTCGTCGGTAATGGCTCGTTGCGGTGATAAAGCGGCAGCGTCAGAGGCAAGAAAGTAAAATGAAAGCCGTGCGCTGGCAGCGTATCGGCCAGGGGATCGTCTTTTGTGATTTCGCTCAACTCATCAATAAGGCGTGAGACACAGCGGGAAACAGGCGGCTTTATTCCTGCTGCAAGAGAGAGCTTTACGGGATCGTAGTAGTTTTGTTCTCGGATCTCCCCGATTCCTGCATTTTTCGCCCAAATTGCGAGAGTGTCCTCATTTGTCGAGCGATATCTGTTTTGCAGAAGTATTGATTGCATGACAAACCTTATCGTTCTTTGCCCCGCACCACTCGCTGGCTGAGCGATTACAGCGCAGGACTATGCTGAAGATCTGAACGGGTATCAATATCCAGCACGCACCCCTTATCCGCCAAGGTCACCGCCTGACACGGCGCGCTGTCAAGCACCGCGCGCGCCCCGCTGTCGCCGCTCAGACTGGCGAGCGCGGAAAAGAAGGCGCGCTGAAATCCCACCGGATGTCCAGGCACGCCTTCGACTTCTGCCCGAACCAGCGGCGCGTGATGCAGCGCCTCCGCCACGGCCAGCAGGCTTTCCACAGTTAAAAACGGCATATCGCCCAGCGTGATCAGCCAGCCGTCGTACTCTGCGGTGGCTTTTACCCCCGTGGCGATAGAGTCGCCGATGCCCGCGCTGCTGCAGACAATCGCACGACCACCGGGAATCAGCGCATGAATTGCCCTGTCTTCCGGCCGCGTCACCGCGAAAACGTCGAGCTCCGTGGCAACAGCATGCTCCAGCGTGTGCTGCAAAACCGGCTTGCCGTTCAGCGAGGCCAGTAGCTTATGCTCTCCGCCGCTCGCCTTAAAGCGGCGGCTGAAGCCTGCCGCCATCACCAGAATGGCGAATCTCATAGCAGACTTCCCTGCTCCCACGGCTCTGCCAGAGCTGGCTCAACCGCCTCTGCGCAGCCGTTTTTATAGCGCACGATGTCCGCCATTACCGACAGCGCAATCTCCGACGGCGTTTTACTGCCGATATCGATCCCGACCGGCGCGTGAATGCGGCTGACCTGCTCCGGCGTAAGATCGCCATACTCTCCCAGCCGCTCTTTTCTTCTCAGGCTGTTCTTTTTTGACCCCATCGCGCCGATGTAGAACGCTGGCAGATTGACCGCTTCCATCATGGTGAGATCGTCAATGCGCGGATCGTGGGTAAGCGACAGGATCGCCGTCCCGGCATGACACCCTTCCCGCTCCAGATACACGGCGGGAAACTGCTTAATCAGCCTGACGTTCGCGTCCAGCAAGGCGGCCATATTCTCCAGCGCCTCATCCCGGTGTTCGCACACGATGGTTTCGAAGCCGAGCGCGACGGCAAAATTGGCGCAGAACACCGCGACGCTGGAAAGCCCGCCGATCACCAGCCTGGGCGCGGTCGAGAGCGTCAGGGTAATGGCGGCGCCGTCGCGGTAAGTCAGGGTGCTGTTGGTATAGGCGGCCGGCTCCAGCGCATGACAGGCATGCGGCAGAAAAATTTTCTTTTTCACCGCTGTGGCGGCGACCAACGCATCGTGCATCTTCTGCAAATAGGCGCGGCTCTCAGCGCCGGGCGACAGCTTTTCCACCAGAATATCGAGCACGCCGCCGCACGGCAGCGCCCTGTCCGGCTCAAATCCGCCCTCGCCGTAGCGCACCACCTGGCTGGCCGCCGGGAAGGCGTTTTGGTCGATGCGCTCAATAAAACTCTCTTCAACGCAGCCGCCTGAAAGCGAACCGCAGTGATGCCCCCCTTTGCGGATAATCATCATCGCGCCGGGCGGACGCGGCGACGATCCATAGGTAGAAAGCACCGTACAGAGCCATACTTCATGCGCGTCAACCCACTGCAATCCTGCTTTTAATACCTGCATATCAAGGTTGTGCATGGCCTGGTGCCTCCGGCAACGGTTGGGCCAGGGCCTGTGCCCTGGCGGAAATTAAGTCGACATTGCCGCCTTAGCATACGGAATCCGCCGAGCGTCACGCCGGGCAGCGCGCGTCCGACAATAAAAATTAGTTCGTATAGCGTAAAAGTGGTAGTCAGGCATGACATTCACGCCGCGCGTCAGCCGTCCAGCTGCGCCTGAATCCACTGCAAAAAGTAGCTAACGCGCGGGAACTGCGCATAGCCGCGCGGATAAACCAGGTGATGGGCGCTGACCGGCAGACTCATGGCGTCATCAAATACCCTGACCAGTTTGCCGCTGCGAAGATAGTCGGCGGCCAGCAGTTCGCTTTCGAAAATCAGCCCGTGGCCGAGCATCGCCGCCTCCAGACTCATGTAGGATCGGTCAAAGCGAAACAGCCACTCCTGGGTCGGCTGCGGCAATTGCTGCGTGGCGAACCACTGTGGCCACTGAATTAACGGCGATTCAGAAAGGATCAGCGCGTGGTTATTTAATTCGTCCGGCATCCGCAGCGGATATTTATCCAGATAGTCTGGCGACGCCAGCACCGACATTTTTTCATGGCGAATGGTCTTTATTTCAAACGCCTTCCATTCCGGAAAGCCATGGCGCACCGCAATATCGATATTATCGCGGCTGAAAGATAAGTTTTCATAAGAGCAGGAAAGCGAAACCTGTATGTCCGGGTGCGCTTCGCGAAACTGATGAATACGCGGCAGCAGCCATAGCAGCCCAAAACTGGGCGCGCAATGGATGCGCAGCGCGCTGCGATCTTTCTCGTTGCGCAGCCGTGCCGTCGCCTGCGTCAGGCTGAGGATCAGCGGCCGGATCTCCGCTAAATAGCGCTCGCCCGCCAGGGTTAACGCTACCCCTTTCGCCGAGCGGTTAAACAGAATCGAGCCCAGCTCTTTTTCCAGTTTCGCCAGCTGGTGGCTCGCCGCTGAGGGGGTGATATTTAATTTTTCCGCCGCACGCGCCACGTTTCCCGATTGCGCCACTTCCTCAAACACGCGCAGCGATTTTAATGAAGGAAGCTGGCTGACTGGCTTTTCCATAACTCTTCCCGCTCAAAATTTTGTGATTTATGTCCGTTTCAAACATTGAAAAATGTTAACTGCATCAAACCAACAATTTCATTCAGCATCAAATGAATTTTTCTGCATTGCCACTTTGAGCGCTATTTCTGATGCTGAGGATGAACCCTGCCGGTAGCGATACCGAACCCTATAAAAAAAGAATCTGGAGTCACTTATGTTGCTGAAAGAGAAAGTTGCAATTATTACGGGCGCCGCGTCCCAGCGCGGTATCGGACGCGCCACCGCCGCCTGCTTCGCTCACCATGGCGCGCGCGTAGTGGTGCTCGATCTCGATGAAGCGGCAGCGCAGCGTACCGCGCTGGAGCTGGGATCTGGCCATCTGGGCCTTGCAGCCAACGTCACCGACGCCGAGGCGATTCAGCGCGCTGTCGCGGAGGTTTTGAAGGAGTATGGCCGCATCGACGTGCTGGTAAATAACGCTGGTATTACGCAGCCGGTGAAAACGCTGGAGATTGGGCTTGAAGATTATAACCGCATCCTGGATGTCAACCTGCGCGGCACGCTGCTGATGTCCCAGGCGGTGATCCCTACGATGCAGCGCCAGGGCGGTGGCAGTATCGTCTCTCTTTCGTCGGTATCGGCGCAGCGCGGCGGCGGCATCTTCGGCGGTCCGCACTACAGCGCCGCAAAGGCGGGCGTCCTGGGCCTGACCAAAGCGATGGCGCGCGAATTCGGGCCGGATCAGATCCGCATCAACGCCCTGACGCCTGGCCTCATCCAGACCGATATCACCGGCGGACTCCTGCACGACGAGCGCCGTCACGCCATTATCGATTCGATTCCCCTTGGACGCCTCGGCGCAGCTGACGATGTGGCGCACGCCGCGCTGTTTCTCGCCAGCGATCTCTCCAGCTACCTCACCGGCGTCACTTTAGACGTGAACGGCGGCATGCTGATCCACTGATCGTCCCCCTTTTCTCCAGCAGCCTGGCTGCTGGTTCACTCCCGGAGTGATAACCATGACAACGCTGAATATCGGTGCGGCGGTCGCTGCGCGCGACGGCGCCTATCGCAAAATTGCCTGGCGCCTGATGCCGTTCTTAATGTTGTGCTACCTCTGCGCCTATCTTGATCGCGTCAACGTTGGCTTCGCCAAGCTGCAAATGATGGACGATCTCTCGCTAAGCGAAACGGTCTACGGCCTTGGCGCCGGGATCTTTTTTCTCGGTTACTTTTTCTTTGAGGTGCCCAGCAACCTGATCCTGCATCGCGTCGGCGCGCGCCGATGGATCGCCCGCATTATGATCACCTGGGGCCTGATCTCTGGCGCCTTCGCCTTTGTCGAGACCGCCTGGCAGTTCTATCTGCTGCGCTTCCTGCTTGGCGTGGCCGAAGCCGGACTGGCGCCCGGATTGCTGCTCTATCTCACCTACTGGTTTCCCGCTCAACGTCGGGCGCGCATGACGGTGCTCTGGTTCGTCGCCATTCCGCTCTCCGGTATGATCGGCGGCCCGCTCTCCGGCTGGATTATGGAAACCTTTGCCGGTTCGCACGGCTGGGCCGGCTGGCAGTGGATGTTCATGCTGGAGGCGATCCCGACCATTCTGATGGGGTTTGTGGTGCTGGTGGTGCTGAAAGATCGCGTCGAGCAGGCGAGCTGGCTCGATGAGGGCGAAAAACGCATGGTGCGCGCCGATCTGGATGAGGATAACCAGCAGAAGTCGCATCACGGCACCATTAAAGAGTTTGTGGCGGACAAACGCCTCTGGACGCTGGCGGCGATCTACTTTTGCGTCGTGATGGGTCAGTACGCCCTGACCTTCTGGCTGCCGACGCTGGTGAGAAACGCCGGCATCCGCGAGCCGCTGCATATCGGTTTGCTGACCAGTCTGCCCTATCTGTGCGCCATCATGTTTATGCTGATGGCGGGCCGCAGCGGCGATCGCCATCGTGAGCGGCGCTGGCACCTTATCGTGCCGATGGTGCTCGGCATGGCGGGCCTGACGATGGCGACCCTGCTGGGCCATAGCGTCACGCTGTCGCTGCTCTTTCTCTGTCTGGCGGCTGCGGGCATTCTCTCCGCCTCGTCGCTGTTCTGGATGCTGCCGACCAACCTGCTGGGCGGCGTCTCCGCCGCCGCGGGCATCGCGGCAGTCAACTGTATCGCTAATCTCGCCGGCTTCTTTTCGCCCTGGCTTATCGGCTCAATCACCACCCTGACCGGCTCGCCCGCGTCGGGCATGTACTTTATCGCTGCGGTTCTGCTGCTCGGCGCGCTCTGCGTGCTGCGTATTCGGGCAGCGGACGTTAATCGTTAATCTGGAGGTTCTATGCATACTCTTACTTCATCGGTTCCGCTGACCCTGCGGCAGCGCGCCACGCGCATTCGTCGCCATGCGCTGCTGATGGGCCAGGTTCAGGGCCAGGGCTATATCGGTCAGGCGCTGGGCGCTGCCGATCTGCTCGCCGTGAGCTATTTCCATGCGCTGAACTATCGCGCCGAGGATCCCGAATGGGAAGGTCGCGATCGTTTCTATCTCTCTATCGGCCACTACGCTATCGCCCTCTATGCGGCGCTGCTGGAGGCGGGTGTCATTCCTGAAGCGGAGCGCGAAACCTACGGCAGCGACGAGAGCCGTCTGCCGATGTCAGGCATGGCTGCCTATACGCCTGGTATGGAGATCACCGGCGGCTCGCTCGGCCACGGCCTGGGCATTGCGGTTGGCGCCTGCCTGGGGCTGAAGCGTAAGGGCTCGACCTCGCGAGTCTATAACCTGCTTTCCGACGGGGAACTGAATGAGGGCTCGACCTGGGAGGCCGCTATGTCGGCGTCGCACTGGCGGCTCGATAATCTGATCGCGATTATCGACGTCAATAACCAGCAGGCGGACGGCCACAGCAGCGAGATTCTGGCATTCGAGCCTATCGTCGATCGCTGGCAGGCTTTCGGCTGGTATGCGCAGCGGGTGGACGGCAACGATATCGATGCGCTGGTCGCCGCCTTTGACGCTGCGCGTGACTGGCCGCAAGCGCAGCCACGCGTCATCATTTGCGATACCCGAATGGGCAAAGGTGTGCCTTTCCTGGAAACCCGGGAGAAAACCCACTTTATCCGCGTCGATGCCGATGAGTGGGATAAAGCCCTTACTGCGCTGGAACAGGGAGAATAAGATGAGCACATCAACAGCAAATAAACGCCTGACCACCTCGGCGATGATCGCCTCGATTGCCGCCGAAGGACAGCCAACGGAGGCGGCGCCTTTTGGCCATGCGCTGGTCGAACTGGCGCGTCAGCGTCAGGATATCGTCGGTTTAACCGCCGACCTGAGCAAATATACCGATCTGCACCTCTTCGGCGACGCCTTCCCCGACCGTTTCTTTCAAATGGGCTTGGCGGAGCAGCTGCTGATGAGCGCCGCCGCCGGCATGGCGCGCGAAGGCTTTACGCCCTTCGTCACCACCTACGCGGTGTTCGCCTCTCGCCGCGCCTATGACTTTATCTGCATGGCGATCGCCGAAGAGAACCTGAACGTGAAAATCGCCTGCGCCCTGCCCGGCCTCACCACCGGCTACGGCCCGAGCCATCAGGCGACCGAGGATCTGGCGATTTTTCGCGGTATGCCCAACCTGACGATTATCGATCCCTGCGATGCGCGGGAAATCAGCCAGGTGGTGCCAGCCATCGCCGACCATCAGGGGCCGGTTTATATGCGCCTGCTGCGCGGCAAGGTGCCGCTGGTGCTGGATAAGTATGACTATTACTATCAGCACGGCAAAGCGCAGCGGCTGCGCTCAGGCAAACATGCGGTGATTATCAGCAGCGGCTTAATGACGATGCGCGCGCTGGAGGCGGCTGAACAGCTGGAAAGCCGCGGCATTGAGGTCGGCGTGGTGCACTCCCCGGGGATCAAGCCGCTGGACGAGACGACGATACTGCGCGAGGCCGGCGAAGCGGTCAGCGCGGGACGGCTGGTGATTACAGCGGAAAACCACTCAATTACCGGCGGCCTGGGTGAAGCTATCGCGGCGACGCTGCTGCGCCATGGCGTGACGCCCCGTTTCCGGCAGGTCGCCCTGCCCGACGCCTTTCTCGATGCAGGCGCGCTGCCAACGCTGCACGATCGCTATGGCATTTCGACGCAGGCAATGGTGACGCAGATTACGGCGTGGCTGGAGCATGGTGTCTGACAGGCGGCAAACATCCGGAAGCCTTGCGCTTCCGGATCGTTAAGCCAGCCGCTTTTTTACCTGCCCGACTTCTGTGACAGGCATAGAAGTTAAGTGCGATGTTTTTACAGGTGCCGATGTATGATGTAACTAATAAGGAAGGCTAATATTGTGTTCTTCATGCTTGCTATATAATTCGTGACATATGGAAAAAGGGAGCCCTGTCTCTCCCGCTTTTGTGCCCCTCTCTTCTGGCTGGAATGCTCGCGCTCAGCGGCCAGGCGACGGCTATGCACAGCTGGCGTATAAGGCGATGCCACCCACCTCAACCATGAATATCGGACTCGGTTAGCTGTTTTTTCACGTTTATCTCCCGTCGATAAAGGAAAAAGATAACTTCAGTGCCCCACCGTTTTGGAAAAAAGATTCACTACCAGCACCCCAGCGATGATTAGCCCGAGGCCGATAATAGCAGGCAGGTCGAGCTTCTGTTTGAACACCACCCAGCCGACAACGGAAATCAGCACGATACCCACTCCGGACCAGATAGCATAGGCGATGCCGGTTGGCATGGTGCGCAGCACCAGCGTCAGAAAATAGAAAGCGATGATGTAGCCGACCAGCGTCACCACGGCGGGCCAGAGCCGGGTAAAGGATGCCGAAGCCTTGAGGCTGCTGGTCGCAATCACTTCCGCCACGATGGCGATAAACAGATAAAGGTAGGTCATAACATCCCTAAAAAAGCGCGAAGATTGTCCGACGGCAGCGCCGCTTCAGGCAGCGCAAAAGCGCTATTTTAGGCGATGACCGGCAGGAAAGGGAAACGGCAGCAGGCCGGTTTGACCTGAATCAATAAACGGCAAACCAACAGATTTGCCGCTCAGGACCCTATCGGCACTGGCTGGCGCAGTTCTGCACGCAGATTTGCGTCTGGCTGCTGCAGGAGCCGTTGCCGCGCGTATTGCAGTGCGAGCGCTCGACGTAGCAGTTCTGCTGACAGCTGGCGAGGTCGCACTTCGCCGCTATCGGCGTCAGCTGAGCGATGGGCGCCCGTCCGCTAAACAGCAGCGCTGATGACGCCGTCGGCTGGGCGGTAGCGCTCTGCCCCAGCAGTAAAGCAGTAAGTAGCAGTATGATGTAACGACTTTTCATTTTGACTCTCCCCGGATTTGATACCGGCTAAGTATGGCTGGCGAACAGAAAAACGTCTGCGGCCCGCACCCAAAAGCGCCTGGCGGTTACACTGAAACAAAAGATTCATCCGGCCGGTTAAGCACCAAAATAAAGCATTTCTCTTGCCTGGGTGCCTGCTGCTGGCGCGCCCTCGCCTGCTGGCAGGGCCAGAAGCCTGCCTGACGGGCGCTATCGGGTTGGTACAAAAGTTGCAGCTTTTCTCCCATCGAAAAGGAGACAAATATGAAAGCGATTGTAATTGGCGGCGGCATTGGCGGCATGAGCGCGGCGCTCGCGCTGGAAAAGGCAGGTATTGAAACAGCGGTGTTTGAAGCGGTAAAAGAGATGAAGCCGGTCGGCGCCGCCATCTCGGTCTGGCCGAACGGCGTGAAATGCCTGAACGCGCTGGGTCTGAAAGCGCAGCTGCGCGCCCTGAGCGGCAATATGGCCTTTATGGCCTATCAGGATTTCGCCAGCGGCGCCACCCTGACGCGCTTCAGCATGGAACCGCTGGTGCGCCAGGTTGGGGAGTATCCCTCGCCGGTGGCGCGCGCCGAGCTGCAGGCGATGCTAATCGACAGCTACGGACGCGAACGCGTCAGCTTTGGCAAACGCGTCGCGCAGGTCGAACAGCATCAGCACGGCGTCTCCGCGCGCTTCGAAGACGGCACCACCGCCCACGGCGACCTGCTGGTCGCCGCCGACGGCGCGCATTCGGTAATCCGTCAAAGCGTACTGGGCGAAAAAGTTGAACGCCGCTATGCTGGCTACGTCAACTGGAACGGACTGGTGGAGATCGACGCGGCGCTGGCGCCTGCCAATCAGTGGACCACCTTCGTCGGCGAAGGCAAACGCGTCTCGCTGATGCCGGTGAGCGGCAACCGCTTCTACTTCTTTTTTGACGTACCTTTGCCGAAAGGCCTCGCGGAAGACCGCAGTACGGTAAAAGCGGACCTGCGCCGCTACTTCCAGGGCTGGGCGCAGCCGGTGCAGCGCCTTATCGACGCCATCGATCCAGCGACCACCAACCGCGTCGAAATCCACGATATCGACCCCTTCAGCCGCTTCGTCAGCGGTCGCGTCGCGCTGCTGGGCGATGCGGCGCACAGTACCACGCCGGACATTGGTCAGGGCGGCTGCGCGGCAATGGAGGATGCGCTGGTGCTGGCTGCCTCGCTCACTGCCCACTCGCTGGGCATTGAGGATGCGCTGCAGCGCTATGAGGCGCGGCGCGTGAGCCGCACCCGCGATCTGGTGCTGAAAGCGCGCAAGCGCTGCGACGTGACCCACGGCAAAGATCCCGCAGCGACCGCGGCCTGGTATCAGGAACTGCGTCAGGAAACCGGCGAACGCGTGCTGGCGGGCATGTGCGAAACCATTGAGGGCGGCCCGCTGGGATAAAAAAAGCGGGCATTGCGCCCGCTAAAGGTTAGTCGGCCAGGCCCCGATTTTTCAGCATCGGCTCCAGCTGCGGTTCACTGCCGCGCCAGTTCTCATAGAGCTGTTTCAAATCGCTGCTGTTGCCGCGCGACAGGATCATCTGGCGGAAACGGTCGCCGTTCTCGCGCGACAGGCCGCCATTCTCCACAAACCACTGATAGCCGTCGTCTGCCAGCATCTGGGTCCAGATATAGGCGTAATAACCGGCCGCGTAGCCACCGCCCCAGATATGCTGGAAATAGCTGGAGCGATAGCGCGGCGGCACGGCCTTCAGCGCCAGGTTGTCGCTCTGCAGCGCCTGCTGCTCAAAGCCCTCTACCGACTGCGGCGTCTCGCCGACGGCAACGCTGTGCCAGTGCAGATCCAGCAGCGCAGCGGCCAGCAGCTCACTCATGTCGTAGCCTTTGTTAAACCGGCTGGCGCGCACGATCTTCTGGTGCAGCGCCTCCGGCATCGCCTCGCCGCTCTGATAGTGACGCGCATAGTTAAGGAACACCAGCGGCTCACTCGCCCAGTGCTCATTGAACTGCGAGGGAAACTCGACGAAGTCGCGCGGCGTCGCGGTGCCGGAGAGACTCGGATAGCGCTGGGTGGCGAACAGCCCGTGCAGCGTATGGCCGAACTCATGGAACAGGGTTATGACCTCGTCCCAGCTGAGCAGCGCGGGTTCGCCTTCCGGCGGTCGGGTGTAGTTGCAGACGTTGTAGATCACCGGACGCGTCGCCAGCAGCCTTGACTGGTTGACGAGGTTGCTCATCCACGCGCCGCCGCCTTTATTGTCGCGCTTAAAGTAGTCGGTATAGAACAGCGCCAGCGGCGCGTCGTCGACATCGAAGATCTCATAGACGCGCACGTCGGGATGGTAGACCGGCAGATCGTGACGCTCGCTGACACGGATGCCGTAAAGCTGGTTCGCCGCCCAGAAACCCCCTTTCTCCAGCACGTTGTTAAGCTCGAAATAGGGGCGGATTTCGCTTTCATCGAGATCGTACTGCGCTTTGCGCACCTGCTCGGCATAAAAGCTCCAGTCCCAGGCGGCCAGGGTAAAGTCGCCCTGCTGCTGGTCGATAATCTGCTGGATGGCGGCCGCTTCGCGTTCGGCGCGCGCCCGCGCGGCCGGAACAATATGGCGCATAAAGGAGAACGCCGCGTCGGGAGTTTTTGCCATCTGATCCTGCAGCTGCCATTCGGCGAAGCTGGCGAAGCCAAGCAGCTGCGCCTGCTGCGCGCGCACCTGAGCCAGCTCCAGCACCAGCGCGCGGGTATCGTTTTCATCGCCCTTCTCGCTGCGGCCGACCGAGGCGGCGAACAGCGCCTGGCGCGTCGCGCGCGAACGCAATGCCTGCAGCGCCGGCTGCTGGGTGGTATTTTGCAGCACCAGCAGCCAGGCGTTCTCCAGCCCGCGCGCCTGCGCCGCCGCCTGCGCCACCGCTAGATCGGCCGGACTCAGGCCCGCCAGCGCCTCGGCCTGCTGCACCACCAGCCCGCCCGCTTTGGTCGCGGCCAGCAGCTTATTGGTAAAGCGCGTGCTGAGGCGCGCCGCCTGCTGGTTGAGCGCCTTAAGCCGCTGTTTAGCCCCTTCCTCCAGACTGGCACCCGACAGCTGATAGTGCTGCCAGGTCACCTCCACCAGCCGCAGCGATTCCGGATCGAGCGCCAGGGTCTCGCGCTGCTGATAGAGAGCGTCAAGGCGGGCGAACAGCGCGCTGTTCAGGACAATCTCGTCGTTGAGCGCGGTCAGCTGCGGCGCGATCTCTTCATCGACCTGTTGCAGATAATCGCTGGTATTGGCGGAGGTCATGGCGCCGAAGACCAGGTTAACGCGTTCAAGCAGCTGTCCGCTGCGCTCCAGCGCCTCAAAGGTGTTGGCAAAGGTGGGCGTCTCCGGATTTTGCGCAATCGCCTGCACCTCTTTACGCTTCTCCTCGATGCCCGCCAGCAGCGCAGGCAGAAAGTCCGCTTCCTGAATCTGATCAAACGGCGGCGCCTGCCAGGGCAGCGTGCTTACCTGAAAAAACGGATTTTGTCTGACGTTCATGCCTCGCTCCTGATTACCGTGCAAAAAACTATCCTGGCAGGTTGCCGCGCTCGCAACAACTCGCTTTCGCCTCGTCGCGCCGCCATACCGCGCGTCCGTTAATCCAGGTCTGGGCGATATTGCGATCGTCGCCTAGCGTCATCAGGACAAACAGCCGCTCCCAGATATCTTTACTGTTGCTGATGCGCAGCCGCTGCAGCGGCGAGACAGCCAGATCCAGCACCACAAAATCCGCCTCTTTGCCGGGCGCAAAGTTGCCGATGTGCGGGTGCAGATCCAGCGCGTGCGCGCCGCCAAGCGTGGCGTGGTAGAACGCCTCTGCCGCACTGAGCCGATACTGCTGCAGCTGCCCGACCTTGTAGGCCTCACCCAGCGTCTGCAGCATATTGAAGGTGGTGCCCGCGCCGACGTCGGTACCGATGCCGATCCTGACCCCCTGCTGCCAGCTGCGCTTGAGGTTAAACAGTCCGCTGCCGAGAAACAGGTTCGAGGTCGGGCAGAAGGCGATGGCGGAATCGGTGTCATGCAGACACTGCCACTCATGATCCTCCAGATGCAGGCAGTGCGCGAACAGGCTGCGTCGTCCGGTGAGCTGATGGCGATGATAAACATCCAGATAGCCATCATGCTGCGGAAACAGCGACTTCACCCAGGCGACCTCCTGCGGGTTTTCGCTCAGATGAGTATGCAGCCAGACGTCGGGATACTCCTGACGCAGCTGACGCACCTTTTCAAGCAGCGCTGGCGTCGAGGTGGGGGCAAAGCGCGGCGTCAGCGCGTAGCTTAGCCGACCGCGCCCGTGCCAGCGTTCAATTAGCGCCCGCGTGTCGGCATAGCTCTGCTCCGGCGTCTCCAGCAGGGCGTCCGGCGCATGGCGATCCATCATCACCTTGCCAGCGATTAGCCGCATAGCGAGCGCGTCGGCGGCGCTGAACAGCGCTTCCACCGACTGGGGATGCACCGTGCCGAATACCAGCGCGCTGGTGGTGCCATTCGCCAGCAGCTGCTGCAGAAAAAAGGCGGACATGGCGGCGGCGTGGTCGGCGCAGTGATACTGGCTTTCCACCGGAAAGGTATAGTGGCTGAGCCACTGCAGCAGCTGCTCGCCGTAGGCGCCGATCATCTCGGTCTGCGGATAGTGGATATGGGTGTCGACAAAGCCTGGCACAATCAGGTGGCCGCGCAGATCGATAAGATCGTCTGGCACCTGCGGCCGCCTCTCCCAGGCATGCAGCCCGACGATGCGCCCTTCCTCCAGCAGCAGCACGCCATCGTCGATATAGCGCGCCTGCGCCATAATCGCCTCGGGCTGCCGCGCCACATCGGTAAAATCAAAAAAGCTGGCGCGAATGGCCGTCAGGGGTGATGTCATACGCTTTCCTTTTCCGTACACAGGGAGTTAACCGTTAACAGCGTGCCGATAAATTGCAACCTGCATGCCAGAACCTCCTGCCTGTTCAATACGTTATGTAAAAAAGGCATTTTTGCCACGACGAGAAAAACGGTATCGTATGCGCAACCGGTTGCTTCCCTGGCAAGATAACCGCGCTGAAAACAGGCCGTGGAGATGGCGCGCGCCGCTGCCCGTCTTTGGTGCAGCGCGCGCCAGAATAGCGCAGCGCAACGCCCGCAACATTCCTTTACGGCCCGCGCGTGCTTTTGTTGCGCAGCCGCGGCGCTGAAGTGGTATGGTGACAACAGGTCAACTGAAAACGTGTTAAGGAACAGTGAGATGATTATTTTTGTTACCGGCGCGACGGCCGGTTTTGGTCAAAGTATCACCCGCCGATTCATTGAAACAGGTCATAAGGTGATTGCCAGCGGCCGCCGTGCCGAACGTCTGCAGGCGCTGAAAGAGGAGCTGGGTGAGAACCTCTATCCCCTACAGCTCGACGTGCGCAACCGCGCCGCGATCGAGGAAGCGGTCGCCTCGCTGCCCGCCGAGTGGCGCAATATCGACGTACTGGTGAATAACGCCGGACTGGCGCTTGGCATCGAGCCGGCGCATCGCGCCAGCGTCGACGACTGGGAAAATATGATTGACACCAACACCAAAGGGCTGGTCTTTATGACCCGCGCCCTGCTGCCGGATATGGTGGCGCGCAACGTCGGCCACATTATCAATATCGGCTCCGTCGCCGGCAGCTGGCCTTACGCGGGCGGCAACGTTTACGGCGCGACCAAAGCCTTTGTGCGCCAGTTCAGCCTCAACCTGCGTACCGACCTGCACGGTACGGCGCTGCGCGTAACCGATATTGAGCCCGGCCTGGTCGGTGGCACCGAGTTCTCTAACGTGCGCTTTAAAGGCGACGATGAAAAAGCGGATAAGGTTTACGAAGGCGCGACGGCGCTGACGGCAGAGGATGTCACCGAGGCGGTGTACTGGGTCGCGACGCTGCCGAAGCATGTCAATATCAACACCCTGGAGATGATGCCGGTGAGCCAGACGCAGGCTGGCCTGAAAGTGCACAAGCCCTGACGACGCCTGAGGCCAGCCCGCCGGGCTGGTCTCCTCTCAGGCGCGCCCCCAGCCCGCCACGATAATCAGCATGCCGCAAAACGCCACCAGCGCCCCACTCCAGTCCCAGGCGCTGAGCCTCACGCCGTCCACCACCCGCAGCCATAACAGCGCGGTCAGCACGTAAACCCCACCGTAGGCCGCATAGACTCGCCCGCTCGCCGCCGGATGCAGCGTCAGCAGCCAGACAAAGGCGGTCAGGCTCAGGGCGGCAGGCAACAACAGCCAGACGGAGCCGTTCTTTTTCAGCCAGAGCCAGGGTAAAAAGCAGCCGACAATCTCTGCGATGGCGGTGAGAAAAAAGAGCAGCGCGGTTTTGATCAGCATGGGATCCTCTCGCAAAGGTAAACCGATCGCCCACCACTGGTGAGCAAATAAAGCGCGATGATATACTATGCCTCGTCTGCCGCAACCCTGAACCATCCCTACGCGCCAGGCATTAACCGAAGGAAAAGACGATGAAAAAATGGTTTCCGACCCTGTTCGCCGCGCTGCTCGCCAGCAGTGCGATGCTGACCGCCGTGCAGGCCAGCGCCAATACCAGCCGTCTGATTATTGAAGATGGCAATAATGCCGCCAGTAATGAGGCCGCGCGCCAGAGCAAAGAGCAATGGAATGACACGCAACGGCTGCGCCATAAGGTGAACTCCCGCGTAGAGAAAGAGTTCGATAAAGCAGATCGCGCCTTCGATACCCGCGACGCCTGCGAAAAGAGCTATAACGTCAACGCTTACTGGGAAGCCAATACCCTGCGCTGTCTCGATCGCCGCACCGGCCGACCGGTCGCGCCCTGATTTTTTCTACGGGCTGCTATAGTCAGTAAGGTTCACTACGCAAAAGGAGAAGGTGATGAAGAAACAGACCGGAATGTTAATCGCAACTTTACTGGCGCTGCCGATGCTGGCGCACGCCTCCTGCGAGTCCGTGAAAGCGGACATCAGCCAGAAAATCATTCAGAACGGCGTCCCGGAATCGGGTTTTTCGCTGGATATCGTGCCTAACGATCAGGTCGACCAGGCGGGCGGCCAGGTCGTGGGCCATTGCGAAAACGACACGCAGAAAATCGTTTATAAGCGCGTGGGACGCGGCGACGAAGGCAGCGTGCCTGACAGCGCAGGCAGCTCGCAGGATGCGCCAGCGCAGTAATCTTACGCTGCTGCCAAAGCCGACCCTCTTATCCGCGTCGGCTCCTGATAAGGGCGACCCTGTCGCCCTTATCTATTCCGCCTGTTCCGGCCGCTGTCGCGGCATCATCCACGCCACTCCCAGCGCAAACAACGCGATGACCAGCGCCACCACGAACACCCAGTGCAGCGAGGCGGCGATCGCCTGCACCATATGGTGCAGCGTCTCGCTGGAGAGCGCCTCACGCGACGGCGACGACATCACCTGCTGCACCGGATCGGCGGCGTGCGGCAGCCGCTGCGCAAGATTCAGGTTCAGCACGGCGCCCATCAGCGCGGTGCCGATAGCCGATCCCATCATGCGGCTGAACATGATCGATGCGGTGCAGATGCCGCGAATATCGTAATGCGCATGGTTCTGCACCGAGACCAGAAAGGTGGTGCTGGTCATTCCCATGCCGGTGCCGATAACAAAGGCGGTCGCACCCGCCTGCCAGATTGGGCTCTCCGCGCGCAGCAGCAGCAGCAAGGCACTGCCCGCCACCAGCAGCAGCGCGCCGAGCTGGGCGGTAAAGCGGTACGAGGTGCGCAGCATCAGCCGCCCGCTTAGCGTGCTGGCGAGCGGCCAGCCGATCGACATCATCGCCAGCGCGCTGCCCGCCTGCAGCGGCGTGCCGCCGGTGATGCCCTGGATCCAGGTGGGCAGAAAGGCGCTGATCCCCATCATCGCCGCGCCGATAATCAAGTTTCCGGCGTTGCCGGCGATAATCAGGCGGCTACGCCAGATCGCCAGCGGAAACAGCGGCGCATCGGCGCGCAGCTCATGCCTTTTCAGCTGCCAGCCGGCGAACAGTGCCAGAATGAGAAAGGCGACCAGCCAGTAGCCGAGCCACTCCGCCTGCAGCAGCGCCATCAGCAGCGCGCTGACGCAGATCGTCAGCCACAGGCTGCCCGCGACGTTCAGCGGCTGCGGCTTCTCATCGACGCAGTGGGCGGGCAGGAAGCGCGCCAGCATCGCCATGCTGAGCAGCCCTATCGGCAGATTGACCCAGAAGATCAGCGACCAGCTAAAGTGCTGCACCAGCCAGGCGCCGGTCAGCGGACCGACGATCGCCGCCACGCCCCAGACGCTGGAGAGCCAGCCCTGCACGCTGGCGCGCTCGCGCGGCGAATAGATATCCGCCACGATGGTCGAACTGAGCGGCATAATGGCGCCAGCGCCCAGCCCCTGAAAGGCGCGGAAGAGAATAAGCCACAGCATGCTGTGCGCAAAGCCGCAGAGCACCGAGCCGATCAGAAACAGCGAAGTGCCGATGAAAAACATTTTGCGCCGCCCCCACATATCCGCGAGGCGACCATAGAGCGGTACGCTCACCGCCTGCGTCAGCAGATAGACAGAGAAAACCCAGCCAAACTGTGAAAAACCGCCCAGGTCGGCAATGATGGTCGGCATTGCCGTGGCGACGATGGTCACCTCGATAGCGGCCATAAACATCGCCAGCATACAGGCGAAGAGGATCCAGCCGCGGTGGCTGACCTGCAGGTGTGCGCTCTCAGTCATATCTCTCCCTTTTGTTATTCAGCAAGGCTAGCCTAAATTCGCGTTGCTGCTGTGCCCGGCGTGCGGCGATAACGGCAGGAAAGGTCAGGCTGCAGGCGTACAGCCGCACTGGATGCCGAGAGCTCATGGAGGGTCAAGGGAGAGGGACGCTATAGCGGGAAGGTTTTGTTTCGGGGGTAAGCAGTCCAGACGCAAACCTTATCGCCTGGGCTGCCTCATTTTTACAGCCCTTTCTCCACCGCTTCACCCTGCGGCAAGGCGACCGCGCGCGGCTCGCTGGGCAGTACCAGATTCAGCAGGATCGCCAGCACGCCGCCGGTGGTTACCGCATGGCCAAAAATCTGACTCACCAGCGGCGGGAACTGCTTCAGCACTTCCGGCACCGCTTCGACGCCCAGCCCCAGACCAAAAGAGACCGCGACAATCAGCATCTCACGACGCCCCAGCGGGGTTTGCGTCATCACGCGGATCCCGGCGGCGACCACGCTGCCGAACATCACCAGCGTCGCGCCGCCCAGCACCGGCGGCGGGATCTGCTGCATCAGCGCGCCCACGGCGGGAAACAGCCCGAGCAGCGCCAGCATTCCCCCCATCACCATGCCGACATAGCGGCTCGCCACGCCGGTCATCTGAATCACGCCGTTATTCTGCGCAAAGGTGGTGTTGGGAAACGCGGAGAAAATCGCCGCCAGCACGCAGCTCACGCCGTCGGCGCAGATGCCGCCCTGCAGGCGGCGCTGAAACTGCGTGCCGCTGATGGGCTGCTGCGACAGCATACAGTTGGCGGTCAGGTCGCCCACCGCCTCAATCACCGAAATCACCGACACCAGCGCAATCGGCAGAAAGATGGTCCAGTCGAAGGCGAAGCCGAATCGGAAAAAGCCCGGCAGCGCCAGCCAGCCCGTCTCCGGCAGCGGCTTCAGCACCAGCGTGCCGCTTAGCGCTGCGGCAAGACAGCCGACGGCAATGCCTGCGATCACGGCGATCAGCCGCGCCCAGCGGTTGCGCATCCTGTTCAGCGCGATAATCACCAGCAGCGTCAGGGCACCGAGCGCCAGGTTGCCGGGCGCGCCGAAATTCACGGCGTTATGCCCGCCCGCCCAGTCCGTGATGCTCACCTTAATCAGGCTGATGCCAATCAGCGTGATCACCGTCCCGGTCACGACCGGCGTCAGCACGCGGCGCAGCTGCGCGACGCAGCGACTAATCAACAAGGGGATCAGCGCGGCGACCAGCGTGCAGCCGAAGATCATCGCCATAATATCCTCCGGCGACCCGCCGCGGCTTTTGACGATCATTCCGCCGGAAAGGATCACGCCGAGAAAGGCGAAGCTGGTGCCCTGCAGGCAGATCATGCCTGCGCCGATCCCCGCCATGCGCCGCGCCTGAAGAAAGGTGCCCATGCCGGAAACCAGCAGCGACATGCTAATCAGATAGGGAATATAAGCCTGCAGCCCCAGCACCGAGCCGATGATAAGCGGCGGCGTGATAATGCCGACCACGCTGGCCAGCAGATGCTGCAGCGCGGCGAAAAACGCGGGCGCGGGTCTGATGCGCTCGTCCAGCCCGTACAGCAATGTTTTCTCTTCTGAATGCGACATAATCGTGCTCCGGCGGTATTGTGATTAACGCTGTTAATGCATTTATCACGCCACGCGCGCGGGCAGCAAAAGGTTAAAGAGGTAACCTGTTGATCACGAAGCAGTTAAAAACAGGAAGCGCTGCGCTGAACCCTGAAACCATCGATTCAGCCGCAGCGGCTTTGCAGTATCCTGTTTCACGGTCAGGCGATCTTTGCACCTGAATCGGGCAGTGCGGTGATGCCCATCGAAGAGAGATCGAGATAACCGGCCAGGTCGCGCTGTTCGGCGCGCGGCAGATAGGGCAACTCCCCGAGCAGAGGCGCGTTGAGACTGTCGCGCAGCACATCGATCAGTTCGGCATAGTGCGCCAGACCGGGGTTGATGCGGTTGGCGACCCAGCCGGCCAGCGGCAGCCCGTCGCGCGCGATCGCCTCGGCGGTCAACAGCGCGTGGCTGAGACAGCCCTGCTTGATGCCGACCACCACCACCACGGGCATGTGGTGCTGCGCCACCCAGCCGGAAAGCGGCTTCGCATCGTTCATCAGGCTGCGCCAGCCGCCAGTGCCTTCGACCACGACGCATTCAGCCTGCTGGCCCAGCCGCTGCAGGCTTTGACTCAGCAGCGGATAGTCCACGGGCCTGCGCGGCCGAATGCTGACCTCATCTTCTTCGTAAATCAACGGATTGATCGCGTCGTATGGCAGGGTTACGGTCGAACTGCTCTGCAACACCAGCGCATCTTTACTGCGCAGGCCCTCCGCGCTACGCGTGGCGTTTCGGGCAACCGGTTTGAAACCGACTGCGCTCAGGCCAGCGCGGGCGAGATACTGCAGAAGCGCGCGCGAAACAACGGTCTTCCCTACAGCGGTATCAGTGCCGGTAATGAACAGATTTTTCACCCCACTCCTCCTCAACGTAACGGTTTTGTTTTACAAAAAAGCAAAACCCATTGTAAGGAGTGCGGACAGCAGGCAGCTTGCGTTAGCGCAAGGTTCAGTCGCGCTTAACCTTGCAACAGCTTCACCAGCAGATAGCCGCTGTAGAGCGCGTCTTTAATCAGGGCCGCCGCGCCGAGGGTGCCCGGTTCGCGGAATGCCGTGGGCGCCAGCTGAATCGCCTCGCTGTAGGCGGGCAGCGCCTGCTGGCGGATGGTGTTGCTGACGGCGGGAAACAGGACGTCAGCCGCCTCGTTGAGCGGCGAGCCGATCAGGATATGCTGCGGATTGAAGATATTGACCATCATCGCCAGCATCCGGCCGACATGATGCCCGACGCTCGCGATGGCGTCGCGCGCCAGCCGATCGCCCTGCTGGGCCGCTACACAGAGCGTCTCCAGCGTTAACGGCTGCTGGTGCAGCACGCTGTCGGGCTGCGCGGCCAGGCGCTGCGCCGCCAGCGCCAGCAGGCTGCCGGTGCTGGCAACCGTTTCCAGACAGCCGTGATTGCCGCAGTAGCACTGCTGACCGTAGGGATCGATCTGGGTATGCCCAATCTCCACCAGCGCCCGCCCGCTTTTGTGCAGCAGCTGGCCGCCGCTGATCACTCCAGCGCCGACGGTGTCGTCAATTACAATCTGGATCACGTCCTGCGCGCCGCGGGATGCGCCGAACAGCGACTCCGCCAGGGTCCAGGCGGAGATGTCGTGCTGCACGAAAACCGGCACCCCGATGCGCTGCGCCAGCGTATCCCCCAGCGGTATCTCGCGCGCCTCATAGCCCGGCAGCCGGTGCACTACGCCCGAGGCGGCGTTAATCAGCCCGGGCAGCGTAATGGCTATCGCCGTGAGCCGTTCCAGCTTACGCTGGTGGCGCATAAAAAAGGCGTCGACACGATCGATCAGCGAGGTCAGCAGCGGCTGCTGCGCTTCGTCAGGCAGCGGCGAGGACTCCTCCACCAGCGTGCGGCTGCTGAGATCGCGCAGCGTCAGGGTCAGCGCGCCGTGATGCAGGCGCACCGCGAGGTAGTGCCAGGCGAGCGTATCGAGGATCAGGCCGATGGCCGGTCGGCCGCGCGAGCCCGGCTCCTGAAATTCCGTCTCCTGCACCAGATGAGCGTCGAGCATTTCACGCACAATTTTGGTGATGCTGGCGGGCGCCAGCTGCGCCAGGCGAGAAAGTTCGATACGCGAAATCGGACCGTAGAGATCGATCAGGCGGTAAACAACGCCTGCATTAGTCTGTTTGATCTGGTCAATATGACCAGGCTGACTATCCAGCTTCACGCCCTGTGCTCCCGGTTATTTTCGCGCTTCTAAATAAAGATCGACTATGGTGAGGCAGATTGTGCCTGAGCGTCAAATATTTGATTTGAAATGTGATTTACAGCACATAAAAACCGGACTTTGCTTAAGGTCTGGCCCTTATTTTTGCGCGGTGGGCGACAGAAGCTGCATCATATTGCGCATCTGCATCGACGGCTCGCGCTCCCCCGACCAGACCAGCCACACTTCCGACAGCGCATCCTCTTCCTTCAGCGGCAGCCAGACCACATCGGCCAGGCGCGCGCGGGCGAAGGACGCTGGCAAAATCGATACGCCAAGGCCGGTGGCCACCAGCCCGAGGATGGTCATCGCCTCGCCTACCTCCTGCATGATGTAGGGCGTGATCTGGTAGCGGCGCAGCAGGCTGAGGATTTCGCCGTGCAGTGCGGTGCCGCCCTGCGGATCGAAGAAAACGAAAGGTTCGTTCGCCAGCGCGCTGACAGAGATGCTCTCCGCGTCCGCCAGCGGGTGAGCCCAGTGCACCACCGCGCGCAGCGGTTCGCGCAGCAGCAGCTGATGGCGCAAATCGGACGGCAGCGCGGTGTTGCGCATCACCCCCAGATCGAGCCGACCTTCATGCAGCGGCGCAAGCTGCTGGCGGGTGTTGATCTCCTGCATCTGGATATGTACCTGCGGCCAGCGCTGGCGAAACTGATAGAGGGCGTCAGAGACCAGCCCGGTAAAGGGTGCAGAAGAGGTAAAGCCGATGCGCAGCTCGCCCTCTTCGCCGCGCTCCAGCCGCGCCGCGCGGCTGGCCGCCTGCTCGACCTGCTGCAAAATGGCCCGCGCGTCGCTGAGGAACTGCTGCCCGGCCGGGGTGAGCTGGACGCTGCGGTTGGTGCGGGTAAATAGCTTCGCGTCGATCTCCTGCTCCAGCTGCATGATCTGCTGGCTGAGCGGCGGCTGAGAGATGTTGAGCCGCTGTGCGGCGCGACCAAAATGGAGCTCTTCGGCGACCGCGAGAAAGTAGCGCAGGTGACGCAGTTCAATATTCATATTTTAAACATATTAGTTGAGATTATTAATATATTAGACAACCTATTACCCCTTTCCTAGAGTAGATGTACTCTTTTCAGATAAGGAATTACTGTGCGTCGCTCTTCTCACGCGGCTACCCTCGACGATGGCGAGTTAGCCGATTCGACGGCGGTTTCTCCCGCGACATCATCAGCATGGATCAAGCGCGGCACGCCGCAGTTTATGCGCGTCACCCTGGCGCTCTTTTCCGCCGGTCTGGCAACCTTCGCGCTGCTCTACTGCGTACAGCCTATCCTGCCAGTGCTGTCGGCGCAGTTTGGCGTATCGCCCGCCGAAAGCAGTATTTCACTCTCCATTGCCACCGGGCTAATGGCGCTAGGGCTGCTGGTGACCGGCCCGCTTTCCGACGCCGTGGGCCGCAAGAACGTGATGGTGACGGCGCTGATGCTGGCGGCAGTCTGCACCCTGCTTTCCGCCACCATGAACAGCTGGCAGGGCATTTTGCTGATGCGCGCCCTCATCGGCCTTTCGCTCAGCGGCGTGGCCGCCGTAGGCATGACCTACCTCAGCGAAGAGATCCATCCCAGCGTTACTGCGTTTTCTATGGGGCTCTATATCAGCGGTAACTCCATTGGCGGCATGAGCGGCCGCTTGTTGAGCGGCGTACTGACCGACTTCTTTTCCTGGCGCGTCGCCATTGCGGCGATAGGCTGTTGCGCCCTGGCCTCGGCGCTGATGTTCTGGCGTATTCTGCCCGCATCACGCCATTTTCGTCCGGCGTCGCTGAAGCCGCGCAGCCTGATGATTAACTTTCGCCTGCACTGGCGCGACGCCGGACTGCCGCTGCTGTTTGCAGAAGGCTTTCTGCTGATGGGCGCCTTCGTCACGCTGTTCAACTATATTGGCTACCGTCTGCTCGGGGCGCCTTACCATTTCAGCCAGGCTGTCGTCGGCCTGCTCTCTGTGGTCTATCTGACCGGCTCCTGGAGTTCGCCGAAGGCGGGCGCGCTGACGATGAAGCTGGGGCGTGGTCCGGTGCTGCTCGGTGCTACGGCGCTGATGCTGGTCGGCCTGTTGCTGACGGCACTGAGCGCGGTGGCATGGATTTTCTTCGGCATGATGCTGTTCACCGCCGGTTTCTTCGCTGCTCACGCGGTCGCCAGCTGCTGGATAGGCCCGCGCGCGCGTCGTGCCAAAGGCCAGGCATCGTCGCTCTATCTCTTTAGCTACTATGTTGGCTCCAGCGTAGCCGGTACGCTGGGCGGCCTGTTCTGGCACAGCTACGGCTGGCCTGGTATTACCCTCTTCATCTCTGCGCTGCTGCTGCTCGCCCTGCTGGCAGGCTGGCGTTTGCAGCAAAAACAGCTCTGATGCCGTATGGCGCTCAATAAAAAGGACGCATCTGCGTCCTTTTTCACCTGTTGACACCTGAGCCCGCCGACTAAACAGGACCATATAAAAACAAAGTCGCCAATCCTCGCTATAATCCTTCTCACTCCAACAATAAATGCACTTTTTTTTACAGCAATGAGGATGTCCCAATGGGCCATTACTACTACGTTTCTAAAATTTCTGGCTACAACGATAACCATGTGGTGCACGCCGCCGGCTGCCAGTATCTTCCCCCGCTCGACTCCCGCCTGTTTCTCGGCACTTTTTACACTGCGAATGCCGCGATTCAGCAGGCGCGCAAGTATTACCCCGGCTCGCTGGGGTGCGAAGCGTGCTGCCCGCTGCCGGTAAAAAAAAACCTGAGGACTCAGAATAGCGTGGCACTAAAGCATATCGCCTGACTCTGATTATGCTGGCCTCGCCGCGGAGGTCAGCAAAGCGTTGCGCCGTTGCGCCAGTTTGTTAAGATTTCTTCTCTCTTTCCAGTAAGGTAGATCGCTTCTTCCTGATGCCTGAGCAACCTATGCGCGAAAAATATGCTGCTTCACAAATTGCCCTTCACTGGCTGACTTTTCTGCTGGTGGCGCTGGCTTATGCCACTATTGAGCTGCGCGGCTTTGCCGAGCGCGGCTCCTGGCAGGGCTACGCCATGATTATTACCCACTTCAGCGCAGGCTTTACCGTCCTGCTGCTGATGCTGGCGCGTCTGTTTTTGCGCACGCGCCATCGCACGCCACCCATCACGCCGCCCATTGCCCGCTGGCAAACCGGCCTGGCGCATCTGGTGCATACGCTGATCTATGCGCTGTTTATTACGCTGCCGATTCTGGGCCTCACCTCGCGCTATCTGCGCGGGCGCGACTGGTGGCTGTTCGGCATACCGATGCCGGTGGCGAGCGAACCCAGCTTCGATCTTTCCGATAGCCTGATCGACTGGCATGAAACGCTCGCGCCGCTGGGATACTGGCTGATCGGCCTGCATGCCGGAGGCGCGCTGTTTCATCACTATTTTTTGAAGGACAATACCCTGAAGCGCATGATGCCAGGCAAAACACCACGCCGATAACCCAGGTTTATCGCCCGCCAGCCGGGCGATAAAAAACTTTCAGGAATAAAACTGCGTTACACCGTTCCCCTTACCGTGCAATTCCCTCACAATGGTCAATAATTGTGACGCAAGTCACTTTCGTGGATGTGAAAACCGCATCTTTTTTGCTGCAGCTCTGACAGATTTTATTTTCATGCAATCAACTACTGTATCCCGTAAAACGGCCTGGCTACGCGTGGTGCTGCTGGCTATCGCCGCCTTTGTTTTCAATACCACTGAATTCGTGCCCGTCGGCCTGCTTTCCGATATCGGCGCCAGCTTCAGCATGAAAAGCGCTGATGTGGGCATCATGCTCACTATCTACGCCTGGGTCGTGGCGCTGCTTTCTCTGCCGCTGATGCTGCTGACGCGCAATATCGAGCGGCGCGTCCTGCTGACCGTACTGTTCGCGATCTTTATCGTGAGCCATGTGCTGTCGACCTTCGCCTGGAGCTTCGCCTCGCTGGTGCTGTCGCGCATCGGCATCGCGCTGGCGCATGCGGTGTTCTGGTCGATCACCGCCTCGCTGGCGATTCGCGTTGCGCCAGCCGGTAAAAAGACCCAGGCGTTAAGCATGCTGGCGACCGGCACTGCGCTGGCGATGGTGCTCGGCGTGCCGATCGGCCGCGTGGTCGGTCAATATCTGGGCTGGCGCACCACTTTCGGCATGATTGGCGCCTCAGCGCTGGTGCTGATGGTGCTGCTGGCGCGCATCCTGCCGCGTCTGCCGAGCGAACACACCGGCTCGCTGAGCAGCGTGCCGATGCTGTTTCGCCGACCGGCGCTGGTGAGCATGTATCTGCTGGTGACGCTGGTGGTAACCGCGCACTACACCGCCTACAGCTATATTGAACCCTTTATGCAGTTCGTGGCGAATGCGGATGAGAACTTTACCACGCTGCTGCTGCTGCTGTTTGGCTCCGCCGGAATCCTGGGCAGCGTGCTCTTTAGCTCGCTGGGCAATAAGTTCCCCTCTGCGCTGCTAATCGCCGCGATAGCGGTTATCACCCTCTGCATGGGGCTGCTGATTTTCGCCGCCGTTCGTCCGGCCGCGATTGTGACGCTCTCTGTTTTGTGGGGCATGGCGATGATGATGATCGGCCTGGCGATGCAGGTGCGCGTGCTGTCGCTGGCGCCGGATGCCACCGACGTGGCGATGTCGCTGATGTCAGGCATCTATAATATCGGCATCGGCGCGGGCGCGCTGCTGGGCAATCAGGTCAGCGAGCATCTGAGCATGGGAGACGTGGGGAATATAGGCGGGCTGCTGGGGCTGGTCGCGCTGTTCTGGTGTATCGCTATCTTCCGTAAATATCCGCAGCTGCGCAGCAACGGATAAAATAAGGGCGTCAGAACACGGTTCTGACGCCCTTATTCTTAATTAAGGCTGGCGGCGGTGCCAGACAGCCTGCTCGCGCCAGAGGTCGAAGTGATGCGAAAAGGCTTGACGCGTATGTTGTCCTGCTTTCCCGACAGCTGCTGCTCCAGCGAAATCAGGCTGCTGCTGCCGCTGACGTTAACCGCAGCGGCTGCTGTCTGGTAATAAGGCGCAGCTTCAGGCTGCTGCGCCGCCGCGCTGGCCAGAGAAACCGTACTGAGCAGCGCCGCCACAATGACAAACTTCACGCTTTTCATCTTCTCTCTCCTTCTCTCCGACGCTGCTGACTTACTGATAAATCACTGCGGTGCCGTGCAGGTTGTTCTGACCTGAAGTCGAGGTGATGCGGAAAGATTTCGCGCCTGCGGCATCCGCTTTCGCGTTCAGCTGCGCTTCCAGTGAATCTAGGTTAGTGCCGCCCTGTGCGGAGATGGTGCCTACCGGAGTCTGGTGCAGCGGATCGCTGGCAACCTGATCTGCTGCAAATGCGCCAAAAGTCACGGTGGTAAGGGCCAGAGCGGCCAGGGTCAGTTTGATGGTTTTCATGATATCGCTCTCATATTCGGGTGTGATAAAAAGTGTCGTTAACTTAATTAACGATCGTTAAATAAATAGTAGAGCCAGTTGCTGTACTGCGTCAACCTTTTTTTATCGATCGTTATTTTAATACGAAAGAGCCGTGAGTATGGGCTCCGGCGCCCCTTTCCACTTAACCCTATGGGGGAAAGACGAGCGGTAACGCACAAAATGCCAACCCACTTTTCCGGGCGCGAAGGCTGGCTTGCATATTTTCTTAATGATCGGTAATTTAATGGAGTATTTTTCAGACGTGAGGATCTATGAGCCAGCAATATGATGAAGTCCTGAAAAAATGTCGTGGTCGCCCCAAAACCTTCGACCGGGATGCGGCGCTGGACAAGGCCCTGACGCTGTTCTGGACCCATGGCTATGAAGGCACTTCTCTCTCCGATCTGGTCGCTGCCACCGGCGCAAAAGCGCCGACGCTTTACGCCGAGTTCGAAAATAAGGAAGGCCTGTTCCGCGCGGCAATGGAGCGCTATGTCGAGCGCTTCAGCGCCGAACGCAACGCCGCGCTGCAGGATGAGAGTAAATCGGTTGCTGAAGCGATTGAAGGCTGGTTTCGCGCGACGGCGGCCTGCTTTACCCACCGCGATACCCCGGCGGGCTGCTTCTTTATCTGCACCTCAACCGCGCTCTCTTCATCATCGGGTGAGATCGCCCATATGCTGCGCCAGCAGCACGATGCGCAGCAGCAGACGCTGATTGATTTTCTCACCGTCCGCCAGCAGCGCGGCGATATTCCGGCGCAGGTCGATATTCTCTCTCTTGCGCGCTATCTCGCCTGTATGCTGCAGGGTATGTCGGTGCGCGCGCGCGAAGGCGCGCCAAAAGCGGATCTCGATAACATCATCGACACCCTGATGGCGATGTGGCCAGCGCTTACCGGTCAGTGCATGAAGCCGCGCTGAATATTTTGCGCGATGAAGTATCAGGGCGGGAAAATTCCCGCCCTGCTCGTTTACGACTTTTACTCGAGGAAGAAGACCGGCCTCAGCGCCTGGCTAACCGGACTGTTGTCGGGATTACTTAGCATGAGATCCTTCATCGACGCCCACCAGCGCTGGCACACTTCCGTCTGCGCCACCGCGTTCCAGCGCTCTTCCGATTCGATCTCCACGCTGGCGAACAGCAGGTGCCGTTCGGCGTCCAGCCAGATGGCGTAGTTGTGCGCGCCGTGCGCCTTGAGCGTTTCCGCCAGCTCTGGCAAGATGGGGGAATGGCGACGCTCATACTCCTGATGGCAATCACTATTCACCTGCATGACAAAGGCTTTACGAAGCATTGGCTGGACCCGCATCGAGCGCCGCCTGCCACGGCTTAACGTTGAAGCGTTTGCCCAGCGCCACCAGCTGTTCGGTCGTGATGCTCTGGCGGATGCCGCCCATCGACAGAACCTTCACAATCACCTCGGACGATTTCTCTGCGGTGTCAATCAGGCCGAAGGTTTCATCCAGCGTCGGTCCGGCACCGAAGATGCCGTGGAACGGCCACATCACGATGCTGTGAGAGGCCATCTGATCGGCTGTCGCCTGCCCGATTTCATCGGTTCCCGGCACCATCCACGGCAGGATGCCGACGCCGTCCGGGAACACTACCAGACACTCGGTGCTGCCTTCCCACAGTAGGCGGGTAAAGCGTGCCGAATCGAGATCCACCACGTAGCTCAGCGACATAAAGTTGGTTGCGTGACAGTGCATGATCACGCGATCCGCGCCGCCGGAGACCGCTTTGCGCACGCTGTGAGACTGGAAGTGTGACGCCAGCTCGGAGGTCGGCAGTCCTCCATTGCTCAGCCCCCAGTGAATTTTATAGGAGAGCCCTTGCTCGTCGACCTTCAGCAGCGCCAGGCAGTCGGCGGGATCGAGCTGTACGTTGCGGAAAAACTTGCCCGATCCGGTGACGAGGAACCAGCAGCTGGCCAGTTCAGGCGCTGGTTTCGTCAGCTCAACGCAGCGCGGCTCGGCGTAAAAATCGCCGGCGAAAGGTTTAACTTCCTCTTCCAGCAGGCGCAGCGACACGTTACCGCCGTTACGTTCGTCCCACCCCTTTAGCCACATATCGCTGGTGGCTTTAACCATTCCCTGTACAAACCAGGATGAAAGAATGCTTTGCATAGTGAACCCTTAACGTTGATTCAGGATTTGTTTTTCATAGTGACGCACATCGCTTAACCAGCTGGCGTCGGCGGGCACGTCGTGGCGCAGGCACCAGGCTTCCCATACCGCCTGCCACGGCAGCGATTTTTGCTCTTCCAGCAGTGCCAGACGCGCGGTGTAGTCCCCGGCGGCTTCGCTCTGGCGCAGGCGCTCGGTCGGCTCCAGAAGCGCGCGCAGCAGCGCTTTCTTGGTGTTGCGCGTGCCGATGACCCAGGCGGCGATACGGTTAATCGAGGCGTCGAAGAAGTCGAGGCCGATATGCACCTTGTCGAACAGCTGGTGGCGCACGATTTCGCTGGCGATCGCCTGAGTTTCATCGTCGAGCAGCACCACATGGTCGCTGTCCCAGCGCACCGGACGGCTGACGTGCAGCAGCAGGCGCGGCACATAAAGCATGGCGGTAGAGATCTTGTCGGAGATCACTTCGGTCGGATGGAAGTGGCCAGCGTCCAGCGTGAGCGCGGTCTGACGGCTGGTGGCGTAGCCCATAAAGAACTCGTTGGAGCCGACGGTGTAGCTTTCCGCGCCGATGCCGAACAGCTTGCTCTCAACGGCGTCAATATGGTGCTGCGGGCTGAGCTTCTCGGCGATCACCTCATCCAGCGCGCTCAGCAGCCGTTGACGCGGTGCCAGTCGATCCACCGTGAGATCTTTCATCCCGTCCGGCACCCAGATATTCATGACCGACGGCGTGCCGAGCTGCTCGCCGAAGTAAGCCGACACACGTCGGCTCGCCTTACAGTGATCGATCCAGAACTGGCGGATCGCCTTGTCGGCGTGCGACAGAGTGAAACCGTCAGCACTCAGCGGGTGTGAGAAGCAGCTTGGGTTGAAATCAAGCCCCAGCTTCTGCTGCTTCGCCCACTCTACCCAGTTGGCAAAGTGCTTCGGCTCAATGGCATCGCGATCCACGGGCGTTTCGCTTTCCAGATAAATAGCGTGCAGGTTCAAACGTTTAGGGCCCGGGATCAGCGACAGCGCTTTTTCCAAGTCGGCGCGCAGTTCAGTGGCGTTGCGCGCTTTGCCGGGATAATTGCCGGTGGCCTGAATGCCGCCGGTCAGCGCGCCCTGCGGATTTTCAAAGCCGCGCACGTCGTCGCCCTGCCAGCAGTGCATGGAGACGGGGACGCTATCCAGGCGCGCCATCGCCTGTTCGACATCCACGCCGATATCGGCATAACGTTGTTTAGCCAGCTCAAAGGCTTGCTCAATCAGCTTTGTCATATGCGAGTTCCTTAGCAGGCTGACTCAGCGCCGAAAAGCGTGCCTGGCAGGCACGAAAGGCGCTGTTGGTCAGCGGTTCAAATGTCTTCAGAGGGAAGTTGTTTTCCACGCAGCGGCGGAAATCCGCCACGTCGGTCAGTTCGCCCATGGCGATAAGCTGGCAGCCAACGTTGCCGAGCGTCGAGGCTTCGACCGGCCCGGCCAGCACCGGAATTTCACAGGCGTCGGCGCAGAGCTGGTTGAGAAACGCGTTCTGGCTACCGCCCCCCACCACGTGTAGCTGGCGAAACGCGCCGCCGCGCAGTTTGGCCAGCTCGTCGATCACTTCGCGGTAGAGCAGCGCGAGGCTGTCGAAAATGCAGCGCGCCAGCGCGGCGGCTGACTGCGGCACCGCCATATGCTGTTCAGCGCAGGCGTTCTGAATTTCGTTCACCATGCTGTCAGGATTAATAAAGCGCGCGTCGTTGGGATTGATCAGCGCGCGGCAGGCTGGCTCTTTCGCCGTCTCGGCGATCAGCGCGCAGAGATCGTCGATTTGCAGCTCGGCGCAGACCCGCTGCAGCAGCCAGAGACCCATAATGTTTTTCAGCACGCGGTAGCCTTCGGCGCCGCCCTCATTTGTAATGTTCGCCTCAAGCGCGTTTGCCGAGGCGTAAGGCAGTAGGCTTTCGAATCCCATCAGCGACCAGGTGCCGGAGCTGAGATAGGCCGCGTTCTCCTGCGTCAGCGGCGTGGCGAGCACTGCGCTGGCAGTGTCGTGGGTGGTGACGGCGATAACCGGGATCTCGACGCCGCGGGCGTTCTGCCAGCAGCCGATAACATTGCCTGGCGAGGTCGGTTTGCCGAACCAGGCAGGGGACGCGCCTGCCCAGTCAAGCAGATCGGCATCCCATTCGCCGCTTTCGATATTCAGCAGCTGCGTGGTAGTGGCGTTGGTATACTCCCAGTTAAGCTTGCCCGTCAGGCGAAAGTGCAGATAGTCGGGGACCATCAGCGCGTGAGCGACCTTCTCTTTCCAGTCTAGCTGTTGCTGGCTCAGGGCGCGGAACTGATAGAGAGTATTGAACGGCAGAAACTGAATGCCGGTACGGGTGTAGATCGCCTCTTTACCCAGTTCGCGCAGCGCCTGTTCCATCACGCCATGGGTACGCTTATCGCGATAGCTCACCGCTTCGCCGACGCGGTTGCCCGCTTTATCCAGCAACACCATATCAACGCCCCAGGTGTCAATGCCGATGCTGTCCGGTACGATGTCCTCCTCGTCCAGCTGCGCCAGCCCGGCGCGGATTTCGCGCTCCAGATGATCGAGATCCCAGCAGTCATAGCCGGCGCGACGTTCGCGACGGCTGGCGAAACGACGCACTTCGCGCAGATCGATTTGCTGTGATGCGGCGTCCCACCGGGCGAGCATCACGCGTCCGCTGGATGCGCCCAAATCAACCGCAACGATATTTCGCTTACTCATGGCCCGTTCTTCCTTAGATATGATGCTGACAGAGTAGGAACCTTGAGGGCATGCCACCTTCCCCGTACTGCCAGCGCCGCAACGCCGCTGGCAGGTTTGCAAAGAAGTTCGTGAGAGAGATCACAGAGGCGCAAGGGCGACGGATGTGAGCTTTGCCGCAATTCTTTTAACTGGTGGGAATATCTAGAAAAAAAAGCAAATTTCTTGCGCTTCAAGGTAGAAAATTCAAGGTCAGCCGCGTGAGCGCTGAGTAGACTCGGTTACGCTTTTGTTAAACGACCGAGGTCCCCATGACGATTTTACACAGCGCCGATTTTTTCTCTCAGGGCGACTACGCCATCGCTATCGAACCCCGGGTACCGCAGCAGGCGTTTCCTGAACATCACCACGATTTTCATGAAATCGTGCTGGTGGAACAGGGCTCGGGAATTCATGTGTTTAACGGACAGCCGCAAACGCTGTGCGCGGGCTGCGTCTGCTTCGTACGCGATCACGATCGCCATCTGTACGAACAGACGGAGAATCTCTGCCTGACCAACGTGCTTTACCGCAGCCCGGGCGCGTTTCGCTTTCTCTCGGGACTGCAGGCGCTGCTGCCGAACGAGCAAGACGGCAGCTACGCTTCGCACTGGCGGATAAATAATAAAGTCATGACGCAGGCGCTGGATGTGGTGGCAAAGATGCGGCAGGATGATGGATGGTCGCTGGAGAAGCAGGCGCGACAGGAGCAGCTCTTTTTGCAGCTGCTGGTTTTGCTGCGCGAGGCTTGTCGCAATGAACAGGCGCAGGATCAGGAAGCGCGCCTGCATCGCCTGCTCGACTGGCTTAACGATCACTACAGTGAAGAAATTTTGTGGGAGGCGCTGGCCGACCGCTTTTCGCTGTCGCTGCGCACGCTGCACCGTCAGATGAAGCAGCAGACCGGCAGTACGCCGCAGCGCTATCTGAACCGCCTGCGTCTGCTGCAGGCGCGCCACCTGCTGCGCCACAGCGATCTGCGCATCACCGATATCGCTTTTCAGTGCGGCTTCGGCGACAGCAACCATTTCTCCACCCTGTTTCGGCGTGAATTTGGCTGCGCCCCGCGAGCGGAGCGCCAGCAGATGATGTAAAAGGAGCAAGCGATGACGCTGATACTGAGTCGGGACGACTATTTTGCCGCCCCAGGCCTGCCGGTTACGGTGGCTGAACGTATGCCGCAGCCTTCCTTTCCCCCGCACCGGCATGAGTTCAGCGAAATTGTCATCGTCTGGCGCGGCAACGGCCTGCATATCCTCAACGATCGCCCCTGGCTGATTACCTGTGGCGACGTCTTCTATATCCGCGACCAGGATTGCCACAGCTACGACAGCGTTAACGATCTGGTGCTGGATAATATTCTTTACTGCCGTGATCGCTTCGGCCTGGCTCTCGACTGGACGCAACTCTTGCCGCCGCAGGGCATCGACGCGCCGGGCTGCTGGCGCTTGACTACGCGCGGCATGGCGCTGGCGCGCGGCGTCATCAGCCAGCTGGAGCGCGAGAGCCGCAAGAGCGATCCCCTCTCTATTCAGCTGACGGAAGCGCTTTTTTTGCAGCTGGCGTTGATCCTTCGTCGTCACGGCTATGCGGCGGATCGCCCCTGGGCGCTGCCGGAGGGCGAGCAGCTCGATCTGCTGATGTCGGCGCTGCAGGGCGCGGTCTCGCGGCCCTTCGACCTGGCGGCGTTTTGCCAGCAGAATTCGCTGAACGAACGGGCGCTAAAGCAGCTGTTTCGTCAGCAGACCGGCATGACGGTCGGCCATTATCTGCGTCAGCTGCAGCTCTGTCAGGCAAAGCATCTGCTGCGCACCCAGGACTGTCTGATCGGTGAAGTGGCGGCGCGCTGCGGTTTCGACGACAGCAACTATTTTTCGGTGGTGTTTACGCGCGACACTGGCTTAACCCCCAGCGCCTGGCGCCAGCGGTTTGTACCCCAGCGGACAGGAAGTTCGGCGCAAGATAAAGCACAGTCTTGAAAAAAGCGTCAGCCGCTTCACGCTCAGGCGGCGCCAAAAGCATGCTAGCGCGGGTGAGACGCCCCCCATAGAAAAACGTAAAAGCGGCATCCCTGCCGGCGCTTTCCGCAACATCGCTGTCGCGGGGCGCCTTGCTCCGCGGGCCTTCTCGCCCGCAGCGGCACATTATTTACACTCTAACCTGCTCGTTTTGCCCCTGTTAATTTATGCGGCCATGCCAAGCCCAACGATATTGGCGGCGATGATAATCACCACGCAGCCGATGGAGAGCACGCCTACCGGACGACGTCCGGCTGATTTCCACTCTTTCAGCAGCAGCCCCACCAGCCCACCGCACAGTACATAGAGGCTCATATGCAGCATCCAGCTGACGTAGTCATACTGCGCCGGAATGCTGGCATGGCCCCAGGCGTAGAAGAAAAACTGCAGATACCACATGGTGCCGCCCAGCACCGCAAAGGCGATATTGGCGATCAGCAGCGGCTTCGCCACGGAGAGATCACGACGCAGCGACAGTTCCGGCTTCATTGCCAGGCGGATAAAACAGAAGGCCAGATTGACCAGCGCCCCACCGCCCATGATAACCACATAGCTTGGCAGCGCAACGTAGAGCGGATCGATGCCCAGCTGCGCCGCCGCTTGATGCATCGGCTTAGCCGCATCCATCGCGAACGACATACCTGCTGAAAAGATGCCGCACAACACCGCCAGCACCAGCCCTTTCTTGAGGTTGAACTCCTCAGCATTAATCCCCAGCGCGCGCTCCTTCAGCAGACCGGCGCGCGAAACGATGGCGACGCCCACCAAAGCTACGGCGACGCCGAGCAGCGTTAAACGGCCGCCGGTAGAGGCAAACAGCTCGCCGAAGCGCCCCTGGATCAGCGGCGTCATCAGGGTGCCGACCACCAGCGTAATGCCGATAGCGATGCCGATGCCCATCGACATGCCGAGATAGCGCATCGTCAGGCCGTAGTTAATATTGCCGATGCCCCACATCGCGCCGAACAGAAACACAGGCAGCAGTTGAGAGAGGCTAAAGCTGTGGTAGTAAGCCCAGAAATTAGGCAGCAGCACGGCGCTCACCGCCCACGGCAGGATCAGCCAGGACATAAAGCCGCCCACTGACCACATCGTTTCCCATGACCACTTTTTCACCTGTTTAAACGGCGCATAGAAACACGCGGCGCTGGCAGCTCCGACGAGATGCCAGAAGATACCTGCAATAATGGCACTATTCATTGTTATTCCTTGCATAAGGTTGAGGCCGACAGGAAACCCGGTTCCTGATTAGCTGGCAGTCTACGGCGCGTCTGAACGCTTCAGCCTTAGGATGGCTGCCGAGCCCCATGCCGAAATGGCAATATCAGCCAGTTACTACCCACGCGGATCACAGTTTCGACTTTGTCGGCGTGGCAGCGCCCTCACCCTTTAAGTTATTTATTATTCAGCTTTTTTTTATAATTGCTGTGCCACGCAGCACGTTTATCCGCTGGCTGCCGCTTTTTTATCGCCGCTGGCAGAAACAGAAAGATCGCTTCACTAATGACGCTTAACGCCGTATAAAACGTAGAAAATCTTCAACGGCCAGGATTGAGATGACGGGAAAATGGTTAACGCTGTTTTTGACGCGGGCGGTAAGCCGCGTCATGCTGGACGATCTGCGCGCCATATTGCCCGCCAGCGCGCTTAAGATTTTTATCAATGGGCTGGAGGAGACGCAGTACGCCACGCTTGAGTGCCAGCAGGCGGAAGAGAACTGCGCGCTAATCGCCTCTGCGCTGGTGGTGTGGCGCCAGCTGGGCCAGATACACAGCATTGTCTATAAAAAAGGGGAAGTGCTGCGCGACGTCAGCGACGCTACGCAGTTTCAGCTATTCAGCATGCTAAAAACGCACCGCGCGGTGATGCAGGTTGCCTGACGCGGAGATAATGAGGTTTCTATGAGAGTGGGTATTCTGTTTCCAGTCGCGATTATCGTCGCTGGCGTCGGCTTTCTGGCATGGTTTATTGGCAGCGGGCTCGCCATGCCAGGTTCCTGAACTAGCGTAACTGACTGTCTTTACTGCCGCGGCGGTTAAAGAGCGCGCTGCCCTTCTGCGCTTTATCATGCGCCTGCTGACACGCCAGACAGAAGCGCACGCCCGGCACTGCCTCACGGCGCGCCTGCGGGATCGGCTCGCCGCACTCGTCGCAAAACTCCGCGCTTTCGCCCTTGTGCATGCTGCCACGCACGCGCGCAATCTCATCGTTCACCGTACTTTCAATCTGTTCCTGAACGGCGCCATCTGACGCCCATCCGCTAGCCATAACATCCTCCTCATGCCTTCTGAAAGTGTTGGCCCAAATTCCATTTTGCGCAACGTAGATAAGATATGCGGGCCTGCGCCGCTGAATACAACCTTTTGCCGCCCTCATCGCGCCAATTTGCGTCTGTTTGCCAGCGCCGCGTCGCCTGTGGCAATCAGGCTAAGGTGTCGCCATACGTTTTGTTTCACGCTGCATTTACAGAACATTTTATTAACGTACCCGACATCGGAGATTCGGCAGATGACAACACAGCTCAAACATTATGTTAACGGTGAGTTTATCGCGCACAGCGGAGACAACTGGATTGAGGTGATCAACCCCGCCACCGAAGCGCTGCTGGCTCGCATACCTGAAGGCTGCGCGCAGGACGCCAGCCGCGCGATTGACGCCGCCGAAGCCGCACAGCCGGCATGGGAAGCGCTGCCTGCCGTGGAGCGCGGCGGCTGGCTGCGCAAGCTGGCGGCCGCTATTCGCGATCGCGAGCCGGAGCTGACCGCCACTATCGTCGCCGAAGGCGGCAAAACGCAGGGGCTTGCACAGACAGAGGTGCTGTTCACCGCCGATTATCTGGACTATATGGCCGAATGGGCGCGCCGCTATGAAGGCGAGATCGTCAACAGCGATCGACCCAATGAAAATATTTTCGTTTTTAAAAAGGCGATCGGCGTCACTACCGGCATTCTGCCGTGGAACTTCCCTTTCTTTTTGATTGCCCGTAAAGCGGCGCCCGCGTTGATCACCGGCAACACTATTGTAATCAAGCCCAGCGAGCTGACGCCGCTCAACGCTGGCATCTTTGCCGAGATCGTTCATCATATCGGCCTGCCGCCGGGCGTGATTAACTTTGTCTATGGCTACGGTCCGGAGATTGGGCAAGAGCTGGCTGCAAACGCGAAGGTTGGCCTGGTCAGCCTGACCGGCAGCGTTGGCGCAGGCGTCGCCACTATGACGGCAGCGGCGAAGAACGTGACTAAGGTTTCGCTGGAGCTGGGCGGCAAGGCACCCGCCATCGTGATGGATGATGCTGACGTCGAGCTTGCGGTTAAGGCGATCGTCAGCTCCCGCGTGATTAACAGCGGCCAGGTCTGCAACTGCGCGGAGCGCGTCTATGTGCAGGAGGGCATTTACGATCGCTTTATGTCTGCGCTGACCGAGGCGTTCAAAGGCGTCACCTTCGGCGATCCGGCGGAGCAGCGCGATCTGGATATGGGGCCGCTGATTAACGCCGCCGCGCTGGCGCGCGTTGAGAAGAAAGTGGCGGACGCCGTGGCCGCGGGCGGCAAGGTGGTGCTGGGCGGCAAGCGCGCCGGTGAGAAGGGATTCTTTTTCCAGCCGACGATTATCACTGACGTCCGTCAGGATATGGAGATTATGCGCGAGGAGATCTTTGGGCCGGTGCTACCGGTAATGACCTTCAAAACGCTGGACGAGGCGATTGCGCTGGCTAACGACTGCGAGTACGGCCTCACCTCCTCTATTTATACGCGGGATCTCAATACCACCATGGTGGCGCTGCGTAAGCTGAAGTTTGGCGAAACCTACGTCAACCGCGAGAATTTCGAAGCGATGCAGGGGTTCCATGCGGGCTGGCGTAAATCGGGCATTGGCGGCGCCGACGGTCGACATGGGCTGGAGGAGTATCTGCAGACCCACGTCGCCTATCTGCAGTTTTCGCTGTAAGGCCTGGCCCCTCTTCCCGGGCGGTCTGAGCGCCCGGGCGAGTAAGCGGGCCCAGCGCGCAAAGCCTCCCGCCTCAGGGAGGACATCGTGCGCTTTAGCGATCGGACTCGCTCATTCGCCTGCAGCACCATCGGGCGTTCAGGCTACGCGTGACCGGCTGCGCAGCAGCGCCGCGGCGCTCAGCAGCGATACCGCCATCAGGTAGTAGCCCGGTGCGAGGCTGCTGCCGGTGGCGTTAATCAGCAGCGTGCAGACCAGCGGGGCGAAACCGCCAAATATTGTCACCGCGACGTTATAGCTGATCGCCATGCCGCTGGCGCGCGTAACGGAGGGAAAAAGATCCGCCATCACCGACGGCACGGTGGAAAAGTAGATCGATTTCAGCAGCGCCATCCAGCCCACCAGCAGCATCAGCGTCAGCGCCGAGGTATGATTCACCATATAGCGGAAGGCGGGATAGATGGTGACCAGCAGCAGCAGCAGCGACCCCCACATCAGCGGCACGCGCCCTACGCGTTCGGCCCACAGCCCCATCAGCGGCGTCACCAGGGTAAGAATCGTTCCCGCCAGCAGCGTGGCGCTAAACGCGACGCTGCCCGGCAGATGCAGCGTTTTAGTGGCGTAGGTCGGCACATAGTTCAGCATGTAGTTAACCGCCGTTGAAATCACCATCAGCCCAACCGCCAGCAGCATCAGCTCTTTCTGACCACCGAACAGCTGTTTCAACGGCGCCGCGCTTTTCTCCTGCTGCGCAAAGCTGGCCGGTTCATGCACGTGGCGGCGTATATAGATCCCCAGCGGGCCAATCAGCAGGCCAAAGGCGAAAGGAATGCGCCAGCCCCAGGACTGAATTTGCGCCTCGCTGAGGATCTGCGTCAGCCCGAGGCCAAAGGCGGAGGCCATCAGCGTGCTTGCGCCCTGCGTCGCGAACTGCCAGCTGGCGATAAAGGCTTTGCGCTCGGGAAAATGCTCCACCAGAAACGCCGTCGAGCTGCCGAACTCGCCACCCGCCGAAAAGCCCTGAATCAGGCGCGCCAGCATAATCAGCAGCGGTGCCGCCAGCCCGATGGTGCCATATTCCGGCATAAAGGTGATGATCGCGCCGCCCAGCATCATCAGGTTGATCGAGAGCAGCAGCGCCTTTTTGCGACCGTGGCGATCGGCGTAGTTGCCCAGCACCACCGCGCCGAGCGGACGGATAAGGAAAGAGATGCCAAAGCTGCCGAAGGTCAGCAGCAGCGACACAGAGGCGTCGCTGGTAGGGAAAAAAGCGTGGGCGATATAGCTGGCAAAGAAGCCGTAGACCGCAATATCAAACCACTCCAGCGCGTTGCCGATGCAGGTGGCAAATAACGTTTTGTGCAGGCTCGGCTTCGTCTGAACCTGCGTTGCGGCTTGCGTTAGCGTGCTCATTTGCCTTCCCCCTGGTAAGCCTGCTGCCGCGCGAGCAGCGCCTTGCCCTCTTCGCCCAGCTGCCAGAACAGCCGCGTCATGATCTGCAGCCCTTCGCGTGCGACAGACTTCAGCATATGCTCGTTGACGCCGTGCTGGCCACAGGCGGGATAGGAGTGCGGCACCCAAAGCGTCGGCAGTCCCAAAATGTCAGAAAAGACCTCGTTCGGCAGAGAACCACCCAGATTAGGCAGCAGCGCCGGTTTTTTGCCGCTGCTGATGGCCAGATTCTCCAGCGCCCAGGCAACCAGCGGACTTTGCGGGTCGAGACGCGTGGCGGGTGAGCCGCGCAGGAATTCAACCTGCACATAGTCGAACCCGTGGGTGCGCAGGTGCGCCTCGACGTGCGCCACCAGGTTTTCCCAGTCGGTGCCCACTACAAAGCGCAGCTGGCACACCGCGGTCGCCTCGCCGGGAATTGCGTTCATGGGGCGCGCCGGGTTGCCAGCCTCAAACGCCAGCACCTCCAGCGTGTTCCAGCCGTAGAGCCGTTCCGCTGCCGTCAGGCCCGGTTCGCCCCAGGTGGCGTCCAGCGCCGGATCGCCCGGCATGCCGCCCACCTCAATATCGCTGAGAATGGCGCGTACCGCCGCACTCAGCGAGTCGGGCTTCAGCGCCTCGACCTGCAGTACGCCGTGGGCGTTAACCAGCGAAGCGATGGCGTTCGCCAGCTGGATGCCTGGGTTGCTGAGCAGCCCACCCCAGTTGCCAGAGTGATAAGCGTTGTCGCGCGCGCGGATGGTGAGGCGAAAATTGGCCGCGCCGCGCGAGCCGAGAAACAGCGTCGGCCGCGGTGCGCTGACGCGCGGGCCGTCGGAGGCGATAAAGAGGTCGGCGCGCAGCAGCGCCTGCTGCTGGCGGCACAGATCGGCCAGCCCCGGCGAGCTGATCTCTTCACCCATCTCGAACAGGATCTTGCAGTTAAAGCCGAGCCGGCCGCCGCGCGCCTGGTAAATTTGCTCCAGCGCCGCCAGATTGACGCAGTGCTGGCCTTTATTGTCCGCGCTGCCGCGACCATACCAGCGGTCGCCCTCTTCGGTCAGCTGCCAGGGGTTGAGGCCGTCGCGCCAGTTCTCATCGTCGCCGAACACCACGTCGCCGTGACCATAGAGCAGCAGGGTCGGCAGCGTCGCCTCTTCAATGCGTGTCGCCACCAGAAAAGGCGGATTATTTGCTGCCGGATTGTCGATAAGGTGCAGCGTAAAGCCAATCGCCGCCAGCTGCGGCGCGATCTCCTGCTGCAAATAGTGATGTAGCTCGCCGTCGCGATCCGCCCGCTGACTTTCGGTGGCGCACGCCACACGACGCGCCAGTAGCCGCTGGAATTCACCGCTATCGAAATAGCGCATCGCCTGATCAACTGCCTGTTGTTCCGTCATGTTTGCCCTGTCTTTTTTATTGTGGTGTCGCTCTATCTTTGCCAAAAGGCTGGCGTTGCCACAATTATCAATTTATCGACATAGCCTTGCTTTAAAAGCAAAGTTAAAATGCCCGATAAAGAAGCATGCACCGCTGGGGTGCAGGGGGGGAGCGATGCTGAGCAGTGAAATCCGTTATTTCCTTGCCGTGGCCAACAGCGGTTCGCTGAGCGCCGCCAGCGAGCAGTTGTTTGTCGCCGTCTCCGCCATCAGCCGACAGATCCAGCGGCTGGAGGCACAGGTGGGCGCACCGCTGTTCGATCGTCACGCGCGCGGCATGGTGCTCAATGAGGCGGGAGAAATTTTTGCCCGTCAGGTACGGCAAAGCCAGCGGGATATGGCGTACGCGCTGGCGGAGATAAAGGGGCTGAAGGCGATACGCCGCACGCTTATTCGCGTCGCCTGCACCGACGGCATGGCGTTCAGCCTGCTGCCAGGCCTGCTGGCGGAGTTTCGCGCGCTGCATCCCGGCGTCTATTTTGCGCTCAAGGTTGAGAGCGCGCAGAGCGTAGCGGAGCGAGTGCGCGCCGGAGAGTGTGACGTGGCGCTGCAGTTTAGTCTGCACCCGGAGCGTGGCGTGGAAGTCATAGATTCCTGGCCTGCACCGGTGCTGCTGGCCATGCACAGGGATCATCCGCTGGCGCAGCAGCCGGTGACGCTGGAGGCGCTCAGCCACTATCCGATGGCGTTGCCGGAGCAGAACACCACGGTGCGGCAGCTGTTCGATCTCGCCTGTCAGATGCGCGGCTGCGTGATCGAGCCGGTGCTGACCTGCGACTATTTCGCCACGCTCTATCAGTTTCTGCTCAATACGCCTGAGGCGATCACCATCAGCAGCGCGTTTACCCTGATCAACGCAACGCAGGCCCAGCAGCTGGTGCTGCGCGAAATGGGGGTCGACCAGCTTAGCCAGCGCACGCTACAGCTGCAGCGCGTGTCGGGGCGACAGCGCAACGCGGCGCTGACGCCCTTTCTCACCTTTCTTCAGCAGCGCATTAGCGCTATCGCCAGTCAGGCTGCTCTGATTACTCTTTGATATCGACCGGATAGAAAATGTGCTTGCCGAACGGATCGATATCGTAGCCGCTCACCTCTTTGCGTACCGGCTCGAAGATGGTCGAGTGGGCAATCATTACCGCAGGCATTTGATCATGCATGATCTGCTGCGCCTGCAGGTAGAGCGCGGTGCGCTTGCTTTGATCCGGCTCGGCGCGCGCCGCGGCGATCAGCTTCTCAAACGGCTGATAGCACCACTTCGAGGAGTTGGAGCCGCCCTGAGTCGATTTGCAGCTGTAGAGCGGCCCGAAAAAGTTGTCGGGATCGCCGGTGGCGGTGGTCCATCCCATCAGTGCCGCCTGATGCTCGCCGCTGCGCACCCGCTTGAGATACTCGCCCCATTCGTAGGTGACGATAGAGGCCTTGATGCCGACCTTTGCCCAGTCCGCCTGAATCATCTCTGCCATACGGCGCGCGTTAGGGTTATAGGGACGGGAAACCGGCATCGCCCAGAGCGCGATTTCCGTGCCGGGCTTAATACCCGCCTGCTGTAGCAGCGCTTTGGCTTTCTCAGGATCGTAATCGTAATCTTTCAGGTCCCGGTTTTCACTCCAGACGCCCGGCGGCAGAATGTTTTTCGCCGCGGTGCCGGTGCCTTTAAAAATGGCGTCGATAATGGCGGGCTTATTGATCGCCATCGCCAGCGCCTGTCGCACCTCCACCTTATCCAGCGGCGCTTTCGTGGTGTTGAACGCAAGGAAGCCGGTATTGAGCCCCGCTTTTTGCATCAGGTTGATCGCCGGATTACTGCGCATCTTCTCCAGGTCGGCGGGGTTTGGGAACGGCATGATCTGACACTCCCCCTTTTCCAGCTTGGCAAGCCGCACCGAGGCGTCCGGCGTAATGCTGAACACGATGCGGTCGAGCTTTGCCTTGCCGGCCCAGTAGCCCGGAAAAGCCTTATAGAGAATGCGCGAGTCTTTCTGATACTGCATCAGCTGGAATGGTCCGGTGCCGATGGGATCCATATCGACTTTCTCCGGCGTGCCGGCTTTCAACATCTGGTCAGCATATTCAGCGGAGTGAATCGAAGCGAAATACCAGGCGAGATCGGCGAGAAACGGCGCCTCCGCGTGATTCAGGGTAAAGCGCACGGTGTGGTCGTCGACGCGATCGATGCGCTTGATTAGCGTGGTCAACTCCAGGCTGTCGAAGTTAGCGTAGGTGCCGCCAGAGACGTTGTGGTAAGGGTTTTTGCTATCCATCTGCCGCATAAAAGAGAAGATAACGTCGTCGGCGTTGAAATCGCGGCTGGGTTTAAAGAGTTTATTGCTCTGAAAAGGGACGTTTTTGCGCAGATGGAAGGTATAGACCTTGCCGTCAGGGCTAATCTCCCAGCTTTCCGCCAGGCTCGGTATCAGCTCGGTGGTGCCATATTTGAAATCCACCAGCCGGTTAAAAACCGGCACCGCGCTGGCGTCCACGCTGGTTCCCGAGGTGTAGAGCTGCGGATTGAAATTTTCCGGCGACCCTTCGGCGCAGTAAACCAGCGTTTTCGCGCTGGCGTTATGCGCCAGGGTAGCGGTCAGCAACGCCAGCATCGCTATCTTCACTTTCATCATTTCCTCACTTTTTATTGACTTCCGTTGGTCAGATTCCCTAAATGTTCCAGACGCTCTATGGATACCACGTTTTCGTAACATAGCGAATCCCGCTGTTAGCAGACAAATAAGGAACGGTGATGACAGCCCTTGCACATCAGTTAACTCAACGTTTTTTTCGCTATCTGGCGGTCAGCAGCCAGAGCGACGCCAAATCAGACACCTTGCCAAGCACGCCGAGCCAGCACGCTATGGCGCAGCTGCTGGCGCAGGAGCTGACCGCTCTCGGGCTGGATAAGGTGGAGATCGACGACTGCGCCACCGTGACGGCGGTGAAGCGCGGCAACCGGCCCAGCGCGCCGCGCATCGGGTTTATCACCCATATCGATACGGTTGATGTGGGGCTGTCGCCCGATATTCATCCGCAGATCCTCACCTGGCAGGGCGAGGATCTGCTGCTCAACGCGCGCGACGATATCTGGCTGCGCCGCGACGAGCATCCGGAGATCGCACCCTATATTGGGGAGGAGATTATTTTCAGCGACGGCACCAGCGTGCTGGGCGCGGACAATAAAGCGGCGGTGACGGTGGTAATGACGCTGATGGAGAATTTGCAGGGCGATCACGGCGATATCGTGGTGGCCTTTGTGCCCGACGAAGAGATTGGGCTGCGCGGCGCGAAGGCGCTCGATCTGGAAAAGCGCTTTAACGTCGATTTCGCCTGGACCATCGACTGCTGCGAGCTGGGTGAAGTGGTCTATGAAAACTTTAACGCTGCGTCGGCAGAAATTACCTTTACCGGCGTCCCGGCGCATCCGATGTCAGCCAAAGGGGTGCTGGTCAATCCGCTGCTGATGGCGCACGACTTTATCAGCCTGTTCGATCGCCGCGAAACGCCAGAGCATACTGAGGGCCGAGAAGGCTATATCTGGTTTAACGAGATGCAGGCGGGCGCCAGCCAGGCGACGTTAAAGGCTTCAATTCGCGATTTCGATCTGGCGCAGTTTGCCGCACGCAAAGAGGCGCTGCAGCAGGCGGTGGCGGACATTGCGCAGCGTTACCCAACCGGCAGCGTCGCCATCCGCATCAGCGACATCTACAGCAACATCAGCAACGCTGTCGGTGAGGATCGTCGCGCCATCGATCTGATCTTCACCGCGCTCGCGGATCTCAATATCGAGCCTAAAGTGATCCCGATGCGTGGTGGCACCGACGGCGCCGCGCTGTCGGCGAAAGGGTTGCTGACGCCGAACTTTTTTACCGGCGCGCATAACTTTCACTCCCGCTTCGAATTTCTGCCGATTTCATCCTTTGTGAAATCTTATCAGGTGGCGGAACGGCTGTGCCTGCTGGCGGCGATGCCTTAACAACGTAGGGTGAAGCACGGCGTAGCCGGTAAAGCCACGCCCTCCTCTCCTGCCGTGTCAATGCGAGCGACAAGAGAGGAGAGCAGCGAATGCGTGCTATACCCAACGCTGCCACAACAAGGTCAGGTCACATTTGTTGACCTTGCTGCCCCTGCTCAGCCTGAGCCTTCTGCTCAAATCGCCGGGTTTCGATTGGTTCAGGCGTTGTTTTGCGAGCGTAGCGGTCTGGTTGTCCGTCGGGTCGCGTTTTAAAGCGCCGATGCAGCCACATATACTGCTCAGGTGCCAGCATGACGGCACGCTCAATCGCCTGGTTCATTTGGTGAGCGACAGATTCCTTGTCCGCGCCCTGCAGCGCGTCGCTGATATCTTCCATAATAATCAGCTCATAGCCTGAGCCATCCGCCTTGCGGCGCGGCACAAAGGGAATGACGGCCGGACGCGCGCTTTTAACCAGCATGTAACTGCCTGAGGTCGTGGCGGCATCCGGCACGGCAAAAAAAGGCACAAATACGCTGTTGTTTTTTCCGTAATCATGGTCGGGCGCGTACCAGAGAATTTCATTCTGCTTTAGGGCGCGGATCATGCCTTTTAAATCATAGCGATCCAGCATGCTTTTATTTGACCGCAGGCGTCCACGCGTTTGTAGCCAGTCAAGCAGCCTGTTGTTGTTGGGACGATAAACGCCTATGCCCGGATTAAGCATCCCGAAAATACGCGCGCCCAGTTCAAGCGTAAGAAAATGCATGCCAATCAGCACCACCCCTTTGCCCTTTTTCCGTGCCTGCTCCATATGCTCATAACCGCTTACGCTAACGTATTTGCGCACCCTCTGCTCGGGCCAGAACCATGCCATGCCGGTCTCCAGAATCCCCATCCCCACTGACGCAAAATTCTGCTCCAGCAAGGTTTCGCGTTTATCGTTATCCATCTGAGGAAAGCAGAGAGCGAGATTGCGGCGGGCGATCTCCACCCGTCGCGGTAACAGGCGTCTGGCGATTTGACCGAGTATGGGGCCTGTTTTCATCAGTAGCGGATAAGGCAGTTGCACCACCAGCCAGAGCGCGACGATCCCGATCCAACTGAGCCAGTAGCGAGGATGAAAAAAGGCGAGCGAAAACTGAGGCAATTTAGTCATTCAAATTATCCCTTGAGCATGCTTCTCTTGAGCGAGTCTGGCGGAAATTTTCTTATCAAATACCTGGTTTAGTTCAGGAAGGCGAATTGTAAAGAAATATTCAGGGGATATTTTGATCGTTTACAGCCACAGCGCGTGCTGGTTTAGGCTGCGTTGATTTTGGGTGTAAAGGGCATGAGGAATACGATGATAAAGAGGTCATTCTGTGGGCCAGCCAACGGCGCGAAACGGTATCAAAGCAGCCGTGACCGCAGACAATAAAGGCGGCTGTGAGCCGCCTCTTTTCTTAATTTGTTGCACTCACGTCAATGCCGGGGAAATATTTCGCCGCCAGCTTCTTCACCGTGCCGTCATCCTGGATTTTGGTAATCGCCGCATCCAGCTCCTGCTTCAGCTTCGTATCGCCCTTGCGCAGACCGAAACCGATGCCGGAGCCGAGGATGGCGTCATCCTCAACCGCCTTACCGGCAAAAGCAAAGCCTTTGCCCTGTGGCTTATCGAGGAAGCCCGACTGGCCAGCGGCGGACATCACCAGCGTGCCGTCCAGACGGCCTGCGACCATATCGTTATAGACCTGATTCTGATCCTGATAGGAGGTGACGGTCACGCCCTGGGGCTCCCAGTGCTTTTTGGCGTAGGTTTCCTGAATCGAGCCCTGCAGCACGCCGATATTCTTGCCCTTCAGCGCCTCAGCGGTCGGCTGCAGCTTCTCGCCCTCTTTTACGATCAGCATGCTTGGAATACGGTAGATCGGCTTTGTGAAGTCGATGCTTTTTGCCCGCGCCTCGGTGATGTTCATCGCCGAGTTAATGGCGTCAAACTTCTTCGCCTGCAGCGCCGGGATCAGGGCATCGAAGCTGCTCTCCACCCACTGACAGTTGAAATTCCCGGTGGCGCAAATAGCCTTGCCCAGCTCAATATCGAACCCTTCGAGCTCGCCCTGCGCATTGCGGCTCTCGAACGGCGCATACTGCGATTCAAGCCCGTAACGCAGCGTTTCCGCCGCCAGTGCGTGCACCGAACTCATCATGCCCAGAGCAAGAAAGAGCGCATTGATTTTTTTCATTTATTTTCCCCTGAGATTAACCCTTAACCCGACAGAGCGCTTCTGCGCCGCGCTGCAGGGTGGCGTCGTCTTTGGCAAAAGAGAGACGAATCACGTTGTTATCGGTGCCGTCCATATAAAACGCCGAAAGCGGGATGGTTGCCACGCCGTGTTCGACGATAAGACGTTTTACCATCTCGCTGTCAGGTTCGTCACTGAAATGTCCGTAGCTGGCCAAAACAAAAAACGAACCGGCGCATGGCAGCAGCTTAAAGGGCGAATCCTGCAGCAGCGTCACCAGGCGATCGCGCTTTTGCTGATAGAACGCCGACAGCGACAGATAGTTTTCGGCGCGCTGCAGATAGTGCGCAAACCCGATCTGCATCGGCGTATCGGCGGCGTACATCATAAACTGGTGCACCTTGACCAGCTCCTCCATCAGCTCGGCGGGCGCAAGGCAGTAGCCGACGCGCCAGCCGGTGACATGAAAGGTTTTGCCGAAAGAGGAGACAATAACGCTGCGCTGCGCCAGTTCCGGATGGGTCGCCATGCCGCAGTGGGCGCGGCCGTCGAACAGGATATGCTCGTAGACTTCGTCGGAGAGCACCACAATATCGGTGTTGCGCGTCAGCGCTGCCAGCTGCGCCAGATCGGCAGGCGTCAGCACCTGCGCGCTCGGGTTATGCGGCGTGTTGATGATGATCATACGGGTGCGGGGCGTCAGCGCAGCGCGCAGCGCCTCCCAGTCGATGGCGTAGTCAGGGAAGCGCAGCTTCAGGCCAACCGGCGTACCGCCCTGCAAACGCACCACCGGCGCGTAGCTGTCGAAGGCTGGCTCGAAGAAAATCACCTCATCGCCCCGGTTCACCAGCCCCGCGATCGCCATATAAATGCCCTGGCTGGCGCTGCCGCTAATCAGCACTTCGGTCGCAGGATCGTAGTGTTGCCCGTAAAGCGCCCCAACCTTCGCCGCCAGCGCCTCTTTCAGCGCGGGCCAGCCGGTCATGGGTGCGTACTGGTTATGCCCTTCGCGCATGGCGCGGCTGACCGCCTCCACCAGCGCCGGATCGCACGGAAAGTTGGGTGCCCCCTGCGACAGGTTAATGGCCTGGTGCTGCGCGGAGAGCTGGCCGATGACGCTGAATATGGTGGTGCCTACGTCAGGCAGTTTCGACGTGACGTTAACGCTGCTTTTCATCGGTCATGCTCCTGTATCGCTGCATAAAAATGTCGATTTCTTTAATATCTATTCAACGACCCTACGCTTGAGCCGACAAGCGAATTGTTGTCATAATAGCCATGACTAATTTGCATAGCTGGAGTGATGATGCCGCGTTCTTTGCCGCTTAACGCCATACACGCTTTTCTGGTGACCGCGCGTCATCTCAACCTGACGCGCGCGGCAGGCGAACTCTGTATTACCCAGGGCGCGGTGAGCCGCAAGATCGCCACCCTTGAACACTATCTGGGATTTGCGCTGTTCGAGCGCCATGCGCGTGGTCTGCGCCTGACCTCGCAGGGGGCGGCGCTGCTGCCGGAGCTGCGTCAGGGCTTCGAGCTGATAGCGGGCGCGACGGATAAGGCGATGCGCCAGCATGGGGTGATTCGGCTCAAGGCGCCGACCTGCGCCATGCGCTGGCTGGTGCCGCGGCTGGTAGCGCTGGAGCAGCTGCGGCCGGAACTGCATGTCGCGCTGACGACCACGCTTGAGCATCACGCGCAGCTGGAGGGGTTCGACGCCGCCGTTCTGTACGGCACGCCGCCGCCTGGGGCGATCCATCTGTTTGACGAGGCGATCACGCCGGTGATGGCGGCCAATGCCGTGCCGCCCGCCTCGCCCGAGGCGCTGGCCTCGATGACCTTTCTGCACCCCACTGGCGATACCCGCGACTGGCAGCTGTGGCTCAGTGCCCAGAATAGCCGTCTGACGATGACGCGTAATCAACACTTCAGCACCATGGATCTGGCGATCAGCGCGGCGATACAGGGGTTTGGCGTAACGGTGGCGGATATCAATCTGGTGGAGAGCGATCTGGCGAACCGGCGTCTGATTGCGCCGTTCGCCAGCAGGGTGAAAACCGGGGCGGCCTACAGTTTGCTGCAGCGCCCGTTCAGGGAAGCGCCGCCTTACCTTGCGGATCTGGCGGCGTGGCTGTCACGCGCTTAAAAGGTGACCCAGTCGGCGTTTGACGCTGCTTTAGGGCGCGGCGTACCGCCGACAGCCGGGGTCGAGCGGTTGCTGCCTGACGGCGCGCTGGCCAGCGGCTCCTGCGACGAGAGGCGGAAGCGGGAGACAGAGGCTTCCAGCGATTCGGTCTGACGCGCCAGCGCGGCGGCGGCGGCAGAGACCTCTTCCACCAGCGAGGCGTTCTGCTGCGTCACGCTGTCCATTTCGGTGACGGCGACGCCTACCTGTGAAATGCCTTTGCTCTGCTCTTCCGACGCGGCGGCGATCTGCTTCATGATGGCGTCCACGTCCTGCACCGACTTGAGAATGTGGTGCATGGTGTTGCCAGTGTTGCCCACCAGCGTCGCGCCTTTGTCCACGCGCTGCACCGAATCCTCAATCAGCGCGGCGATCTCTTTCGCCGCGGCGGCGCTTCGCTGCGCCAGATTGCGAACCTCGCTGGCGACCACCGCGAAGCCGCGGCCCTGCTCACCGGCGCGCGCCGCTTCCACCGCGGCGTTCAGCGCCAGAATATTGGTCTGAAAGGCGATGCCGTTAATGACGTTGGTGATCTCGGCGATCTTTTTCGAGCTGCCGGAGATGCCGTTCATGGTAGAGACCACTTCGCTCACCAGCTGGCCGCCCTGCTGCGCGGTCGACGAAGCGGTTTCCGCCAGCCTGCTGGCCTGACGGGCATTGTCGGCGTTGAATTTCACCGTCGCGGTCAGCTGCTCCATGCTGGCGGCAGTCTGCTCCAGCGCCGCCGCCTGCTCTTCGGTGCGGGAAGAGAGATCGTTGTTGCCTGCCGAAATCTCCGCCGCGCCGCGGGAGATATTTTCGGTGCCGCTGCGAATGGCGCTGACCGCTTCGCGCAGGCTATCCTGCATGACGCTCAGCAGCGGCACCAGCTTGCCGACGCAGTTGCGGCCGAACGGCGCGACCGGCTGGCTGAGATCGCCGGTGGCGATCACGGCAAAATGCTCGCGGATACGGTCCAGCGGCTTCACCAGCATGGTGACCAGATAGCGGTCGGTAAACAGCAGGATCAGCAGGCCGGCGAAGACCGCCGCCACCAGCGTGATTTTGGTCAGCACGGTCAGGCGATCGACGTTAACGCGGGTCTCATCAAGCTTAACCGCCGCCGCCTGGTTAAAGGCTTCGGCGCTGGCGCCAAAGGCGCGGCTCAGCGCAGGCGTCACCGAGCTGGCGTGCTGACGATAGACCTCAAGCGACCCCTGGCGCGCCTTTTCCAGCTGCGGCGTCACGCCCTCATCGAGCAGCTTTTGCCAGTTGGCAATGGTCTGGTCAACGATCTGCGGATCCATCGGGCCGGGCGCCATCTGTTTAAACTGCGCCAGCTGCTGGGTCATGCCATCCAGCGCCTGCTGCACCGGCTTCCAGTCGGCGTCGACTGGCTACGCGCCGCTGGCTTTCATCTCCATCACGCGCGACAGGCGCGTAATAACGCGGAAATACTGGTCGTTGCCCTTGCTTAAAGTGGTCATCTGCGCGACCAGCTGACGATCGACGTCATTGCCGTTGCTTAGCTTACTAAGGGAGTGGACGCTGAACCAGCCCACCGCGCACCACAACAGGCAAAACAGGCCGAGAATCCACAGCATAACGGCGCGAATTGTGAAGTTTTTTAATATACCCATAGCCAATTCCTTGACGGTGAAAACCGAGAGTGGCCCGATAAGCTCGGGCATAAAGGGGTTATCGGCAGGGATTGAGGAAGGTATAGCCTTTTAATCAGCAATAAAGTTGCTTAATGCGCCAGCACAATGCGGAGATAACACCATGATTTAAAATCATTTCCTCCGCCAGGCCTGGGGGCAAACCTTGCCGGCGCCTTATTAATTAGCCGTCAAAGCTTCACCATGCTTTTCATCAGCAGGCGAAACAGCCTCAGCCGGGCGCGTAAGAAATTGCGCTTGAGCAGCAGCGCCCCTTTTCCGCCCTCGCCGAACGCCAGCGTGACGTCGTCGCCAGGGTGCCAGACGGGCCAGTTTATCTCCCCCTCCAGCCGATGGCTGAATGCGCTCGCGTCGCGCGCAAAGGTGAACCAGTAGTCCGCCATGTGCTGCGCAAAGGCGCAGTCGGCGGCGGTATAGGGCCGTTCGCTGTCGGCGGGCTGCATCGCCGTAAGGGTGTTGAGGGTATAGGGCACCTCATTGCCGTGCCAGGCCCCGTGCGGACAGAGCTCGCGCGACTGCTCGGAGACATAGTCGAACCAGTAGCGCCAGCCCGGCATGCCGACGTTGTGCTGGGCGCGCATCAGGATCCACGGCATGACGCTGAAAGCCATATCGCGCGCCGCCGCGCGTCCCAGCAGGCGATCGTCGTGAATATCATACAGCCACTTCAGCAGCCGATAGCTGAACGGCCGGTTGACGCGCAGCTGGCGCATCACCTCGGCGCTGTCGACGTTGAAGTATTCCAGTACGCTCGCTTCGTCGCTGTTGCTACCTGCCATCAGCGGAATGCGATGCTGGCGCGCCGCCATAAAGGTATTCAGCATCGGCTGGGGCAGCACGGCGTCACCGGCAATCGGCACCGGCCCGTGCCATAAGGGCGACGCCAGCGGCCAGAAGGCGTCTGCAGGCAGTTCGCGCAGCTGCTGCGCAGTGGCGTTGGGCAGACCAAGGTGCGCCGCGACCTGCTCGCCCTGCTGCAGCGCCGCTTTGCGCGGTTTGTCAGGCAGGCTGTAGGCGCTCTGCACGATCGCTTTGTGAAACAATCCCTCCGCCAGTGGCGAACAGCAGAGCGAAAGCACGCTGCGCGCGCCAGAGGATTCACCAAAAAGCGTGACGTTGTCACGGTTACCGCCAAACGCGGGAATGTTGCGCTGCACCCACTGCAGCGCGGCGATTTGATCCAGCAAGGCGAAATTGTTGACGATGCCGCCGTCGCGATACTCCGCATCCAGCGCAGGATGCGCAAAAAAGCCGAGATGGCCGAGACGGTAATTAATCGTCACTACTACGGCGCCGCGCGCCGCCAGCGGCTTGCCGTTATATGGCGCCAGCCCGCCCGATCCCATCACGAAGCCGCCGCCGTGCAGCCACACCATTACTGGCAGCGGCCGCGCAGGGTCGACGTCGGGGGTCCAGACGTTAAGATAGAGGCAGTCTTCGCTGAGCGGGCCGGGGTCGCCGCCGCCGGCGACAGCACAGAGCGTGCGATCCTGCCAGCAGGCGGCGCCGAATTCGGTGGCGTCGCGCACCTCGTGCCACGGCGTAACCGGCTGGGGGGCGCGCCAGCGTAGTGCACCTACTGGCGCGGCGGCATATGGAATACCCTTAAAGACAAAGAGATCATCATCCATACTTCCTCTTAGCTCGCCTTCGGCTGTGCTGAGGCGCAGAGGTCGTCTGTTTTTCATTACCTGTTCCCTGATAAAGCGTTAAGGCATTATCTACAGGGCGTTAAGATATTGTCTATGTCCTTAGGGCATTTGCAGATTATGCTGAATCGACGCCATCACCCCTGATGCAAACCGCACCGGGCCAGCGATTGCTGCTGCCGCGCCTGATAAAGCCGCATTTCATCCTGCACCGGCGCGCCCAGCGCCGCTTCAAAATCGGCCCTGCTGGCGTGACCGGCGGAACGGCCCTGCGCCCGATCGCCCAGATTCGACTGGAAAATACCTGCCGCGCTGACCGGCAAGAAATCTTCGTACACGATCGGATCGGCAATGATGCGGCCCTGTTCAATCAGCGTCGCCAGCGATTCGCCCGGCTGCGGCGGCTGCGCCTCACCCTGCTCACTCAGACGATAGTTAAACCAGGCGAGCTCCTGCTCGCGCAGGCTCCGCTCATCATCGGGGAAGGCGCGAAACACCTCGGCCAGGTGCTGCTGATGCTGATGGTTGTCGACGCCGGTGCCGGCTGCCGCCAGCAGACGATCGTAAAGCGCGCGGCCTTTCGGCGTCAGCGCCGCGCCCCGCTGTTCAATTTCGCCAAAGCGCGCGGTATGGGTGCCGCTTTCGCCCTGCTGAAAAATCACCGGCTCCTCCAGCGCTTTAAAGCTGGTCTGACGCAGCAGAATCGGTACCTCGCGCCGCGGCGGGCCTTCAATCAGCGCCTTAGGGTCGATGCCGTATTCCGGCATCAGCGCCTGCACCTGGTCGATATCGAGGGTACGCGGCGTCAGATGGTTAATATGGCATCCCGGGAAGCAGACCACGTCGGCGACCAGGCGGTGCTGCTGGCTTAACGCCTGATAGGTGGCGCTGTCGACAGTGCTCAGCGCATGCCAGCGGAAAGTCTCCAGCGCCTCTTTAACGAAGGCGTCGGCGTCCGCCTCATTCAGGCCGCCCTGCTGCTGGTGCTGTGCCATCAGCGCGCGGCAGCGCGGCGTGAAAATATCACGTTTTGCCAGTATCGCCGCCGCTTTTTCCCGCAGCGGGAGATCGTCGATCAGCTCCAGCCGCAGCAGCGAGGTAAAAATGCGAAAGGGATTATGTCGCAGCGCCGCGTCGCTCACCGGCCGAAACGCGGTGGAGTGTACCGGCACGCCCGCCTGCGAGAGATCGTAATAGCCGACCGGCTCCATGCCCATCACCGCGAACATCTGCCGCAGCGTCGCAAGCTCCTGCGCTGTGCCGACGCGAATGGCGCCGTGACGCTCCAGATTAAGGCGGCCCAGCTCGTCCGCCGCAGCCAGCCGGGTTTTCAGCGCGGGACGTTCGGTTAAATACGCTTCGTTTACGCGCTGCACCAGCGTCATCAGGGTGCCGTATTGCGGCACCTCCTGCTGATACATAGCGGACATCGCCTGCGAGAAGCGCGTACGAATAGCGTCCGCGCTAAGGAAGTGGTTCATGGTGCCTGCTCCTGACGTGATCGAGATTGCTGCTACTGTAGAGCAACGCGCTGTCGGCAGGCGAAAAAGTTACGGATTTGTGATCGGCTTAAAGCCGAAGCGGTTTTTCATCACCAGCATCAATGTGGTAAGCAGCGCAGGGATCGCCAGCAGCATGAAGATCAGGCTGAATGACCAGCCAAGGGAGAGCATCTCCGCGCCGATAAAGGCGCTGAGGATGGCGCCGACGCGTCCGACGCCGTGCATCCAGCTGGAGCCCGTCGCGCGTGCATGGGTAGGATAATAGCTGGCCGACAGGGCGTTCATGCCGGTATTGGCTCCGTTAAAGCAGAAGCCGCTCAGGAAAGCGATGCCGCTCATCATCCCGACTTCCGCCGGAGAGAAGCCTAGGGCAACGATCGCCACCCCGCCGCAGAAGTAGATTGCCGCCAGCGCCAGCGTGGCGTTGAAGCGGTCCATCAGCCAGCCCGCGAACAGCGAGCCCAGAGTGCCGCCCGCCTGATACATCGCGGTGACAATGGCTGCGTCGGTGACCGACATGCCCAGCGTATTAATCAGCGACGGTAGCCAGCTGCCGATCAGGTAGACCAGGAACAGCCCCATAAAATAGCCGCCCCACAGCATCAGGCTGCCGAACAGATAACGACGCGACACCACGGTAGCGATTGCGCCCTGCGTCGGCAGCGTCGGCTCCTGAGAGTGAAAGGCGCTGTCGGGCCGCGTGGCGCCTGGCAGCATTCGCTCAAGAATGGCGTGAATGCGCGTTGCCGGCGCGCGGCGGCCGATCAGAAAGCGCACCGACTCCGGCAGGCCGCGTACCAGAAACGGCAGCACCGCCATCGGCAGAATGCCGCCCAGCAGCATCACGGCATGCCAGTCATAGCGCGGCAGCAGCCAGGAGGCGGCGAAACCGCCGCTGGCGGCGCCGAAGGTAAAGCCGCAGAACACCACGGTGATAAGAAAGGCGCGACGGCGCTCTGGCGCATACTCCGCCACCAGCGTGCCGACGTTGGGCATCGCTGCGCCCAGCCCCAGACCGGTTAAGAAGCGAAACAGCATCATCTGCTCGATGTTGTTCGCCAGCGCGGTGGCGAGCGTCCAGAGCCCGAAGAAAAAGACGCTGAGAATAATCATCATGCGTCGACCGTAGCGATCGGCCAGCGGTCCCGCCAGCATCGCGCCAAGCGCCAGCCCGACCAGCGCCGCGCTGATCACCACCCCAAGCTGATGGTTGGTCACGCCCCAGCCCGCCTTCAGCGCTGGCGCGATAAAGCCCATTAGCGCGATATCCATGCCGTCAAGGGCAACCACGATAAAGCAGAGCGCGATAAGACGCTTTTGCCAGCGGCTGAGCGCTGACTGATTAATTAACTGGCGAACGTCCACGGCTTCGACGCTGGTCACTGCGAACTCCTCACTGCGCTCACCCTGAGGCATCAGTTTTGGTAAAAAAAACGGCGGTTATGATAGCCCATCGTTAACGATAAGACGCCTGCTTTTTATGTGATATTGAGAATTATTCAGCATTAAAGCGCTAACGCGTTGAATTTATACAGGCGGGTTTAACACACTTCGCTGGACCTGCACGCCAGTCAGCTAATTTTTTCGCTTTATCAAGCACTCGCGTGCAACGCTGTTTTTGTTAATTATATTTTGCAGCAAAGTTAACAAAAATCAGGTTTACTGGTTGCCGACCGGCGATAAAACTCATTAAGTTTGAGAGATGGACAAAAATATCCTTTTCAATCAGCGCATTCGCTTGCGCCATCTTCATACCTTTGTTGCGGTGGCGCAGCAGGGAACCCTGGGCCGGGCGGCGGAAACGCTGAGCCTTAGCCAGCCTGCGCTGTCAAAAACCCTCAATGAGCTTGAGGAGCTAACAGGCGTTCGCCTGTTTGAGCGCGGCCGGCTGGGCGCACAGCTGACCACTATGGGCGAACAGTTTTTAGTCCACGCGGTAAAAGTGCTGGATGCGCTTAACCACGCGGGCCAGAGCGTGAATCTGCCGGTATCAACGCGTCCGGTGGTGATCCGCCTCGGGGCGCTGACCACCGCAGCCATGGGCATGCTGCCGCAAATTCTCGATCGTTTTCACCAGCAGCAGCCCCATGCAACCGTGCAGGTGGCTACGCTGCATAATAACGTGCTGCTCGCCGGGCTGCGCGCAGGTGAATTCGAGATCGGCATCGGCCGTATGGCGGACAAGGATATGATGGCCGGGCTCACCTACGAGCTGCTGTTTCTTGAGTCGCTCAGGCTGGTGGTGCGACCTGAACATCCGCTTTTAAGTGACAACGTCACTCTTTCCCGGGCAATGCAGTGGCCGGTAGTGATTTCGCCAGAAGGCACAGCGCCGCGCCGCATCGCGCAGCAGATGCTCGATGAACAGGGCTGCACCTTGCCAGGCACCTGCGTTGAAACTTCATCCACCTCGCTGGCGCGGCAGCTGGCGCTGCGCTATGACTACGTCTGGTTCGTGCCGTCAGGGGCAATTAAGGAAGATCTGGCGCATAACGCGCTGTGCGCCCTGCCCATCAGCTCATCGGGTCCAGGCGAGCCGGTAGGAATTATTACCCGTACCGGCCATCCTCTGAGCCTCAGCGCTGAAATTTTGATGGCCACCATCCGCAAGGCGCCGGGTTAACGGCTGCGTTTCGCATGGCGCTCGCGGTTGTCCAGCCGCGCCTTTTCGGTTTTACGCAGCCCGACATAGAGCGCACCCGCGCCGCCGTGCTGCGGCTGCGAGCTACAGAACGTCTGGACGTCGTCGAACTGACGCAGCCAGCGCGCCAGATAGCTGCGCACGATATTGGCATGGGATTCATTGTCGCGCCCTTTGCCGTGAATAATGAGTAAATTGCGCAACCCCTCTTTGCGCGCCTGCTGCATAAAGCTGAATACCGCCTGGCGGCAGGTTTCCACCGGCTGACGCAGCAGGTTCAGGCTGGCGTCTATCTTGTATTCCCCTTTGCGCAGCTTATCCAGCACCCCCTGCTGAATGCCATCGGCCTTATACTCCAGCGGCGTCGCAAGGGGAATAATGTCGAGATAGCCGCGCGTAAGAAAGTTCTCTTGTTCCGCGTCGGCTTCAGGCCGGCGCGGCGCTTTCGTTGAGGGCGATTTTAGCCACAGGGTACTGGCGCTGTCTTTCAATGGAGTGACGTCACCCATGGCATCCCGAAACAGGTCTTCATCGTCCAGGTTCATAGTCATTTCTCACTCCAGGTTATCAGGGACACAGAGATCAAAACCGCCTCTGCAAATGCAATAGTAGCAAACGCTAAAAAAGGTGCGCCAGCGCTGAATCGCGCCAGAATAGTGTTGAGTAAATGCGCATCAGGATCAAAAAAGTGGAAACTTTTCTTGCCGAACGGCAAAAATGTGACGCGCAGGGCTTGTTATAGCGCGGTTCCGCGCCGCGTCTGACATCCCTACTCTTTATAAGCCTAAAACTGCTCGGACGATTTCCCTTCAGCACAAAAAATGTTAAAATTGACCCCAGTCAATAATCGTCGAGCGTACATTATGATCACTGAAAAACGCACCATTCGCCGTATTCAGTCAGGTGGCTGTGCCATCCACTGTCAGGACTGCAGCATCAGTCAGCTGTGCATTCCCTTCACCCTGAACGAACATGAGCTGGATCAGCTCGACAATATTATCGAGCGCAAAAAACCGATTCAAAAAGGCCAGACGCTGTTTAAAGCGGGCGACGATTTGAGATCGCTCTACGCTATCCGCTCCGGCACCATCAAAAGCTATACCATCACCGAACAGGGCGACGAGCAGATTACCGGCTTCCACCTGGCGGGCGATCTGGTGGGCTTCGACGCCATTATGAGCGGCAGCCACCCGAGCTTCGCGCAGGCGCTGGAAACGGCGATGGTCTGCGAGATCCCATTCGAAACGCTGGACGATCTGTCAGGTAAAATGCCGGCTCTGCGCCAGCAGATGATGCGTCTGATGAGCGGCGAAATCAAAGGCGACCAGGATATGATCCTGCTGCTGTCGAAGAAAAACGCCGAAGAGAGGCTGGCCGCGTTTATCTGGAACCTTTCCCGCCGTTTCGGCCAGCGCGGCTTCTCCCAGCGTGAGTTCCGCTTGACGATGACGCGTGGCGACATCGGGAATTACCTTGGCCTGACCGTTGAGACCATCAGCCGCCTGCTGGGCCGTTTTCAGAAATCGGGCATGCTGGCGGTAAAAGGCAAATATATCACTATTGAAAACCATGACCTGCTGTCCGAACTGGCCGGTCAGAGCGTTCAGGCTGCTTAATTAATTGGCCGCCTAATGATTAGAGTTGCAGGTATGGGCGCAACGCCCCTGCAACTCTGATTCGCAGCGCAAATTTGTTAGTTTATTGATCCCACAGCAACTTTTCCGCTTCTTCCCGCCCCTAACTTAGGCTATCTTTAAACCAGTTCGCCTTGGTTTAAGGAGTTATTCCCTATGTCCCGCTACCAAAATATGCTGGTGGCTATCGATCCCCAGCAAGACGATCAGCCGGCGCTGCGTCGCGCGGTTTACCTTAATCAGCGTATCGGCGGCAAAATCAAAGCCTACCTGCCGATTTATGATTTCTCGTATGAGATGACCACGCTGCTCTCTCCTGACGAGCGCGCCTCGATGCGGCAAGGCGTGATCAGCCAGCGCACCGAGTGGATACGTGAGCAGGCGCGCGCCTATCTTGAGGCGGGCGTGGAGATCGAAATTAAGGTGGTCTGGCATAACCGCCCTTATGAGGCGATTATTCAGGAGGTGCTGGCGCACGGGCACGATCTGGTGCTGAAGATGGCGCATCAGCACGACCGGCTGGAGGCGGTGATTTTTACCCCTACCGACTGGCATCTGCTGCGCAAGTGCCCCTGCCCGGTGTGGATGGTAAAAGATCAGCCCTGGCCGGAAGGCGGCAAGGCGGTCGTGGCGGTGAATCTCGCCAGTGAAGAGCCGCACCACGATGAGCTAAACCAGAAGCTGATCCGTGAAACCACGCGGCTGGCGGAGATGGTGAACCATACCGAGGTGCATCTGGTCGGCGCCTATCCCATTACCCCAATCAATATCGCGATTGAACTGCCTGACTTCGATCCCAGCGTGTATAACGACGCGATCCGCGGCCAGCATCTGGTGGCGATGAAGGCGCTGCGTCAGAAGTTCGCTATCCGCGAGGAGTTTACCCACGTCGCTAAAGGGCTGCCTGAAGAGGTGATCCCCGATATTGCCAGTCAGCTCAGCGCCGGGATTGTGGTGCTCGGCACCATCGGCCGCACCGGCCTGTCAGCGGCGTTTCTCGGCAATACGGCGGAACAGGTTATCGACCATCTGCGCTGTGATTTGCTGGCGATCAAGCCTGACGATTTTACTTCGCCGATTACGCTCGATGATGACGACGAAGAGGATGACGACGATTAAAAACAAGGGCGGCCAACAGGCCGCCCTTATCGTGCATATAAACTTAAAACGCGGGTGACATGGACCGAAGAGCAAAGCGTCCCGCGCAAGGGACTGCGCGGGTCGAGCCGCCAGGGATGGTGCTTTTACGTCTTTGCGATCGGGCCTTGTCACCCGTGTCAGCACATTTATGCATAAACCTAAGGGCGGCCAACTGGCCGCCCTTACCGTTACAGCGCTTTCAGTATCCCTTCCACGCTCGCTTTGGCATCGCCGAACAGCATCTGCGTGTTCTCTTTAAAGAACAGCGGATTCTGCACGCCAGCATAGCCGGTATTCATCGAACGCTTAAACACGATGACGTTCTGCGCTTTCCATACTTCCAGCACTGGCATGCCCGCAATCGGGCTACGCGGATCGTCCTGCGCCGCCGGGTTGACGGTGTCGTTGGCGCCGATGACCAGCACGGTATCGGTGTCGGCGAAGTCGTCGTTAATTTCATCCATCTCCAGCACCACATCGTATGGCACTTTCGCCTCCGCCAGCAGCACGTTCATATGGCCAGGCAGACGTCCCGCAACCGGGTGAATGCCGAAGCGCACCTTGACGCCGCGCGCGCGCAGCTTCTCGGTAATCTCCGCCACCGGGTACTGCGCCTGCGCCACTGCCATGCCGTAGCCTGGGGTGATAATCACCGATGAAGAGTGCTTCAACAGCTCGGCCGTCTCTTCCACGCTAATTTCCCGGTGCTCGCCCGTCTCTTCGCTCTCGCCGCCCGCGCTGGTGTCGGTGCCGAAGCCGCCAGCGATTACGCTGATAAAGGAGCGGTTCATCGCTTTACACATAATGTAAGAGAGGATGGCGCCTGACGACCCCACCAGCGCGCCGGTAACGATCAGCAGGTCATTGCTCAGCATGAAGCCCGCCGCCGCTGCCGCCCAGCCCGAGTAGGAGTTAAGCATCGATACCACTACCGGCATATCGGCGCCGCCGATAGAGGCCACCAGATGCCAGCCAAAGGCGAGCGCGATCACCGTCATCAGCAGCAGCGCGAACACCTGCGCGCCGGTGCTCTCAGTGCGTACAAACCACAGCAGCAGCAGGAAAGAGACCACCAGCGCCAGCAGGTTGAGCTTATGGCGATGCGGCAGCATCAGCGGACGCGACGAAATCTTGCCGCGCAGCTTGCCGAACGCCACCAGCGAGCCGGTAAAGGTCATCGCCCCGATAAAGATGCCGAGGAAGACTTCGGTCAGATGAATATTCTCCATCACCGCAGGCAGGCCCGGCCCATGATCGATAAAGCTGTTGAAGCCCACCAGCACCGCGGCCAGGCCAACGAAGCTGTGCAGGATCGCTACCAGCTCCGGCATTTCGGTCATTTCGACCTTCTGCGCCAGACGCACGCCAATAGCGCCACCGATCACCATCGCCAGCAAAATCCAGGCGACGTTGCCGCTGTCGGGACCAAAAATGGTCGCCAGCAGCGCCAGCGCCATCCCGCCGATGCCGAAGAAATTGCCCTGCTTTGAGGTCTCATGCTTCGAGAGCCCCGCCAGGCTGAAAATAAACAGAATCGCGGCAACAATGTATGCTGCAGTTACTAATCCGCCAGACATCGGTTACCCCTTACGAAACATTTTCAGCATGCGCTGGGTGACGGTAAAACCGCCGAAAATATTGATGCTGGCAATCAGCACCGCAATAAATGAGATAAAGGTGACCCAGCCGCCATGCCCCATCTGCAGCACCGCGCCGACCACAATAATGCCGGAAATGGCGTTGGTGACCGACATCAGCGGCGTATGCAGCGCGTGGCTGACGTTCCATACCACGTAGTAGCCCACCACGCAGGCGAGCGCGAACACGGTGAAGTGCGACAGGAACGCCGCCGGTGCGACATTGGCGAGGCAGGCGAACAGCACGATCGCCAGCGCCAGCAGCAGATATTTGCGCCAGGTCGGCGCGGGTTTCGCCGCCTCCTTAGCCACCGGCTGCGCGGTCGCAGGCGCGGCTTTTGGCGCGGCGGAGACCTGAATAGGCGGCGCGGGCCAGGTGACCTCACCGTCGCGGATCACGGTGACGCCGCGTACCACGACATCGTCGAAGTCGATGGCGATTTCGCCGTTCTTCTCTTTACACAGCAGCTTCATCAGGTTCACCAGGTTGGTGCCGTAGAGCTGAGAGGACTGGGTTGGCAGGCGGCTGGGAAGATCGGTATAGCCGATGATCTTCACGCCGTTGTCGCTGACGGTCACGCGATCGGCGACGGTCAGCTCGCAGTTGCCGCCGGTTTGCGCCGCCAGATCGACAATCACGCTGCCCGGCTTCATGCTGGCCACCATCTCGGCAGTGATCAGTTTTGGCGCCGGTTTGCCCGGAATCAGCGCCGTAGTGACGATGATGTCGACCTCTTTTGCCTGCGCGGCGAACAGCGCCATCTCCGCCTTAATAAAGGCTTCTGACATCACTTTCGCATAGCCGTCACCGCTGCCCGCTTCCTCTTCAAAATCGAGCTCAAGGAATTCGGCGCCCATGCTCTGCACCTGCTCTTTCACCTCCGGACGGGTATCGAAGGCGCGCACGATGGCGCCGAGGCTGCCCGCCGCGCCAATGGCCGCAAGCCCGGCGACGCCCGCGCCGATCACCATGACTTTCGCCGGCGGCACTTTTCCCGCCGCGGTGATCTGCCCGGTAAAGAACCGGCCAAACTCATGGGCGGCTTCGACAATGGCGCGATAGCCGGCGATATTGGCCATCGAGCTAAGGGCATCCAGCGACTGGGCGCGAGAGATGCGCGGCACGGCATCCATCGCCATCACGGTCACCTGACGCGCCGCCAGCTTCTCCAGCAGCGCTGCGTTCTGCGCGGGCCAGACAAAGCTCACCAGCGTGCTTCCTGCACGGGTCAGCGCGATCTCGTCGTCGTCGGGCGCGTTGACCTTCAGCACGATATCAGACTGCCAGATCTGCTGGCTGTCGCAGAGGGTGGCGCCTGCGGCGGCGAAACTCTCGTCATCAAAACTGGCGCGTTTGCCCGCATCATGCTCGACGGCAACGCTGAAACCCAGTTTGATAAGCTGCTCCACGGTTTTCGGCGTCGCCGCCACGCGCGCCTCGTTGGGCAATCGCTCTTTGGGTATTCCAATTAACATATTTATCCCTTTCATCAATTGATGATGGCTTGTCGACTGCATAACGACGCAGCGCCTGAAACAGAGTTTCAGGCGCTTATGAGCGAAATGCACTTGTATCAAAGTATTTATAACCTACTGAAAATATGAACAGCGATCTACAATCAGAACCTCTGCCAGTGACATTCATGCGATTATTCAGCGTCAAAAGAGAAAAGCCGCGCTATGCGACTGCAAATTGAAAGTTTCGAAATATATTCTGCTAAGCAGAATCGTGTCATAACGAATATCTTATTAATAAAAACCTTTATTTAACAATGCATTAACTGTTTCAGCACTAAGCATTACCACCTTTACTGATAATCAGTACAAAAAATGTGCTTAGCAAATTTGCATGACGCCATGATGAAATTCGCTATCAATTTCCCGTGATTTGTCGCATAAATTGGCTGCGACAGCCTGTTTATAACATGCAATAATCATCGGCTAATCTGTTATACATCAAGAGTCCAGCACGTTTTCGTACTCATTTTGCGTAAGGCGAAGGATCATTTTTATGAAGCTGAAGAACACCATTCTGGCGTCAACCTTGTTATCCCTGCTCGCGGGCAACGCATTCGCCGCGCAGGAACTGACGCCGGAAAAAGCGGCCGAGCTGAAACCATTCGAACGTATTAACATCACCGGCCGCTTTAATGCGATTAACGATGCGGCCGACGCCGTGTCAAAACGCGCGGATGAGCTGGGCGCCGCCTCTTACTACATTCAGGGCATCAACGACAGCAACGGCAACAGCGGCAACTGGCGCGTTACGGCCGACCTCTATAAAGCGGACGCGCCGAAAGCGAACGATACCAAAACCTACCGCGTAATGAACGGCGTGAAAGAGCTGCCGAAAGCGGAAGCTTTCCGTCTGGAGCCGTTTGACACTGTGAGCGTCAGCGGCTTCTTCTCCAGCCAGCCGGACGTTAACGACGCCATCAGTAAAGCGGCGAAAGAGAAAGGCGCCGCCGCGTTCTTTATCGTGCGACAGGTCGACGCCAACAACGGCGGTAACCAGTACGTAACCGCCTACGTCTATAAGGCTGACGCGAAAGAGCGTAAGGTGCAGAGTCCGAACCTGATCCCGGCGAACTCCGAGGCGGGCAAAGCGGCGCTGGCGGCTGGCGGTGAAGCGGCGAAGCGCGTAGAAATTCCAGGCGTCGCCTCATCGGAAACCCCGAGCAGCAGCGTAGGCCGTTTCTTCGAAACCCAGAGCTCAACCGGCCAGCGCTACACCGTGAAGCTCGCTAACGGCCAGTCGATCCAGGAGGTGAACGCCATCACCGCCGCCCAGATGCAGCCGTTTGACACCGTCACCTTTACCGGCCATTTCGGCACGCCGACTGAAATCTCGGAAGAAGTGGCGAAACGCGCGGCGGACAAAGGGGCGAAGTTCTACCACGTGACCCGCCAGTGGCAGAACCAGAGCGGCGGCAACCTCACCGTCACCGCCGATCTCTTCAAGTAATTTCCTTCAGGGCGGCGCCTGCCGCCCTGCTGTTTGCATTATCCCTTCACAATTTTGCATAACCACGCATTGCCATCCCTTTTCGCACTCCGTAGAATCTGCGCCCTGCTTTTAGGTGAATCCGTCATGTAAAAGCAAAACAGCACGGTTAAATTCGTCGCTCAGAACATAATCCAGCCACTTATGCTAGCGGGAAGGGTATTTTGGAGAAAAAATTAGGTCTCAGCGCGCTCACCGCGCTGGTGCTCAGCTCAATGCTCGGCGCGGGGGTGTTCAGCTTGCCGCAGAATATGGCGGCGGTAGCAGGTCCGGCCGCCCTGCTGATTGGCTGGCTGATCACCGGCGTCGGCATCCTGTTTCTGGCGCTGGCGATGCTGCTGCTCACCCGGCTGAAGCCGGATCTCGACGGCGGCATCTTTACCTATGCGCGCGCCGGTTTCGGCGAGCTGCTCGGCTTCTGCTCCGCCTGGGGCTACTGGCTCTGTGCGGTGATCGCCAATGTCTCCTATCTGGTTATCGTCTTCTCCGCGCTGAGCTTTTTTACCGACACGCCCGACCGCGTGGTGTTCGGCGACGGCAACACCTGGCAGGCGATGCTGGGGGCGTCGCTGCTGCTGTGGATGGTGCATTTTCTGGTGCTGCGCGGCGTACAAACCGCGGCAGGCATCAATCTGCTGGCGACGCTCGGCAAGCTGGTGCCGCTGCTGCTGTTCGTGGTGCTGGCGGTCGCAGCCTTCAATTACGACCAGTTCCATTTCGACTTTTCCGGCCTGACGCTCGGCGTGCCGCTGTGGGAGCAGGTAAAGCAGACCATGCTGATTACCCTGTGGGTCTTTATCGGCGTGGAAGGTGCGGTGGTGGTTTCCGCCCGCGCGCGGCATAAAAAAGATGTGGGTCGCGCCACGCTGCTGGCGGTGCTGGCGGCGCTGCTGGTCTATCTGCTGGTGACCCTGCTGTCGCTCGGCATCGTGCCGCGCGCCGAACTGGCGCAGATGCGCAACCCGTCAATGGCGGGCCTGATGACGCGCCTGATGGGCCACTGGGGCGATGCGGTGATCGCCGCCGGCCTGATCGTGTCGGTGTGCGGCGCCTATCTGAGCTGGACGATTATGGCGGCGGAAGTGCCGCTGATCGCTGCGCAGCAGGGTGCCTTTCCGCGCAGCATCGCGCGTCAGAATTCGCGCGGCGCCCCTGCCGCCTCGCTCTGGCTGACCAACGGCAGCGTGCAGATTTGCCTGATCCTGATCGCCCTGACCCACGCCGATTACAACACGCTGCTGACCATCGCCTCAGAGATGATCCTGGTGCCCTACCTGCTGGTGGGGCTCTATCTGGTGAAGCTGACGCGTGGCAAAGCGCAGCCGCTGGCGCTGGCAATCGGTCTCGGTGCCAGCCTTTACGGGCTCTGGCTGCTTTACGCCTCAGGGCCGCTGCATCTGCTGCTGTCGGTGGTGCTCTATGCGCCAGGTCTGCTGCTGTTTCTCTTCGCCCGACGCGGCGGACGCGGCGACGTCTCGCTGACCCAGCTGGAGCGCGTGGCTATTGGCTTGTTGATGGCGGCGTCGCTGCCCGCGATGTGGCAGCTGGTGGCTTAGTGCGGCTGGCCGGGGATCGCCACACACAGCAGGTCATCCTGCTGTGTGAGGGTGAGCGGTTTACGGTATTCCTGATGGATCGCCTCCAGCTGCTGCGCAGAGAGCGGATAAGGCAGCTGGATATCGAAACGACTGATGTGCTGCTGTTCGGCCAGGGTAATCAGGCGGGCGATATTGATTTCGTCGCTGACCTGGGTCGAAATGATTTGTAATGCTAATTCTTTCAGATGCTCGTCGCTCGCCTGTAGACTGCGAACCGAGGATTTACGCGTCACCATGCCGAAAATCGGCATCACGCCGTAGATGGCGTCAACGAAACTCCAGCGTTTTTTGCAGGAGGCGGAGAGAAAATCGCTGTAGTTCAGGCAGATGCGGTCACTGTATACGGCTGAAGCCAGCTCTTTATCAGACACCCTCTCTCTCCCTCTGTTTTTCATTATGGTTCAGAACCTTGCTTAAACGCGCTGTTAATGATGGCACATTTTGCCGTGCGGATACCAGTCGCGCAGGGATATTTCGTGCGATGGCATAGTGCTCACGGCCGGGAAAAGCTATGCTGCTCGCCAGGCTTATTTGTCGCAGTGGATTATGAATAAAATCGTTTTTGTTGAAGACGAACCGGAAGTGGGTTCACTGATTGCGGCCTATCTTGGCCGCCACGATATCGAGGTGATCGTCGAGACGCGCGGCGACCGCGCCGAAGCGGTGATTGCGGCTGAACAGCCGGACCTCGTGATGCTGGATATCATGCTGCCGGGCAAAGACGGCATGACCCTGTGCCGCGATCTGCGCAGCCAGTGGCAGGGCCCGATTGTACTGCTCACCTCGCTCGACAGCGACATGAACCATATTCTGGCGCTGGAGATGGGCGCGCAGGACTACATCCTGAAAACCACCCCGCCTGCGGTGCTGCTGGCGCGGCTGCGGCTGCATCTGCGCCAGGCGCAGCTCGGCCAGAGCGAGGATGCGCCCGCGCCTGCTTCGGCGCAAAAACAGAAGCTGTTGCGCTTCGGCTCGCTCACCATCGACGCGCTGAATCGCGAAGTCACGCTGTTTAGCGAACAGATTGTGCTCTCCACCGCCGATTTCGATCTGCTGTGGGAGCTGGCCACGCACGCCGGACAGATCCTGAATCGCGACGCGCTGCTGAAAACCCTGCGCGGCGTCAGCTATGACGGACTGGATCGCAGCATCGACGTGGCGATTTCCCGCCTGCGCAAAAAGCTGCACGACAGCGCTACCGAGCCTTTCCGCATCAAAACTATCCGCAATAAAGGCTACCTGTTTGCGCCGCAGGCATGGGATACCCAGGCATGAGAAAGCTGTTTATTCAGTTCTATCTGCTGCTTTTCGTCTGCTTTCTGGTGATGGCGCTGCTTGTGGGTCTGGTCTATAAATTTACCGCCGAGCGCGCTGGCAGGCAGTCGATGAATGACCTGATGGCGAGTTCGCTCTATCTGATCCGCAGCGAGCTGCGCGAAATCCCGCCGCGCGACTGGAACAGAACCATCAAAAGCCTCGATCTCGGCCTGTCGTTCGACCTGCATATTGAGCCGATGAGCAAATATCAGCTCGACGAGCCCGATATGCGTCGGCTGCGCGCCGGGGAGATCGTCGCGCTGGACGATCAGTACACCTTTTTGCAGCATATTCCACGCAGCCATTATGTGCTCTCCGTCGGCCCGATCCCCTACCTCTTCTATCTGCATCAGATGCGGCTGCTGGATATCGCGCTGCTGGTGTTTATCGGCATGTCACTGGCGCTGCCGGTGTTTATCTGGATGCGGCCGCACTGGAAAGAGATGCAGCGCCTGGAGATTGCGGCGCAGCGCTTTGGCCGCGGCGAGCTGGATGTGCGCACCCATTTCGACAACACCTCCAGCCTGTTCCGCCTCGGGGTCGCCTTTAACCAGATGGCGGAAAACATCAATACGCTGGTGGCGAGCAAAAAGCAGCTGATCGACGGCATCGCCCACGAGCTGCGCACGCCGCTGGTGCGCCTGCGCTACCGGCTGGAGATGAGCGATAACCTCACCGCGGGCGAGTCCGCCGCCATCAGCCGCGATATCGGCCAGCTGGAGAGCCTGATTGAGGAGCTGCTGACCTATGCGCGGCTCGACCGACCGCGCGTCGATCTCAACCTGACCTCGTTCGATCTGGCGAACTGGCTGCGCGAACATATCAACGATGTGCGCGCCCTTAATCCACACACGCAGATCGATCTCGACCTGCCGCAGCGCGAAAATCACGGCGTCTCCGACACCCGCCTGATGGAGCGCGTGCTGGACAATCTCGTTAACAACGCGCTGCGCTATGCCGATCATCGGCTGCGCGTCAGCCTGTGGTTTGACGGCGCGCTTGGCTGCCTGCAGGTAGAAGATGACGGCCCCGGTATCCCGGCCGAGGAGCGCGAGCGCGTCTTCGAACCTTTTGTTCGCCTCGATCCAAGCCGCGACCGCGCTACTGGCGGCTGTGGTCTGGGACTCGCTATCGTTCACTCTATCGCGCAGGCGCTCGGCGGCCGCGTCAGCATCGAAGGCAGCCCGCTCGGCGGCGCCAGCGTTCGCTTTTGCTGGCCGGTTGATCTTCCTTTACGTGACCTTTCGGCGCGATAAACCTTCACAAGGAGTTTCTGTTGACTACTGCTTATCAACAACTTAGTGCGACTTTCCAGCGACTCTCCCGCTTCGGCCACCTGATGGCAGTGGCAGGCTGGGACATGCAAACCATGATGCCGACCGGCGGCAGCCAGGCGCGCGGCGAAGCGCTGGCGGAAATGGGCGTGCTGCGCCATGAAATCCTGACCGATCCCCGCGTCGGCGAATGGATTCAGGAAGCTGAGCAGGCTGACCTGAACGACGTCGAGCGCGCCAACCTGCGCGAGATGCAGCGCGCCTGGCAGCAGGCATCGCTGCTGCCCGCCTCGCTGGTCGAGGCAAAATCGCTGGCCGGCTCGCGCTGCGAGCACGCCTGGCGCGAACAGCGTCCGGCGAACGACTGGCAGGGCTTTGCCGCCAACCTGAAAGAGGTGGTACGCCTGAGCCGCGAAGAGGCGCGGCTGCGCGCGGAGGCGAACAACACCTCGCGCTACGACGCCCTGCTCGATCTCTACGAGCCTGGCATGACCGGCGCGAAGCTGGACGCCACCTTCGGCGAACTGAAAAGCTGGCTGCCCGATTTGCTGCAGCGCGTGGTGGAAAAGCAGGCGCAGGAGCCTGTCCAGCAGCCGCAGGGCCCGTTCGCCGTTGCCGCGCAGCGCGAGTTGGGCCTGAGCGTAATGACCACCCTGGGCTTCGATTTCTGCCACGGGCGTCTCGACGTCAGCGCCCATCCTTTCTGCGGCGGCGTGCCGGAAGATGTGCGCATCACCACGCGCTACAATCAGGAGGAGTTTCTCAGCGCGCTGATGGGCGTGATCCATGAGACCGGCCATGCGCGTTACGAGCAGGGCCTGCCGCAGCAGTGGCGCGACCAGCCGGTAGGTCTGGCGCGTTCGACCGCCATCCATGAGTCGCAAAGCCTGTTTATGGAGATGCAGCTGGGGCGCAGCCGCGCCTTCCTGCAGCGCATTCTGCCGCAGGTCTGCGACAAGCTGGGCGCGCAGCCAGCGCTGCAGCCGGAAAACTTCGTGCGTCTGACGCAGCGCGTCAAACCTGGCTTTATCCGCGTCGACGCCGATGAGCTGAGCTATCCGGCGCACGTGATTTTACGCTTCGAGATTGAGCGCGCGCTGATTGAAGGCGACATCGAGGTCGAGGATATTCCGGCGCTGTGGGATGAGAAGATGATGCAGGCTTTGGGGCTGGATACCCGCGGCAACTACCGCGACGGCTGCATGCAGGATATTCACTGGACCGACGGCGCCTTCGGCTACTTCCCAACCTATACGCTGGGCGCCATGTATGCGGCGCAGCTGTTCCAGGCGGTGAAGAAAGCGCTACCCGATTTAGAAGAACGCCTGCAGCATGGCGAACTCCAGCCGGTATTCGACTGGCTGCAGCAGAACATCTGGCAGCACGGCAGCCGTTTCCCCACCGAGCAGCTGCTGATCAACGCCACCGGTGAAGCGCTGAACCCGCGCTTTTTCCGCCAGCATCTTGAACAACGCTACCTGAATCGTTAATCTGTGCGGCCTTCGCGGCCGCCCTTTTCCCGCTTTGTACAATCGGTTACACGCCGATACCAAACACCCACGGAAACGCCTCCTCGTTTTTTTTATAGTCTTTTCACCGGCCCCGCAGTGGGCTACACATGAAAAAAATGTTCGAGGAATTTGCAATGAAAAAATTGTTTGCACTGGTCATCGCCGCTGCTATGGGTCTCTCTTCTGTTGCTTTCGCTGCTGACACCACCGCTGCGCCGGCTGCTGCCCCTACTGCGACTACCACTACCGCTGCACCGGCTAAAACCACGCACAAAGTCGCTCACAAGAAACACAAAGCCGCTCAGAAAGCGCAGGCTGCTAAAAAGCACCACAAAAAAGCAATGAAAAAAGAGGCAGCGCAGAAAGCGCAGGCCGCTAAAAAGCACCACAAAAAAGCCGCTAAGCCAGAAGCTGCACAGAAAGCGCAGGCTGCGAAAAAACACCACAAAGTAGCTAAGAAAGCCGCTGCAACGCAGAAAGCGCAGGCTGCTAAAAAACACCACAAAGTCGCTAAGAAAGCGGCTGCACCGCAGAAAGCGCAGGCTGCTAAAAAGCACCACAAAGTCGCTAAGAAAGCCGCTGCTAAATAATTAAGGTCGCGCACCCTGCGCCTTAAGACGCGTTGACTAATAAAAACACCCGGTTCTGCCGGGTGTTTCGTTACTGGAGTTGCGGAAATGGTGCGTCGCTATCGTTTTGAAATTATCCTGCTGGTGATGATCCTGTGCGGCGTCATCGCGGCCTTCTTTTTTATTTAGTCGTTGTAGCGTGCTGATTATTCCAATAAATCTCCCTTTTTTACCGCTCACCGACTATAGTTATTACGCAAGCGTAATGACAATAACTTCTTTTTAAATCTCGCCATTGAGAGACCTATGCGCCTGGCTATTTTGCTGTTGACTGGATTGTTCTGTTTCACCACTCTGGCCCACGCCGATGATGATGACGATGCGCCGAATCCCGATGAGATCAAAATGCTTTTCTTTGGCAAAGATCACCGTAAGGCGATTAGCGATGTCACGGCCGCGCCCTGGGACGCCATCGGCCAGCTGGAAACCGAGAGCGGCAACCTCTGCACCGCCACGCTGATCTCTGCCCATCTGGCGCTGACGGCGGGACACTGCCTGCTGACGCCGCCGGGCAAATTCGACAAGCCGGTGGCGCTGCGTTTTATGGCGAGCGACAGCGGCTGGCGCTATGAAATCCACGATATCGACGCGCGCGTCGAGCCGTCGCTGGCGCGCAAGCTCAAAGCAGACGGCGAAGGCTGGATCGTCCCCAGTGATGCGGCGCCGTACGATTACGGTCTGGTGATCCTGCGCAATCCCCCTTCCGCCATTAACCCGATTCCGCTGTTCGACGGGTCGCGCAGCGATCTGACCGCCGCCCTTAAAGCGGCGGGCCGCAAGGTGACGCAGGCGGGCTATCCCGAGGATCACCTGGACTCGCTCTACTCCCACAGCGACTGCCTGATTACCGGCTGGGCGCAGCGCGCCGTGCTGTCGCACCAGTGCGATACGCTGCCAGGCGACAGCGGTTCGCCACTGCTGCTGAAAAACGAAAACGGCTGGCAGCTGATTGCGGTGCAGAGCTCGGCGCCGGCGGCCAAAGATCGCTACCTGGCCGACAACCGCGCCATCGCGGTGACCTCGTTCCGCGACAGGCTGGAAGCGCTGGCGCAGTAAAACAGAGTGAACAGAAAAGGCGCGCTGGGGTTGCCAGTCGCGCCTTTTTTATTGCTGAACGCCAGCGTCAGAAGGTGTAGCCCAGGTTAAGGACAAAGCCGTCAATCGACATCTCTTTATCGGCTACATCGAGACGCGATCCCTCATAGCCAATATCGATTGCCAGATTCTCTACGGGATTAATCTGCACGCCTGCGCCGTACATCAGCGACGTTTTCTTCTCGCTGAGAGAGCTGTCGCCCATATAAACGTAACGCCCTTCGTAGTTATACCAGCTTTCGCGATAGTCGACTTTATTGTAATTAAGACCGAGCAACCCATAGACGCTGATATATTGGTTGAAGCGCCACGCGGGGCCGACCGATAACGAATAATATTTTACCTTCGCATCGCCGTCGAATATATCCATCGAGCCGGTAAAAGGGGTATAGCTGCCGCTGCCGCTCATATAGGTCAGCGAGCCAATCAGGCTCAGCGGCGAATCCCACTCATAGCGGTACTTAAGGTTAATCCCGCGGATATTTTTAAAATCCTGCACTTTACTTTGCGCATAGCCAAGCGTCACCGTCTGTTGATCGGCATTCGCGTTGGCATATATTCCCAGAGCAGCCACAATGAGGCTGACTAAAACAGACTTTTTCATATTTATCTTCCTTAATTAACGGTAGCTATCCGGCGCGTGCCTCACGCCAGCCGTGATTTTATCTAAAAATTGAGGCGACGGTCGAAAGCGGCGCGATAATTTGCGTCTGTTTTAAGCACGGGTGTAAACAATTTTTTAGCGCAGGCGATAGCGGGACGAAAAAAAGCCGCAGCGTTTTCGGCTGCGGCCTGCGAGAGCGTCAGCGATTACGCCGCGAACTGCTCCATCGTTTGCAGGATGCGCTTGTCGGAGACGGGATAAGGCGTGCCGAGCTGCTGGGCGAAGTAGCTAATGCGCAGCTCCTCAATCATCCAGCGGATGTCGCGTACCTCTTCATCATCCTGACGCTGCGGCGGCAGCTTATTGCGCCACGCCTGCCACGCCTGCTCAACCGCCTGCACCTTCAGCATGCGCGCGCGATCGCTGTGCGGATCGGCGGGCAGTTTTTCCAGCCGACGCTCAATCCCGTGCAGATAGCGCAGCGTGTCGCCCAGTCGCTTCCAGCCGTTGCCGGTAACGAAGCCGCGATAGACCAGGCCGCTCATCTGCGCCTTAATGTCCGACAGCGCCAGCGCCATGGTCATATCGACGCGCCCTTTCAGCCGCTTGTTGATGTTGAACACGGCGGTAAGGATCTGCTCAACCTGTCTGGCGATCTCCACCACCGTCTCGTTCAGCTCGGCGCGTACCTTCTCGTGCAATTGCTCGAAGTTTTGCTGCTGCCAGGCCGGGCCACCCGCTTCCGCCATCAGCTTGTCGACGCCGCAAGCGATACAGTCGTCGATCAGATCCAGTACCTTGCCGTAGGGGTTGAAGTAGAGCCCCAGCTTGGCTTTGTTCGGCAGCTTTTCGTGCAGGTATTTTATCGGCGAAGGAATATTGAGCAGCAGCAGGCGACGCTGGCCGCGCCACATCATTTTCTGCTGCTCCTGTTCGCTGTCGAACAGGCGGATGGCCACGCTCTCTTTCTCGTCGACCAGCGCTGGCCAGGCTTTGACCTGATAGCCGCCGCGCTTCTGCTCGTAGCTGCGCGGCAGATCGCCGAAGCTCCAGATATGCAGGCCGTTCTGCTCCAGGCCGTCATCCGCCACCTTTGACAGCGTCTCCTGCACTTTTTCTTTCAGTTCGGCTTTCAGCGCGCTGAGATCTTTGCCCTCTTTCAGCTTGCGGTTATGTTCGTCCACGACGCGAAACGTCATTTTCAGGTGATCGGGCACCTGTTCCCACTGCCAGTTTTCCCGCTCCAGCGTCACGCCGGTCATGCGGCGGAACTCTTTCGCCAGCGCGTCGAGCAGCGGCAGCGACATGGCGGTAACGCGCCCTAAAAAGGCATCGGCATAGTTGGGCGCAGGCACCAGATTGCGGCGCAGCGGCTTCGGCAGCGACTTAATCAGCGCGATAATCAGCTCGCGGCGCACGCCGGGGATCTGCCACTCGAAGCCCTGGTCCTCGACCTGATTAAGCAGCGGCAGCGGAATATGCACCGTGACGCCGTCGGCGTCCGCGCCCGGCTCAAACTGATAGCTGAGCTTCAGCTTGAGGTTGCCCTGATGCCAGAAGTTGGGGTAGTCGAGCTGGCTGACCTTGTCCGCGCCCTCTTTAATCAGCATCTGTTTGTCGAAGCTAAGCAGATCGGGAGTATCGCGGCTCGCCAGCTTCCACCAGCTGTCGAAATGCTTCGCCGACACCACCTGCTGGCCGACGCGCTGGTCATAAAAGTTGAACAGGGTGTCGTCATCCACCAGGATGTCGCGGCGGCGCGATTTATGCTCAAGATCTTCGACTTCGCTGCGCAGCTTCTGGTTATTGCGGAAGAAGGCGTGGCGCGTCTGCCAGTCGCCCTCCACCAGCGCGTGGCGGATAAACAGCTCGCGGCTCAGCGTCGGGTCGATGCTGCCGTAGTTGACCTTGCGCGCGGCGACGATCGGCAGGCCGTACAGCGTGACCTTCTCCTGCGCCATCACCGCGCCCTGACCTTTTTCCCAGTGTGGCTCGCTGTAGCTGCGTTTAATCAGGTGCTGCGCCAGCGGCTCGATCCATTCGGGGTCGATACGCGCCGCGATGCGCCCCCACAGGCGGCTGGTTTCCACCAGCTCCGCCACCATGGTCCATTTGGGTGGCTTTTTAAACAGCCCGGAGCCGGGGAAGATGGCGAAGCGGGCGTTGCGCGCGCCGGTAAACTCCTGCTTTTCGGCGTCTTTGATGCCGATATGTGACAGCAGGCCGGTAAGCAGCGCGCAGTGCACCTCGCGAAAGCCGGCCGGCTCGCTGTTGACCGGGATCCCTAGCTCGCGAACCACCTGGCGCAGCTGAGTATAGATATCCTGCCATTCGCGCACGCGCAGATAGTTAAGAAAATCCCCTTTGCACTGGCGGCGGAACTGGTTGCCCGACAGCGCCTTCTGCTGCTCGCCCAGGTAGTTCCACAGGTTGACGAAGGCGAGAAAGTCGGACTCTTTGTCGGCGAAGCGGCGATGTTTCTCATCGGCGGCCTGCTGTTTCTCGACCGGACGCTCGCGCGGGTCCTGAATCGACAGCGCCGAAGCGATAATCATCACTTCGCGCACGCAGCCAAAGCGCTGCGCCTCCAGCACCATGCGTGCCAGGCGGGGATCGACCGGCAGCTGCGCCAGCTGGCGGCCTGAGCCGGTGAGCTTGTAGTGGCCGGTCTCGCTGTTGAGCGTAAGCGCCCCCAGCTCCTCCAGCAGGCGCACGCCATCCTGGATATTGCGCTTGTCGGGCGCTTCGACGAAAGGAAAGGCGCCGATATCGCCCAGCCCCAGCGCCGTCATCTGCAGGATCACCGACGCCAGGTTGGTGCGCAGGATCTCCGGGTCGGTAAAGGCCGGACGGCTGAGGAAGTCATCTTCCGAATAGAGACGGATACAGATGCCGTCGGAGACGCGGCCGCAGCGCCCTTTACGCTGATTGGCCGAGGCCTGCGAAATCGGCTCGATCGGCAGACGCTGCACCTTGGTGCGATAGCTGTAGCGACTGATGCGCGCGGTGCCGGGATCGATCACATATTTAATGCCGGGCACGGTCAGCGAGGTTTCCGCCACGTTGGTCGCCAGCACGATGCGGCGCCCGCTGTGCGACTGGAACACCCGGTTCTGCTCGGCGTTCGAGAGGCGCGCGTAGAGCGGCAAAATTTCGGTATGCGGCAGATCGCGCTTCGCCAGCGCGTCGGCGGTGTCGCGAATTTCGCGCTCGCCGCTCATAAAGATAAGAATATCGCCGCGCCCTTCGTCGCCCAGCTCGTCGACCGCGTCGAAAATCGCCTGCAGCTGATCGCGCTCGCTGTCGTCCGCCTCTTCGACCACCGGCCGGTAGCGCACTTCCACCGGGAAGGTACGGCCCGACACCTCAATCACCGGCGCGTTGTGGAAGTGGCGCGAAAAGCGCTGCGGATCGATGGTCGCCGAGGTGATGATGATTTTCAGATCGGGACGGCGCGGCAGCAGCTCGCGCAGATAGCCGAGCAGGAAATCGATATTCAGGCTGCGCTCGTGTGCCTCATCGATAATGATGGTGTCATATTGCAGCAGCAGGCGGTCCTGCTGGATTTCCGCCAGCAGGATACCGTCGGTCATCAGCTTCACCTGGGTGGTGTCGCTGACCTGATCGTTAAAGCGCACTTTGTAGCCGATGCAGCCGCCGAGCGAGGTTTCAAGCTCCTCGGCGATGCGGTTGGCGACGGTGCGCGCCGCCAGGCGACGCGGCTGCGTATGGCCAATCAGCCCTTTTACGCCGCGTCCCAGCGCCAGGCAGATTTTCGGCAGCTGGGTGGTTTTACCCGAACCGGTTTCACCGGCGACAATCACCACCTGGTGGTCGCGTACCGCCTCGGCGATCTGCTGCTGCTTCTGACTGACCGGCAGGTTGTCGGGAAAGGTTATTTTCGGCGTTGCGGCGGCACGGGCGGCGACGCGCTGCTCCGCCGTCGCAATCTCCTGGCTAATTTCGTCGGCGACGGCCTGCAGCGCCGCTGGGTTAGCCACTTTACCGGCGCCGCGCAGACGGCGCTGCAGGCGCTGGCGGTCGCGCAGCATAAGATTGTCGAGCCGCGGCCACAGCGGCGCAAGAGGAGAGGAAACCGGTGATGACATAGTAATGGAGTACCTTCTCAGACGGAGCCGCTGCCCGTCGCAGCGTCCGATAGCCGGGTTAACCGACTGATTCTAAAAATTGTATTGGATAAAGCGTAACACATTTTATCACGACCGGCTCTGCCTTCCATGCCAGGCTTATTCAAGAAATTCGAACATAGCTCTCGAAATATTGCGCTTTTACCGCGTCGCTAATGACCGTAGAGTGTAACCCATTGAGCGGGAAGCCTTCCGCGTAACAAACAGGAAACAGCAATGAGCAAAGTATTGGTTCTTAAATCCAGCATCCTCGCTGGTTACTCACAGTCAAGCCAGCTGGCCGATTTCTACGTTGAAGAAGCGAAGGCCAAAGGCGATCAGGTTACCGTTCGCGACCGGGCTGCGGATCCGATTCCGGTGCTGGATGGCGAACTGGTTGGCGCGCTGCGTCCGTCAGACGCGCCGCTCTCTCCGCGTCAGCAGGAAGCGCTGGATCTCTCTAATGCGCTGATCGACGAGCTGCAGGCGCACGACGTGATTGTGATCGCCGCGCCGATGTACAACTTCAACATCCCGACCCAGCTGAAAAACTATTTTGACCTGGTTGCTCGCGCTGGCGTCACCTTCCGCTACACCGAAGCGGGTCCGGAAGGCCTGGTGAAAGGCAAGCGCGCGGTGATCCTCTCCAGCCGCGGCGGCATTCACAAAGATACCCCGAGCGATCTGCTGACGCCGTACGTTAAGCTCTTCCTGGGCTTTATCGGCATCACCGACGTTGAGTTCGTCTTCGCCGAAGGCATCGCCTACGGTCCGGAAGTGGCCACCAAAGCCACCGACAGCGCGAAAAACGCCATCAAACAGATTGTTTCTGCCTAATCATTATTATTATTCGCTCTGTGTTTCGATTGCCAGGCATGACGCCTGGCTTTTTTTATTTCTGCATCCACAGCCCGTTGAGGCCGCGCACATATTCGCCCTCGCCCGCGCGCGCCACCAGCTTTGCGCCAGCGATACGCGCCACCTGATCGGTGGTGAGGTTGTTCTGCTGCGCGATGCGCTGATATTCCACGCTTCGTCCGGCGTTAATCCGCTTTACCAGCGCCTGCGTCTCGCCATCCTGCTGGCGCGCGGCGATATAGCCGCTAAAGGTTTCCCCGACTCGCCCCTGCTGGCGCGCCTCATCCAGCGTCAGCGCCAGCGCCGGCTGCGCCGTGCCGATCAGCAGCAGCGCAGCCAGGAGCGGCTTGCGCAACGCGCGCATCAAAACAGATCGCTCTGATTCTTCAGCAGCGCCTCCACGTCTTTGTCCACCTTGATATGAATTTCATGTTCAATCTTCACGTTCATATTGATGGTGATCGGCTCCTTCGGCGCGGCCACCTCGATGCGCGGCACGCAGCCGGTCAGCGGCAGCCCGACTGCCAGCACCAGTAACGCCCTGAGGCTCATGGTTGTTGATCCCTTTTGGTCGGCAGAGTGGCGTTCTGTTCCACCCAGGATTGCAAATTATCGCCAAAGCGCAGGCTGCGCCAGAGTTGAAACAGGTTCTGCTGATGGCGGTAGTTAAGATTGACAGTCTGTTTGCGGTTGCTGAACTGGCTGACGCCCTGCACCTGCGCCTGCATAGCGAGATTGCCAAGGTTGTCGAGATTGAGCGTCGCCCACGAGCGCGAGATCTCCATATAGCGCAGCCAGTCCATCGCCGCGCCCGCGGCGACGTTGCCAGCGGTGATCGCGTCAGCCATATCTTTATCCATACGGAACGTCAGAGCGCCGCTGTTAGCGATCCAGCCATTCTGCACCAGCCAGCGCGGATTGTTTACCCACAGCGGCAGCTCGCCGTTGATCCTGCCGGACATAGCGAACTGCTTAGGCTTTAGCGCGGTGACCAGCTTGCTCAGGCTGATATCGCGCAGGCTCAGCGTCGCTGCCTGGTGCTGCGGCAACCGCAGCGCGGGCAGCGTAACCTTGCCGCCCAGCAGCGCCATGCTGACCGCCTGCAGCGTCAGCGGCCGCGCCTCGCTCCAGGGATAGTAGCCCTGAAGATCGGCGCGGATATCCTGCATCGCAAACTGGTTGGTGATTTCGCCGATGCGCAGCTGCACCGGCCCGCGCACGCCAAGCTGCCACTGCTGATCTTTCAGCCGGAACGGCAGTGAGAAGTCGACGCCGTTGATCTGGTTGTCCGACGTCCAGAGGCTGCCCTGCGTCACCGTCCAGTGCCCGCCCGCGCGGAATCCCTCTTTCGCCGCGGCGGAGAACGCCACCTGCGCGCGCAGCTCGCCCGCGCGGATTTTCATCTTGAGATCAGGGTTGAGCAGCGGCTGAAACACCCTCAGCGACTGCGTCGGCCACCAGGCCTCGCCGCGCAGGCGCTCGCCGTCCCAGCGGCCGTGTACGCGCAGCGGCCCAATCGCCTGCGCCTGCAGCGCGCCGCGCCAGATAAAGTGGCTGGGATCCTGGCCTTTCGCCTCGAAGCGCAGCGACGAGGCGGGCAGACGCCCGCCGAAATCGAACCGCGTCTCTCCCGCGTCGATTCGGAAGCCGCCGTTAAAGGCGGGTCGCTGCGCGTCGCGCTGCCAGTTGACCGGCGCGCTGAGTGTCAGTCGCGGCCGCATCACCTGCGCCATGCCGTACTGCATCTGATTAAAGCCGGCATTCAGGCTGTCGAGATGGATAAGGGTGTCGCGCCAGCCACCCGCCCCCAGAATGGTCCAGGCGGCGTTGAGCGGCCGCATGTCGCCGCTCCCCCAGTAGCGCCATTTCCACTCTCCTTTATCGGGCCAGAAGTTGCTGGCGCGCCCGTCGAGGTGCAGCCTGAACTGGCCGAAGCTCGGATCGTGCGCCTTGAGTATCGCCTGCAGGCGACCGTCGATGCCCTGTGAGGCGAGCCGCACGCCCGCCAGCGGCCAGCGCGCCTCATCGACCTCCAGCGTGGAGAGAAGGCGGCCGCGCAGGCGCAGCAGCGCGCCGGGCTGGAACCTGAGCTGCGGGTCGAGCAACGGCCCGCTAAGATCGCCCGGCAGCGCGGCGTAAAGCTGCATCGCCGCCAGCTTGCTTTCGCCGGTAAGGCGCAGCGGCAGCGCGCTGTTTGTCATGCTCAGCCTTCCAGGGCCGATATTCAGCACCGCGTTGCCTTTGCCGCCGCGTCCCTGTGTCAGCACGTTGAGCCGTCCGGCGAACTGCGTCTCTTCCAGCCCCTGCCGCCAGTTATCAAGTCTGAGATCGAGAAAGCCGGAGAGCGTCTGCTCGCCGGTCGGCCAGCGGTAACGCCCTTTAACAATGCGGATCTGCCGCGCGTCCGCCTGCCACGGCAGCGTCAGCAGCGGCTGGCCGTCGCCGGTGGTGTAGAGCGCCAGTTTTCCCTGCTGCTGCTGCCAGTCGAGCGTCAGACGCAGCGGTTCGCCAGCGTACTGCAGCTCGCCCTCCAGCTGACCGCCGATTGGCAAGCCGTTGGCGAACTCGGGCAGCTCGAACCGGCCATGCAGCGTCACGGGCTGCGGCAGCGCCTTATGGCGCAGCGTCAGCTGCTCTACGTTAAGCTGCTGCCCCTGCAGGCTGGCGTCGATATTAAGGTTGTCGCCGCGATAGCGCAGCGTCTGTTTAGTAGGGGTAAGGCTGAGATCGAAACGGCCGGCGTAGGCTTGCCAGGGCGCAATGGTAAGATTATCGAGCTGGATATCGGCGCCGGGCAACAGCTGCTGCCACGCCGCGAGGCTTTTCGGTGTGCCGGACTGCTCGCTTTGCGGCAGCTGCTGCAGGCAGTCGCTGTCGAGCGTCACCTGACGCGCGGCGAGCCGCCAGCGCCGGTCGTGCCAGCCAAGCGAGACCTGCTCAACGCTTGCCAGCGCGCACTCGCCCGCCAGGTAGCGTACCTGCGGAAACCACAGGCCGCCGTTGCGCCAGCGCGGCGATCCTTCCAGCACGATGCGCGTATCCGCCGGCAGCCAGATGCCAGCCAGACGCGGCAGCCATTGCGTCACAGTGAGCAGCAGCCCCAGCACCAGCAGCGTCAGCGCCAGTAAGGCAGCAAGTAGTCGGCGGAGGCTCCGCGGCATGGCAGCACTATTCCTTTTCCTGACAGGTTCCTGCCCCTGATGATGGCATGTAATCGGCCTGAGGTGAAGGCGCGCCGCCGACGGCAGCAAAATCCACAATAAAACGTTATGCTGTGTGGATACCCGAATGCAGGAGCGTAACGATGAAAATCGCGGTTTACAGCACGAAGCACTATGACCAGAAATATCTCGATCGCGTTAACGAAGACTACCAGTTTGAACTGGTCTATTTCGACTTTCTACTGACGGAAGCGACGGCAAAAAACGCCGTTGACTGCGACGCCGTCTGCATTTTTGTCAACGACGACGCCAGCCGTCCGGTGCTGGAGGAGCTGGCGGCACTTGGCGTGAAGTATATCGCGCTGCGCTGCGCCGGTTTTAACAACGTCGATTTAGCCGCAGCGGAGGAGCTGGGTCTGAAGGTGGTGCGCGTACCCGCCTATTCGCCGGAGGCGGTGGCGGAACATACGGTTGGAATGATGATGACGCTTAACCGCCGTATCCATCGCGCTTATCAGCGCACGCGCGACGCCAACTTTTCGCTCGACGGCTTAACCGGCTTTAATATGCACGGCAAAACCGCAGGCGTGGTCGGCACCGGCAAGATCGGCATAGCGACGATGCGCATTCTGAAAGGTTTCGGCATGCGCCTGCTGGCGTTTGATCCTTACCCGAGCGCGCAGGCGCTGGAGCTGGGCGCGGAGTATGTCGATCTGAAAACCCTGTTCGCCGAGTCGGACGTGATCACGCTGCACTGCCCGCTGACACCGGAAAATCATCATCTGCTGAACGCCGCCGCCTTTAACCAGATGAAAGATGGCGTAATGGTGATTAACACCAGTCGCGGCAAGCTGATCGACTCCCAGGCTGCGATTGAGGCGCTCAAACAGCAGAAAATCGGCTCGCTCGGCATGGATGTCTACGAAAATGAGCGCGATCTCTTCTTTGAAGACAAGTCTAACGACGTGATTCAGGACGATGTGTTCCGTCGGCTGTCAGCCTGCCATAACGTGCTGTTTACCGGCCATCAGGCATTTCTGACCGCTGAGGCGCTGACGGCGATTTCGGAAACGACCTTGTCGAATCTCAGCCAGCTTGAAAAAGGCGAAGTCTGCCAGAACCAGCTGTCCGCCTCGGCCTGACCCGCCGGGCGTAGCCGTTGAGTCGCGCCTGCGGTTTTGTTAGCGGGCGCAGTTGCCGCCGATCAGCGCCTGTTCATCGCAGCGGCGTCCGTTCGCCAGCTGGCACATGCCGATGCGCGTGCCGTCCAGCTGGTGAGAAAAGGCCAGCGTGCCTCCGGCCCCCGCGCAGTTGCTTTCCGCCAGCGACGACATAATGACGTGCGGCTGAATATGGGCTGCGGTGGCTTGTTGCGGCGGTTCGTTATCGCTGTTGCTGCTGCATGCGGAGAGCAGCAGCGCAGCGCCGGCCAGCAGAAAGGTGGCTGCTTTCATCAGTCGGACTCCGGAAGTATTAGGGTTAGAGGCCGGTCAAGCATAAGACAGGCGTCGCAGCCGGTCGATAGGCGACACAGCTTTTTACAAAATTTTCTCTGGCGCTTTGCAAGCGGAATAATCTTGTTTCGCTTCGCTAACGCTTCTCTCAGTTGCTGATGGCTGGCGTTATAGCAGGACCACCGCAAGCAAAGGTGACGCCGTCACATTATTCCTTACCACAGCTGCTTCACCTTCGTGATGCCAGCGAGCGCCCCCCGCCTTCTCTTCCTGCTCGCTAATCCCTTGATCTCGCGCAATAAAGGGCGCGCCTGTTCCTGAACTGTTGAGGCCTGATTAAGAAACGCCGCACTATAGTCAGCGTCGAGGTAACGCCTCACTACAACAAGTACGGCTATTGATTCATTTAGCCGGGTCTTCCGGTAACGCTCCACGACAGGAGCGTTTTTTATTTGCCGGGTTAATGCCCGCACCCTTTACAGCTGCCGCATCCGCCGCCCTCTTTGGCTGGCTGCAACCCAGGCTGCAGGCTGACGCGCTGCTGGCGCAACAGGGTCACCGCGGCCACGCCTGCCGCAACAATAGCCGCCAGGCAGATCAGGCTGAAACCGGGATGCTGTGTAAAGGTGCCGATCTGGTAAATCAGGGTCGCCGCGCTATAGGCCATAACGGTTCCCCAGATCAGAGCAAACCACATCCACTGCCGTCCCGCCTCTTTCGCCAGCGCGCCCATCACCGAGGCGCAGGGCACGTAGAGCAGCACGAAGACCAGATAGCTGTAGGCCGCGAGCGCGCTGCCGAACATCGTCTGCATAACGCCTACCGCGCCCTGACTCATTTCGCCGTCTCCTTTGCTCGCTTCAACAGGGTTAAACAGCGTCTGCGGGCTGAGCGCCTGTTTCAGGTTCTGCCCGGTTTCATCCAGCGCCGAGGCGAAAACCGCCGTCAGGCTTTGCGCTGGCTCAGCGTCCGGCGCATTTTGCGGCTCCGCCAGGTAGAGCGCGTTCAGGGTGCCGACCACACTCTCTTTCGCCAGGGCGCCGGTTACCAGCCCAACGGTCGCCTGCCAGTTGTCGGGCTTGATCCCCATCGGCGTAAACAGCGGCGTCAGGTAGCGGCTGGCGGAAGCCAGTACCGAGTCGTCGACGCGCGGCGCCCGATGGCCGCTCACCGTCAGGCTGGAAAGTAGGCCAATCACCACGCAGGCCGCGACGATCACCCTGCCCGCGCGAATAACGAAGGCGTGCAGCCGAAACCAGGTCTGCAGCAGCAGGATGCGCATCACCGGCACATGCCACAGCGGCAGCTCCATGATGGCACAGGAGGCGCCGCCCTTTAGCAAGGTATGCTTCAACACCAGCCCGGTAAAAACCGCCGCCACGATACCGAGCAGATAGAGCGAAAAGATGACGCCCGCGCCGGCGTTACCGAAAAAGACGCCGGAAAATACGGCGAATATCGCCAGCCGCGCGCCGCAGGACATAAAGGGGGCCATCAGCATCGTAACCAGCCTTTCCCGCTCGGTTTCCAGCGTGCGCGCTCCCATCACGGCCGGCACGTTGCAGCCAAAGCCGACGATCAGCGGCACAAAAGATTTCCCCGGCAGCCCCAGCCAGCGCATCAGCCGATCGACCACAAACGCGGCGCGCGCCATATAGCCCGACTCTTCCAGCAGCGTCAGAAAAAAGAACATCAGCGCCAGCTGCGGGACCAGCGGCAGGACGGTGGTAATGCCGCCACCGATGCCCTGCACCAGAAAAGAGGTGATCCAGTCGGGAAAGTGAAGCGCGGCGCAGATCTGCGCGGCGCCGTCGATAAACAGCGCCGTGGACCCCTTATCAAATACCGGCTGCAGCGCGCCGCCGATATTGATGGAGAAGTAAAACATCAGGTACATCACCCCTAAAAACAGGGGAAAACCGAGCCAGCGGTCGAGGAACAGATTATCCAGCGCGCGCGTCAGACGGTGGGCGCGACGCGACCCGCCATCGCAAGCGGCCTGACAGATGGCGCGGATGCGGGCCAGCCGCGCCTCCGCATCGACTTCCGCTCGGTTCAGCAGTAGATCCGCAGGCGGCGCGGCGGCAAGGCTTTCAATGGCTGCCAGCAGCGCCGTTAGCCCTTCGGACGTCGAGGCGGACATCAGCACTACCGGACAGCCGAGCTGGGCGGCCAGCGCATCGGCATCCAGTTCAACGCCGCAGGTTCTGGCGACGTCGGCCATATTAAGCACCACGATCGTCGGCAGGTTCAGCTCGCGCAGTTGCAGGGTGAGCCACAGGCTCTTCTCCAGGCTTGACGCGTCAATCACGTTGATCAGCACGTCCGCCTGGCCGCTCATTATATAGCTGCAGGTGACGCGTTCGTCGGCGGAGAGGCCGTCTTCAGCCTGCACCGTTTCAAGGGAATAGATGCCAGGCAGATCGATCAGCGTGACGGCTGCCTCGCCGGTGGTGAAGGTGCCCTGTTTGCGCTCGACGGTGACGCCGGGCCAGTTGCCGGTGCGCTGCCGCAGCCCGGTCAGCAGATTGAACAGCGTGGTTTTACCGGCGTTAGGGTTGCCCGCCAGTACGGCGTTGATACGCTTCATGCCTGCTCGCCTCCGTCAACGGCCTCAAGGCGCAGCATCGCCAGTTCAGCTTTACGGAGCGCATAGCTGCTGTGGCTGAGACGCACCTCCGCCGGATCGCCCAGCGGCGCAAACCTGACGATATCGATGACCGCACCAGGCACGAAGCCCAGCGATAAAAATTTACGACGGAAAAGCTCGGACAGGTCGTTCCTGAACCCTGTAATACGCCATTGACTCCCGGGGGTTATCAACATGATCTCATCTCCGATATCTCTGTGCCGCAACTATGCAATTGCGAACAATTATCGTTATTGATTTAGATCGCGTTAAGGGCGAGATGCGGGTAAAGAGTAGCGTGGTTGATGCCGGGTTGATGAAACCGCCGCTTACGGCCTGGACGGTTCAGCGGCCGTTAAGGCAGGGAAAGCGAAGATAGCCGTCACATGGTGAACGGAAATCTCTTTATGCTGAAACCTGTTGCGCTTGTTGTCTGCCTGCTGCTCTCCGGCTGCGCGGTGCCGCGCCATCATCAGGCCAAAAACCTCAACGCCCCGCCCGAGTGCACCTCCCACGACAGCGAGATCGACTGCACCTGGAACGACGTGCCCGAGAGTCCCCAGGCTCAGGCCGCCGCTGAGGCGCAGTAGCGCAGGCGCTTCTCAGCGACATTTGTTACGCAGCCGCCAGTCGAGCCACGCATCCAGCTCGCGATCGGGCAGCGGTTTGGCATAGAAATAGCCCTGCGCCTAGTCGCAGCCATACTCGCACAGCATGCTGGCTACGTCTCCGCACTCAATGCCCTCCGCCAGCACGACATAGTCCAGCTCTTTCAGCATGGTGATAATGTTGCGCGCGATAATACGCGACGCCGTGTCGGTGGCGAGGCCGCTGATTAACGAACGGTCCAGCTTGATGACATCCAGCGGCATGCGGCGCAGATAGCTGATATTGCTGTAGCCGGTGCCGAAGTCGTCCAGCGAGATGCCGAAGCCGCGCAGCTTAAGCATCTCCAGCCCGCGCAGCGCGGCCGGATTTTCAATCAGCCGCTCGGTCTCCAGACACTCCACGCCAAGCAGCGCGTTAGGCAGCCTGACTTTCAGCATCTTATCCTCCAGCATGTCGGCGAACCCCTGCCGGGCGAAATCATGCAGGCTGACGTTGACGGAAATCGGCAGCTGGATGCAGTGATTACGCAGCCGCGCCAGACGGGCAATGACGCGATCGATCACCCAGGTGTTCATCTCGGAGAGCAGTTCGGTCTGCTCCGCCAGGGGGACGAACGCCGAGGGCGGCAGCTCGCCCAGCAGCGGATGGCGCCAGCGGATCAGCGCCTCAAGCCCCACCGGCGCGCCGCTCTGCAGACAAATTTTGGGCTGGTAGGCCAGATAGAGCCCCTCTTCGTTTCTCAGCGCAGAGGCAAGTTCATGCATCAGGTTAAAATCGCGCGTGCGGCGCACATCCTCCGACGCGCTATAGGTCCGCGTCGCCACCCCGCTGCCGATCGCCTCATGCAGCGCGCTGAGGCCACGACGTAGTACCTCCTGCGCCGGCGACGCCACGGCCGTGAAGTCCACTCCGCCGGTAAAGGTATTCAGGGTCACCGACAGCCCCTCGCCTAAATCCGCGCTGATGCCCTCCATGCGATTCGCCACCCCGGCGGCGCTGAGCGGGCTTCTTTCGCTGGTAAGCAGCGCAAACCGGCCGGTAGCCACGGTGTAGAGCAGATCGCCAGGCCCCAGGCGCAGGCGCAGCGGCAGAAGCGTAGCGACATCTTTAAGCAGCCCCTCGACCGGCCCCATCCCCATTGAGCGCGCCAGCTCATAGGCGCGCGCCATGTCGATGCAGTCAATCAGAATCAGCCGCCGCGGCTGCGTATCGCCGCTCGCCGTCAGGTAGTGCAGATCGCGGATCAGCCGCTGACGATTAGGCAGCCCGGTCACCGGATCGCTGAAGCCGGCGGCGTGCCAGGCTTCGAGAAACGAGATTACCAGCGCGCCGAGCAGCGTCAGCGCAGTCAGCTGTTCAGGATTGAGCGAATGCGGCTCGCCGTCGGTCACGCACAGCGTGCCGAGGATATGGCCAGTGCGGCTTTTCAGCGGCACGCCGGCATAGAAGCGAATCCAGGGATCGCCGATGACGAACTTGTGCTTTACAAAGCGGGCATCCAGCCAGGTATCGGAAACCACCATCGGCGCTTCGGAATCGATCACGTAGCGACAGAGCGAATCCTCTCGCGTCGAGAACTTAAGCGCAAAGTTGCGCGCCGCCCGAATGTACTGAAATTCATCGTCGACGATGGAGATAAAACAGCCGGGAATGCCGAGCGCCTGGCTCGCCAGCCGGACAAACTTCTCAAGAACCCCATCGCGACTTTCGTCAGGTTCGCGCAGCGCTTCAAGCGCGCGCAGGCGACTTTCGTCGTCGGAACATGTTTGCATGGTTCCTCCGGCCCGCACCAGTTCTGGAACGAACAGAAAATAATTGTGTTTAAAAGCAGACCGGGAAAAACCGACTAAAGTACAAGGCAAATTATCTGATTTTATCTGGTACGAAATCTTAAGCGCATTTTGCCCGCATGGCACACTAAATTCTTATGAACAATGTCAAATAATCCGAAAAATAAAAAAATTACAAAATGATCGTTTCCTTTTTCCTGATTCACTGCCACACTGTAGAGGTCAATAGAGTTGCACGCAATTAAATATCAAACTATATAAAAACAAAATTTCGCCATTCTTTACACAGCAATAACAACACCAGGGAATTCACTTTGCACTTCCTCAGAAATTTCACTATTCGTCGGGTAGTACAGGCTATTTTACTGGCTGCGCTGCTGGTCGTGGCGCTGGCTGGCGCTTACGGTTCTGTTGTTATGCGCGACCTGCATCAGCGCGCCGAAGCGAGAGACGTCGTCAGCGCGCAGCTGGTTTTCCTGACGCGCGCCGGAAATGCGATGGCCTCAGGCTCCGCCGAGGAAAAAGCGTTGCTGCAGGCGGAGGCCCCCGCCGGCGCGGACTGGGCGCCCCTTAGCGCCGCCCTGCACGACACCCCCGCACGCTTCTCCGCCGTGGCGAAGGAGCGGCTAAGCTTTCTGCAGCGTCAGGCTGCATCGGACGAAGCGGCGACCGCCCGCGATCGTGAGCGTCTGCAGAGGACATTTCTTGTCGCCGCGCTGATGACGCTGGGCCTGCTGATCTTCTGCGACCGCTTTCTGGTCACCCATCTGGTGAAGCCGCTTGGCGTGATGCGCGAGCATTTCAGAAGCATGGCAGCAGGCGATCTCTCGCGCGAGCCGCAGGAGTTTGGCCGCAACTGTGTCGGGCAGCTGGTTCCACTGGTGCGGCTGATGCAGCAGAGCCTGCTCACTACGGTGCAGGCGGTACGTGACAATAGCGGCGTGCTGCGCCGGGAAGCGGCGGATATCGCCGCCGGTAATACTGATCTCTCCGACCGCACCACTCGCCAGGCGGCGGCGCTCGAACAGACCGCCGCCAGCATGGAGGAACTGACCGCCACGGTGAAGAATAACGCGCTGAGCGCCCGGGAAGCGCGCGAGCTGGCAGGCGCCACCGCGCAGACCACCCGACAGGGCGAGGTGCTGGTTCACTCCGTCTCTACGCTGATGCGCGATATCGCTGATGAAGCGGAAAAAATTCGGCAGTTTACCGCTACGGTCAACAGCATCGCTTTTCAGACCAACATTCTGGCGCTCAACGCGGCCGTTGAGGCGGCGCGCGCAGGCGAACAGGGCCGCGGCTTCGCCGTGGTCGCCTCCGAGGTGCGCACGCTCGCCCAGCGCAGCGCCGCGGCAGCTAAAGAGATTGAGGAGTTAATCAGCGGCGCGGTAACGCGCGTACAGGAAGGCGCGGCGGCAGCCGGCCGGGCCGGGGAAACCATGGACAGCGTCACGCAGCGCGTCTCGGCGGTGAACGATCTTATCGGCCAAATTGCGCTGGCCTCAGAAGAGCAAAGCAAAGGCCTTTCTCAGGTCGCGCTGGCTGTTGCCGATCTGGATCGCGTCACGCAGCAGAACGCTTCGCTGGTTCAGCAGGTTACCGCGTCAGCGGGCAGCCTGAACGGACGCACCGAAACCCTCGCCGCCGTTATCAGCCACTTTATTACGCCAGCTGACGTAGGGCATGACCCGAGCCGTAACGCGAAATTAAACAGCGCCAATACGCCTGCCGCGCCGCGGCCAGCTGGCGCCGCTGCCTTATAAAGGGCGTCAGTAACAGGGGCGGCGCGAAGGCGGATTCTCTTTCAGCCAGCGGCGCACCTTTTCCACATCCGGGCCGGCCTCTTTGACAGCCCGGATGAGCCGGTCCTGAGTAATATGCAGCGTCAGCATCCAGAAGGTGATTTGCCACTGTTCGTTTACTTCCACGCAGGAAAGATCGGCAGGGACGCGACGAACGATTGGGTCTCTCATATCAGGGTCCTTATTATCGGCAAGACAAAAACGCCAGGATATTAATCAGCTTGCGAAGCCACACATCCTGAATGTCTGGCTCGGGATATAAAGCGGATTTATCCCTAAACGATTCTGTCGCGGAATTATGAGAGGGTTCTGAGAGGCGCAGCCTGGATAAAATCGGGTGGCGTGTGACGATATCCCCCAGAAACAGCAAAAGCCCGCTTCCAGGAGGCATAACGTCTGTTAACCCATTGGGTCTTACAGCAAAGGTCCTGCTGGAACCGAGCTTGTTGCATAAATGAGAAAAATGATGACCAATAAATCCTTTATGCCAGGCGTGGTTGTTCAGCCTGATGTCCGCTCTCTGCGCATCGCCGCTGGCCTGACGCAGGAGCGCGCCGCCGAACGGTTCGATCTGAGTCTGCGCGGCTGGCAGCTTAAGGAAGCCACATCCAACCCGGGACTGCTCAGCCAGGGAGAATATGAGCTGCTGCTGTTGCTGGCTGGCAAACATCCCCATTTCACGCTTGCCCCGCGCTAGCCTCTCCGCAGTGCTTTCCGCCTTCGCTAATGCGTTCCCGCTGCTGCGCGCGGGCCGGAATCGCGCGACCGGCCCTCGGCGGCCACCCGATTTACAGGTATAATCAGAAAAATTTTTTAGCGGGCTTAGTAATAACGATGACGAAACTTACCTTACAAGAGCAGATGCTCAAAGCTGGCCTGGTCAGCAGCAAGAAAATGGACAAGGTGCAGAGAACCGCCAAAAAATCGCGCGTGCAGGCGCGCGAGGCGCGACAGGCGGTGGAAGAGAATAAAAAGGCGCAGCAGGCGCGCGATAAGCTGCTTAACGAACAGCAAAAGCAGGCGGTGTTGTCGCGCGAGTATAAGGCGCAGATCAAGCAGCTGATTGAGATGAACCGCATCGACATTTCACGCGGCACTATCGGTTTTAACTTCACCGATAATAATCTGATCAAAAAAATCGAGGTCGACAAGGCGACTCAGGCACAGCTGATTAGCGGCCGACTCGCCATTGCGCGCCTGGCGGCGGAGAACGGCGAAAGCCATTACGCCATTATCCCCGCCAGCGTCGCCGATAAGATCGCGCAGCGCGACGCCAGCAGCATCGTATTAAACAGCGCGCTCAGTCAGGAAGAGCAGGATGAAGACGATCCCTACGCTGACTTCAAGGTGCCTGACGATCTGATGTGGTAATGCCCGCCCCACTGCGCGCTGTAGAAGCAAAACTCCGCTGAAACGCGGTTAAAACGGGCTGGCATGGCGCGCTTCTATGCGCTCTCCGCTCACCGGATGGGTAAAATGCAATTCGCTGGCGTGCAGCATCAGCCGCGGCGCGCGGTCGGCCCCCGGCAGCAGACGCCCGCCATAAAGATCGCAGCCCAAAATAGCATGCCCCAGCAGCTGGCAGTGAATGCGCAGCTGATGGGTGCGCCCGGTCTCCGGCGTCAGCGCGACGCGCGTCAGCGGCAGCGCCACGCCCTCTTCTCCCGCCTGATAAAAGCGCTCAACGACGCGATAGCGAGATCGCGCGGGCTTGCCGCTTGCGGCGCAAATCGTCATCAGCGGGAAGCGCGCCGGATCTTTGGCGATCGCCGCCTCGATCATCCCCTCGTTTTCCGTCACATGTCCACACAGCAGCGCGCTGTAGCCCTTGCTCACCGTGCGCTGGCTGAACTGCTGGCAGAGCGCGGCGTTGACGGCTTTATTGCGCGCAATCACCATCAGCCCCGAGGTCCCGAAGTCGAGTCGATGCACCAGGGTGCAGCCGGGAAAACGCGCCGCCAGCCGGTAGTGCACCGAATCGAGGTTAAGGGGATTCTTCCCCGAGAGGCTGAGCAATCCGGCGGGTTTATTGATCAGCACCAGATGGTCATCCTCATAGAGCGTCTCGATCTGTTCCAGACACGGCGGGGCGATAAAGGTATCGACAATAAGTGACATCAGGCGGTCCAAAGAGAGTGAGCGCGGATAGTAGCGAATTTTTCCCGCGCTGGCGACGCGGCCTCTCCTCTTTAAGAGGCCGCGCGCGCTTTTACGCGACGCGAGACCAGCTTGCTGTCTGCCACCGTGCCGGGCTATCTGCTCCTCGGCAAGGTCTTGACGATCGGGGAAAGGCTGGCGTGCGCGGTGATTGCGGCGGGCAGCGAGGGGCCGGGCTAAGCAGAAAGCAACGGCCCGCGCGAGCGGGCCTGTGACGTTACCAGCGGTGAATGCCATCCGCTGGCGGCGGGCCTAAATGCTGAGCGGCGCTGCCTGGCGCAGGTGGCGGGCCCAGATGTTGAGAAGCGCTGTCCGGCGCGGGCGGCGGCCCACTATGATATGAAGCGCCAGGTGCGCGATGATGATGCCTGCCTGGGGAGGATGCATAGTGGTGATGCCCTCCTCCATCCGCCATGACGCAGCCTGACACTGCGGCAGATCCTAAAAGTAGTGTCAGAGCCGCGAATGCGTGCTTAACCATTTTATTTCCTCTGATTATTTACCCGCGGCCTCGCCGGCGCGAGGCAACGAAAATATCGCAAAGTGGACAAAAATAATAAATTAAGGCCTGCAGCAAACTGCCTTGCGCCTGGATAGCATTCAGGCGCTGGTTTAATGTCGATCAATGCCATTAGCTATTGCCGCATTTTGACTTAGCGAAATAAAATGAGTGGATTGCTATTTCAAGAGCGCGGATTTTTTATCTCACCAGCCGCTCTTACTCATCTTTTCACGCGCTCCCTTCAGCGCTTCACCGCCGCGGTAAGGCATTGGTCACCCGTCGCAAGTTTGACAAAAGGCAGGTCAAACAGCGCAGCGTTATCACTGGTAAACATCACGGTGCCGTAACGCGACTCTCCCGACTTATAGGGCGAAAGCAGCTCCAGCTGAATACCGTTGCTCATCAGCTGATGTCCCTGACTGTCGAACAGAAACAGGCACATCTTATTATTTTTGCCCGGCGTAAACGCCTCTTTTCCGTTGTTATTGATCGTCACTTTATAGGAGACCTGATACTGTGCTTTGTCCGTTACGCTGTTCCAGACGCTGCCCTGCGCATCCTTCGAGGCGAAAACGGTAATATCAGGCGTACTTGCCGAGGCGATGCCGCTGCCGGTGACAAGCATAGCGGCGGTAAGAAGCAGTGCTTTAGCGGATTTAGACACGTGATTTACCCTTGTTTAAAAATAAGCTGTGTGGTGGCGCTGAGGCGCGCTACCACAGCCACTGAAGTGGCAGTCAATCAATGCTGAACCTCAACCTGATTCCAGCCTTGTTTATACATACAGTCTTTAACTAAAATCTCCCTTTGATAGCGATTCGAATCGCTTACGCTATAGCTGACGTCAGATTCGTCGCGCTTTCTATCATGAGAGATGGACTTGCCGCTCACAACATTATCTGGCGGCAGGTCGCGCAGCGCCTGAGCCTCGCAGGCGGTCTCAACCACAGTCTCATCGCGCTCGCTTGCCCCCTGCTTGACCCACTTATATTCAGCGCAGCTTGTCAGAAAGAGAGGCAATATCAGCAAAATCATTCTTTTCATAACGACCTTCAACCTGCTTCATTTAAAACCTGAATCTGCTGCAAACCGCGAGTTGTGCGCTTACGTCTCGAAAAAGCCGCTTGCGAAAGTATTCAGGATGCGGCGCAGTAAAGCCGGTCCCTATTCTTTTACGATCTCTTTTACATCACGCTTCTGTAGCTGATGCATATTTCCGCTCGCATCTTCATAGGAGATCATACCTGTTTCTTTATCAATGGCAGGTTTACCGTTCGCATTAATCATATGCCCGTCATTGGTGGAAATAATGTAGCGCCCTGCACAGGCGGAGAGCGTTGACGCTGCCGCCAGCAACATTAAACTTACCGCTGCCTTTTTGATAAGCATGACTTTGCTCCTTTTGTTAATCAGAATCAGAAAGTGTTAATTTCACCTGCCATCCTGGCGCGCATAAATTAAACCCGTCTTAAACAGACTGTGCTGATATATTCGGAACTGACCCATAGCTGACTTTTATCAATAAAAAAGTTCGCCTGCGAAAATTTCGTCCGCCTAATGTGTAAAGCATTAATACGCTATTAACGGATGAACATAACCGGTGCCGATTTTTTCCTCAGGCGCTGGCGCGCAAAATCAGCCGCCACGCCATCATTACCCGTTCCGTGGGCGCCTGCGGATCGGCTATTTTTTTCAGCAGCAGGTCAAAGGCCGTGCGGCCAATCGCAAGCGACGGCTGCGCAACGGTGGTGAGCGGCGGCGAAACGATTTCGGCTAATTCGGTGCCGTCGAAACCGGCCACGGCGATATCCTGCGGGATACGCAGGCCCGCAGACTCGATGGCGGACATCGCGCCAGCCGCCAGCGTATCCGATACGGCAAACACCGCGTCGGGCCGGGTGGCGCCCTTCAGCAGCGCCTGCATCGCCTGCTTGCCGGCGCTGAAGCTCAGATCGGTGGCGTAGCCGATCGCCTGCCAGCTTAACCCCTGACGCTTCAGCTCCTGCTGATAGCCCTGCTGGCGCAGCTGGGCATATTTGTAGCTGAGATCGTGGTTAATCAGGGCGATATAACGATGGCCGCCCTCAGCCAGGTGGGCGACCAGCTGGCGCGCTGCGTCGGTATCGTTAATCCCTACGCAGGAGATATCACCGCTATCAGCATATTCCGCGCACTGCACCCAGGGCATCTCGCCAATCAGCTGCGTCAGCTCTGGCAGCCGGGTGAAGGCGTCCATCGTAATCACGCCATCCACCACTTTTCCCGCCAGCAGCTGCAGGCTGGAGCGTGAGCGATTGATATCGCCACCGGCGTTGCACAGCAAAATGCGATAGCCGTTCTGTTCCGCCTGCTCCTCGATCCCCTTGACGATTTCGGCACAAAACGGGTTGGAGATATCGGAAACCAGCACCAGCACCATTGAGCTGCGCGCGGTGCGTAGCTGGCGCGCCAGCAGGTTGGGTTGATAGTTGCTGGCTTCTATCGCCTTCAGCACCTTATCCCGGTTGATTTCCTTGACGCTGCCGCTGTGGTTAATGACGCGAGAAACCGTGGCAACGGAAACGCCAGCCAGCTTCGCGATTTTTTGAATGGACATAGAGGGATGACTTCCTGGGTCAGTTTCGGGTCTGTCGCTATCATAATCCCCTGCGAGACAAGACGTGAGTCCAGCTCCGCCGCTGGCGCTCAGCGACAAGGCGCGCCACCTGATGACCTCGGTAACGCGGCGATCAATCCGGCAGCCCAAGCGCGGCGCGCACGCTGGCGCTGCTCTGCCGGGCGGCGAAGTCGTCAAAGCCGTGCTGCGCCACTGGAATAATGTGGCGGCGAATAAACTCCGCGCCCTCGCGCGCGCCAGCCTCCGCCTCTTTCAGGCAGCACTCCCACTCCAGCACCGCCCAGCCATCATAGTTGTACTGCGCCAGCCTGCTGAAAATACCCTTGAAGTCGATCTGACCGTCGCCCGGCGAGCGAAAGCGTCCGGCGCGGTCGATCCACGTCTGGTAGCCGCCGTAGACGCCGCTGCGGCCGTTCGGCAGGTACTCCGCATCTTTGACGTGAAAGGCTTTGATGCGCGCGTGGTAGATGTCAATAAACTGCAGGTAGTCAATGTGCTGCAGGTGCAGATGGCTGGGGTCAAAGAGAATATTGCAGCGCGGATGGTGCTCAACCTTCTCCAGGAAGCGCTCGAAGGTCACGCCGTCATGGAGATCTTCACCGGGATGCAGCTCATAGCAGAGGTCAACGCCGTGGCGATCGTAGATGTCGAGCAGCGGCTGCCAGCGGCGCGCCAGCTCGGCGAACGCCTCCTCGAACAGCTGCGGATTTTGCGGCGGCCAGGGATAGAGATAGGGCCAGGCGAGCGAGCCAGAAAAGGTCGCATGGGCGTGCAGCCCGAGGTTTTGCGACGCGGCTGCCGCCAGCCTCACCTGCTCTGTCGCCCAGGCAGTGCGCGCCTCGCGCTTGCCGCGCACGCTGGCTGGCGCAAAGTTGTCGAAGGCGGCGTCGTGCGCCGGATGCACCGCTACCAGCTGTCCCTCCAGATGCGTTGAGAGCTCGCTGATGCACAGCCCCTTCTCCTGCAGCACGCCGCGCACCTCGTCGCAGTAGGTCTGGCTGCTGGCAGCCCGCTGCAGATCGAATATCCCAGGATGATTGCAGGGGATCTGCAGGGCTTTGTAGCCGAGCGAAGCCGCCCACTGCGCCAGCCCCGCCAGCGAATTAAACGGCGCCTGCTGGCCGATAAACTGCGAAAGAAAAATGCCTGGACCTTTCAGCGTTTTCAAAATCACCTCTCCTCTATTCGCTCAGTCGCGATACCTGAACGTGAACAGAAACAGTATGGCGATTGCCGCGGCGGCAATCGCCGGGATCCACCAGAACAGCGCCCAGCTGGCGGCGGAAACCTGACCGGCGACCAGATGGTTATAGAGCGCCCCGGAGATTTGCGACCCCAGCAGCATGCCGATGCCGTAAGTAAACATCACGATCATGCTCTGCGCCTGACCTTTTACTTTCTCGCCCGCGATGCGGTCGGTGTAGATAAAGCCGACCACAAAGAAAAAGTCGTAGCAGATGCCGTGTAGCAAGATGCCCAGCCAGATGAGAGCACGCCCCTCTTCGCCCATGCCCATGGCGAACAGCGCATAGCGTACAAACCAGGCGGTCATGCCCACCAGCAGCATGATTTTTACGCCGAGGCGACGGAATAGCAGCGGGATCACCAGCATAAAAAAGATTTCCGACATCTGGCCGAACGACATCAGCGTACTGACGTTTTGCACCCCAGCGTCGGCCAGCCAGGAGGCGGTAAAGGCGTAATAGGTGCCGAGCGGAATAGAGATCAGGGTGGCGCAGAGCGAAAAGATAAAAAAGTGACGGATTTTCAGCAGCGCGAAGGCGTCGGCGCAGAAGAGATCGCGCAGGTGAAAAGGCCCGCCTTTCGCTGGCGCGGGCGTGTGCGGCAGCGTCAGGCTATAGATCGCCAGCATGACCGAGCTGATGGCCGCCAGCGTAAAAATGGCGACGCTGGAGGCGATGCCGACGACACCGATAAAAATCCCCGCCACGATCCAGCCAATGGTGCCAAAAACCCGCACCACCGGGAAACTCTTCTCGCTGCTCGCCAGGCTGTGAAAGGCGATATTATTGGTCAGCGCCAGCGTGGGCATATAGCACAGGGTGTAGCCGAACAGTAAGGCGATGAGCAAGCCGCCGTTTTCCGCCACCACCGCCTGCGGCACAAACCACAGAATGAGTGCGCCAGCCAGATGCATCACCGCCAGCACCTTTTGCGACGGGAAGAAGCGATCCACCAGCATGCCCAGAACAAAGGGTGACAGTATCGACGCTATCGGCCCGGCCGAAAAGGCATCGCCAATCAGCAGCGACATATTGTGCTGCGTCATCACCAGCCCGAGCGTTACCGACCAGCTGCCCCAGATAAAAAACTGCAGAAACATCATGAGCGACAGCCGCGGCACCAGCATGCGCTGTGCCGCTACGGCGCGGTCGTGACCTTGCGTGTAAGAAACCATAGCCGCCTCGCAGAGAAAAGTAATCGATTACAATTAACATCTATTAAAAAAGTAATCGATTACAAAGCATCTTTCTCTTCTATTGATCACATTTTGCACAACGAGCTGGAGGCAAACGCCTTTTACGACATGATGCTTTTGTGATCCATATTGTAGTACAAATATTTTTTATCGTACTACAATAGCGTCATGCAGAGAGCTGCTTATGTCCGCGTTGTACTTCAAACATGAGGCGAAACTGAGCGCCCGGGGTAAAGTAGAGGCAAACAGACCGGCACAAGGAGCTTCTATGACCCTCAATAAAACCGACCGCATCGTGATTACGCTGGGCCAGCAGATCGTCAGCGGCAAATATCTGCCCGGCGCGCCGCTGCCCGCCGAGATGGAGTTGTGCGAGGAGTTCGCCACCTCGCGCAATATTATCCGTGAGGTGTTCCGTTCGCTGACGGCGAAGCGGCTGATTGAAATAAAGCGCTACTACGGCGCTTTCGTCACGCCGCGCAATCAGTGGAACTACCTGGACTCGGACGTGCTGCAGTGGGTGCTGGAAAACGACGACGATCCGCGCCTGATCGCGGCCATGAGCGAAGTGCGCAACCTCGTGGAGCCTGCCATCGCCCGCTGGGCGGCGGAGCGCGCGACGTCGCAGGATCTGGCACAGATTGAAGCGGCGCTCAACGACATGATCGCTAATAACCAGGACCGGGACGCCTTTAACGAGGCGGACATTCGCTATCACGAAGCGGTGCTGCGCGCGGTGCACAACCCGGTGCTTGAACAGCTCAGCGTGGCGATCAGCTCCCTCCAGCGCGCCGTCTTCGAGCGCACCTGGCAGGGCGACGAGGCCAATATGCCGAAAACGCTAAGCGAACATAAAGCGCTGTTCGACGCCATACGGCTGCAGAACGGCGAGGCGGCAGAGCAGGCGGCTTACACCATGATCGCCAGCTCGACACACAGGTTAAAGGACATCACATGAGATCTCGCTATATCGCCGTTGACTGGGGCTCCACCAATTTGCGCGCCTGGCTTTTCGACCATGAACGCTGCCAGGAAAGCAGAACGTCAGAAGCGGGCGTTACCCGGCTGAACGGAAAGCGCCCGCAGGCGGTATTAGACGAGATCACGCAGGGGTGGCGCGACGGTGAGACGCCGGTGGTGATGGCCGGCATGGTGGGCAGCAACGTGGGCTGGAAAAGCGTGCCCTATCTGCCGCTGCCTGCCCGCTTATCAGCGATCGGCGAGCAGCTGACGCCGATCGACCACAACGTCTGGATCGTACCCGGCTTGTGCGTCAGCCGCGAGGATCACCATAACGTGATGCGCGGCGAAGAGACGCAGCTGCTCGGCGCCCACGCGCTGGCGCCCTCGCCCGTTTACGTGATGCCGGGCACCCACTGCAAATGGGTGCAGATCGACAACGAACGTATTCTCGACTTTCACACCGTGATGACCGGCGAACTTCACGCGCTGCTGCTGCGCCACTCTCTCATTGGCGCCGGTTTGCCTGAGCAGCAGCCGTCGCAGACGGCGTTTGACGCCGGGCTGGCACGCGGAATTGCGACACCGGCGCTGCTGGCGCAGCTCTTCGAGATCCGCGCCGCGCATATCCTCGGCAGCCTGGCGCCTGAAGAGGTCAGCGACTTCTTATCCGGTCTGCTGATTGGCGCAGAGGTCGCCACGCTGCGCGAACGCTTTGGCCATCAGCCGATCGCCCTCGTCGGCGGAGCATCGCTGACCCGCCGATATCAACAGGCGCTGGCCGCCATTGGCCAGCAGGCCAGCGTAATAGCTGGCGATACCGCCTTTCAGGCAGGCATAAGGAGCATCGTTAATGCAATGGCAAACTGAACTTCCCCTTATCGCGATTCTGCGCGGCGTCACGCCCGACGAGGTCGTGGCGCACGTCGGCGCGGTTATCGACGCGGGTTTCGATGCGGTAGAAATTCCGCTCAATTCGCCCCAGTGGGCGCTCAGCATCCCGCTGATCCTTGAAGCTTACGGCGACAGGGCGTTGATAGGCGCCGGCACGGTGTTGAAAATCGAACAGGTGGACAGGCTGGCGGAGATGGGCAGCAAGCTTATCGTGACGCCGAATATTCAGCCGGCGCTGATCCGCCACGCCGTGAGCCTCGGCATGATCGTCTGCCCTGGCTGCGCGACGGCCAGCGAAGCCTTTAACGCGCTGGAGGCTGGCGCGCAGGCGTTAAAAATCTTCCCCTCCTCCGCGTTCGGTCCGGGCTACATCAAGGCGCTAAAAGCGGTGCTGCCCGACGACGTGCCGGTGCTTGCCGTGGGCGGCGTTACGCCGGAAAACCTGGCGCAGTGGCTTGAGGCGGGCTGCGCAGGGGCCGGGCTCGGCAGCGATCTCTATCGCGCCGGTCAGCCCGTGGAGCGAACCGCGCAGCAGGCGGCCGCCTTTGTTCAGGCATACAGAGAGGCAGTGAAATGAAAATAACCCGGCTCACCACCTACCGTTTACCCCCGCGCTGGATGTTTCTTAAAATCGAAACCGACGAAGGCGTCGTCGGCTGGGGAGAACCCGTTATCGAGGGGCGCGCGCGCACCGTCGAAGCCGCCGTGCATGAACTCGGCGACTACCTGATTGGTCAGGATCCGGCGCGCATCAACGATCTGTGGCAGGTCATGTATCGCGCCGGGTTTTACCGCGGCGGTCCGATCATGATGAGCGCCATCGCCGGCATCGATCAGGCGCTGTGGGATATCAAAGGCAAGGTGCTGGACGCGCCGGTGTGGCAGCTGATGGGCGGTCTGGTGCGGGATAAAATCAAAGCCTATAGCTGGGTGGGCGGCGATCGACCGGCGGACGCGATCGCCGGCATCCATCGATTACGCGAAATCGGCTTCGACACCTTCAAGCTTAACGGCTGCGAAGAGCTGGGCCTTATCGACGACTCGCGCAAAGTCGACGCCGCGGTGAATACCGTCGCGCAAATTCGCGATGCGTTCGGCGATAAGATTGAGTTCGGCCTCGACTTTCACGGCCGCGTGAGCGCGCCGATGGCGAAGGTGTTGATCAAAGAGCTTGAGCCCTACCGCCCGCTGTTTATCGAAGAGCCGGTCCTGGCGGAGCAGGCGGAATATTACCCGAGGCTGGCGGCGCAAACCGCTATCCCTATCGCGGCGGGCGAACGCATGTTCTCGCGTTTTGAGTTCAAACGCGTGCTCGAGGCGGGCGGGCTGGCGATTCTGCAGCCCGATCTCTCCCATGCAGGCGGCATCACCGAATGCGTCAAAATTGCGGCGATGGCGGAAGCTTACGACGTCGCCCTGGCGCCGCACTGCCCGCTCGGCCCGATCGCCCTCGCCGCCTGTCTGCACGTCGATTTCGTCTCGCGCAACGCCGTTTTCCAGGAGCAGAGCATGGGCATTCATTACAACCAGGGCGCGGAGCTGCTCGACTTTGTGAAAAACAAGGCGGACTTCAGCATGGAAGGCGGCTTCTTTAAACCCTTAATGAAGCCGGGGCTCGGCGTGGAGATCGATGAGGAGCAGGTGATCGCACGCAGCAAAAACGCGCCAGACTGGCGTAACCCGCTGTGGCGTCATGCGGACGGTTCCGTCGCGGAGTGGTAGGGCGAATGATGTAGCCCGGCTCCGCTCGCCGCGGACTATCTGACAATCAATAAATAGAAAACACACCCTCTGTAAATAACAGGGCATGGTGAACGGCTTCGCCATGCCCAAAATCTGGAGACAGATTACGATGACTATTTCTGTAAGCAAGGCAAAACCAGGGCGACGTCGTTATCTCACGCTGTTGATGATCTTTATTACCGTCGTAATCTGCTATGTTGATCGGGCTAATCTGGCCGTGGCTTCCGCGCATATTCAGCAGGAGTTCGGCATCACTAAAGCGGAGATGGGCTATCTCTTTTCCGCCTTCGCCTGGCTTTATACCCTGTGCCAGATCCCCGGCGGCTGGTTTCTTGACCGCGTTGGTTCGCGGCTGACCTATTTTATCGCCATTCTGGACTGGTCGGTGGCGACCCTGCTGCAGGGCTTCGCCACCGGGCTGGTCTCGCTGATCGCCCTGCGCGCCGTAACCGGCATTTTCGAAGCGCCCGCCTTTCCCACCAATAACCGCATGGTCACCAGCTGGTTTCCGGAACAGGAGCGCGCCTCCGCGGTGGGTTTCTTCACCTCTGGACAGTTTGTCGGCCTGGCCTTTCTGACGCCGCTGTTAATCTGGATTCAGGAGCTGTTGAGCTGGCACTGGGTCTTTATCGTCACCGGCGGTGTCGGCATTATCTGGTCGCTGGTTTGGTTCAGGGTTTACCAGCCGCCGCGTCTTACCAAAAGCATCGGCAAGGCGGAGCTCGATTATATTCAGCGCGGCGGCGGCCTGGTTGACGGTGACGCGCCCACCACCCGCGCAGCGCGCCAGACGCTGAGCAAAGCTGACTGGAAGCTGGTGTTTCATCGCAAGCTGCTGGGCGTCTATCTGGGACAGTTCGCCGTGACCTCGACGCTGTGGTTTTTCCTGACCTGGTTCCCAAATTATCTGACTCAGGAAAAAGGCATCACCGCGCTGAAAGCGGGCTTTATGACCACGGTGCCCTTTCTCGCCGCTTTTGTTGGCGTGCTGCTCTCCGGCTGGCTGGCGGACAGGCTGGTGAAAAGAGGCTATTCGCTCGGCGCGGCGCGTAAAACGCCGATTATCTGCGGGCTGCTGATCTCCACCTGCATTATGGGCGCCAACTACACCGACGATCCCGTCTGGATTATGGCGCTGATGGCGGTGGCCTTTTTCGGCAACGGCTTCGCGTCGATCACCTGGTCGCTGGTGTCGTCGCTGGCGCCGATGCGTCTGATTGGCCTGACCGGCGGCGTATTTAATTTCGTCGGCGGGCTGGGCGGCATTACCGTTCCGCTGGCGGTCGGCTATCTGGCGCAGGATTACGGCTTTGGCCCGGCCCTGCTCTATATCGCGGCGGTGGCGTTGATCGGCGCGCTCTCCTATATCCTGCTGGTGGGCGAGGTAAAACGCATCGCCGAACCTGAAGCAAGCCAGAAGGGTCTGCGTCCACTGGAGACCCCTCAGTCAAAATAGGGGTTGAGCAGCGGCGCCACCCGCGCGCGGGCGCGGCCACCGGCACCTTTGTGCTGCCCGAAGGCAGCGCCTGATGCCCTGACGCGAAGCATCTGATGCCTGAGGCGGATATCTGTTCTGCCTCAGGCGCGCCTCGCCTTTTCTGACTAAGCGGTTGCCCTTCGCTAGTAGCGGAGGCGCCCATGGCGTCCCGCGATCAACAGGCTGCTCTCCTGCGGCGCCAGACTCTCCTCTTCCGTCTCGTTCAGGCTGGCGAGCAGGCTGTCGGCCCACCAGTGGCAGTCGAGGCGTCGGATGCCTTTCATCAGCCTGGCGTGCCGGTTCTGACGCTCCTTTAGCGGCAGCCGCAGCGCGGTATGGATAGCGTCGGCAATGGCGTCGGGATCGTAGGGATTGACGACAATCGCCCCATCCAGATGCTCCGAAGCGCCTGCGAACTGCGACAGAATAAGCACGCCGGGATTGGCGCGGTCCTGCAGCGCCACATACATTTTCGCCATCAGGCTCATGCCGGCCATCAGCGGCGTCACCAGCGCGACGCGTGACGCACGGTAGATGCCCGCCTGCTCCTCCCGACTGTAGGCGTGCGTCAGGCAGCTCACCGGATACCAGCCCAGCATACCGTGCGCGCCGTTCATTTCACCGCACCGGCTTTCCAGATCCTGAGCGACCTCTCTGACGCGCGGAAGATGCCCGGCGGCCTTTGAGGCGAGCTGCAGCAGGCGAATCGATCCCTCATGCTCGGGATGGGCGCGCAGCAGCACCTCCATGGCGCTGAGGCGATACGGCAGCCCGGCGCTGCTGTCCAGATGACCGCCGCTAAGCACGGTGTGTTCCGGCAGCGTGTCGCGGCACTGCTGCTCCATCAGGCGACAGCTGTTGCTCTCTTTCAGATACTCCACATCCTCCAGGTCGATCCCCACAGGAAAGACGCCGTTCGTAATGATGCGGCCATGGACGCGTACGCGGGTGGCGCTGAGACGCTCGGTGCGGTATTCGCTTTCGATCCACAGCAGAAAGTTATTCATATCCTGAAGGGTCTGAAAGCCGATTAGATCGCTGCACAGCAGCGACTCGGCCAGCCACTGCCAGTCTGGAATCGCCTCAAATCCCTGCCCCGCAGGAAACGGCTGATGAAAGAAAAATGCGGTGCGGTTGAGCAGCCCCGCCTCGCGCAGCAGTTTTATGCAGGGAATGAGATGGTAGTCCTGAATCAGCAGCCGATCGTCCGGCATCGCATACTCCGCGATCGCCCGGGCATAGGCTTCGTTGATTTTCTGGTAGTGACGGCGGCCGTGGTGGGTAAAGCGCGCCAGGTCGGGACGCTGATGAAAAACGGGCCACAGCCCCTGATGAACGTAGCCGTGGTAGCCGACATCCGACTCTTCCTGGGTCAGCGGAAACGTCAGGGTGTCAAACTTTTTTCCGTGGCGAAATGAGAGCGTGCGCTGCGCGTCGGGCGCCATCGCTTCGCATTTTCCGTTCCAGCTAACCCATAGTCCGCCGCGGCGCGACAGGATAGTTTCATACAGCGCCGAGAGCGTGGCGTGCTGAGAGTAGTTATGTGAAACCAGAATTAAGCCTGACATAGAAGGATCCTGTAGTGCCTCCGGATTATTGCCGGACGGCGAAGATGAACTGGACAGATTAATGGGCTGACGCAACAACATCTGGATAAGGCCGCTCATGATTCTGCGGCCGTTACTGCAGCGCGCAGGATTCGGCGTGCGCCTCGACGTCGGCGTTCAGGAGGCGAAAAATATGCAGCCCTGGAACGGTCGGCACGGCGCTAAAGCCGTTCTTGATCAGGAACGGCGACGCCTCGCTGCTCCAGCTGAGAACGGCGCAGCAGCTTTGCGTGGCGGGATGGCTCAGACTGCAGCTCAGCATCCAGGAGCCCAGTCCGATAAAGCGGTACTCCGGCGCGACAATCAGGTCGCGCAGCACCACCGTGCCCGCCAGATCGGTGACCATACGCGCGAAGCCAATCTGCCTCGCTTTGCGATAGAGGCCGAAACAGAGGCTGCCGTGCAGCGCCAGCGCCAGATGTCGCCGTCCGGCGGGATGATGCAGCGAGCGGCAGATAAAACCGGCGTCCAGCGCTGCATGGTCGGTGCTGAGGTAAAAGTCATTGTGATACCACTTGCGGGTCGAGAGGATTTTACGCCGCTGCTGCGCGGCCAGATCCGCTACCGCCGTCTCGCTGCTGAAAACGCGAGGAAAGGTTCCATTGAGGCATTTCATCAGGTTCATTCTCCTTATGCAGGTGCTGCAGAAGATTCAACCATGGGCCGTATAAAAATTTTGTATTAATGAGAGGCGCGCAAATAAAAATTGAGTAAAGGTGCTGCGCTGTTTACTGCGCGGGGATTCTGGCAATCACTTTGATTTCAAAATCGAAGCCTGCCAGCCAGTTGACGCCAACTGCCGTCCAGTTCGGATAAGGGGGCCTGGGGAAAGCAGCTTGTTTGACCTGCATAATGGTCGGAAACTGCCTTTCCGGATCGGTATGAAAGGTCGTGACGTCAATCAGATCGTTAAAGCTACATCCGGCGGCGGCCAGCGTCGCCCGGAGGTTATCGAAAGCAAGCTGCACCTGCACGGCAAAATCGGGCTCCGGCGTGCCGTCGGCGCGACTGCCAACCTGTCCTGAGACAAACAGCAAATCCCCAGAACGGATGGCGGCGGAATAACCATGCTCTTCATAGAGCGCGTGGCGGTTAGCCGGGAAAACGGGTTGAGGCTGATTCATGGTATTTCCATCTTTCAGGTCATCAAGCGGGATGCGCAGCCGGTATAAAACATTTAATATACGCCGCGTATGTAATATTAATCACACATACGCGCCGTATGTCAATTCAGATACGACGCGTATGTGACAAGGAGTGCTTATGGCTGTGAAACGCCGCGCCGAAACCATGGAGGCAAACCGCGCCAGGCTGATAGCCGCCGCGCGAAAAGCCTTTGCGGAAAAAGGCTTTGCCGCCGCATCGATGGATGAGCTGACCGCCAGCGTCAATCTGACTCGCGGCGCGCTGTACCATAACTTTGGCGATAAAAAGGGATTGCTGGCCGCCGTCGTCACCCAGATCGATAGCGAGATGGCGCAGCACGCGCGGGATGCCGCCGCAGAGGCTATAGATGAGTGGGAAAAGCTGCTGGCGGAAGGGATTGCCTATATCAGGATGGCGCTGGATGAGGAAGTGCGGCGCATCGTGCTGCTGGATGGCCCCGCTTTCTTAGGCAATCCGGCCCAGTGGCCAAGCCAGAATAGCTGCCTCGAATCCACCCGCCAGCGCATTGCAGAGATGCTGGAACGCGGCGTCATTAAGACGGTAGACCCGGACGCGACCGCCTGCCTGCTGAATAGCGCCGCGCTCAATGCCGCCCAGTGGATTGCCGCCAGCGACGATCCGCAGCAGGCGCTGCCGAAAGTCGTTCAGGTGTTCACACTGCTGGTGATGGGGTTGCGTCAGACGCCTGGCAGCCTGCCGTGAGAAAACTGCCGTTCGCACTGACCGGGATCGCAGGAGAAAACAGCACTATTAGAAAAATGGTAAGCGCGAACTCGCCCCAGTTCAGGGCGAAAAGAGAGAGCAGCGTCATGCCCGCTACCGCGCTAAAGCTCAATTGCATTACCAGTGATGCGGTGGTGCGGCGATAGAATCTTCAATAATCAGCTGACGGACCTGCTCGTCGGTCTGCTGCGGCGACTGCGCCGCTGAAGCCCGGATCCAGAGCAAACTGATGGCCATAACAAGCGAAACAGCAATGGTGCGTGTATCCATAATTTCCCCTGATGATAAGGGGGACAGATTACGCCAGCCCGCCGGCTGGCAATGAGGCGAAAAAACCCCGTTTATGCGCTTTTTTTGCGCCGAGAGCGCTGATGACTGACTGGTCAGCTTTTATTCAGCGTGTAGTTAAAGACGCGGCCATTTTTGGTTTGTACGGTTAGCGTTTTGCCTGCCGTCGTGTCGAGCGTTCTCGCTTCGCTGTAGTTCCACATCAGCAGCTGCTGTCCGTTGGGATATGGCGTTTCCGTATCGGGCGGGCCGAACATCTCAATAAGCTCGGCGCGGGTGGTCAAGCCTGCGCGTATTTTCTGAATGCTCGCCGTATCAAAATTTTGCCCTGTGGAGCTGGAGCAGGCGGTTAGCGCCAGCAACAGAGCAGTGGCTATGCATGCTTTCACTTTTATTTTCCTGCTGTTAAAAGAAACGACAGTGTAGCGGATCTCCCCGGCCCTGCCTGCTTTATGTTCAAAGAGGCTATCTTGCCCCCGGTGCGCAGGGTACGCAATTTATGCCGAACGCCTGGCCTGACCTGCGCCAGCGTGCTGCCAGGTACGCCCTGTTCGCTTATACATTCACGCTGCTTAATCTTCACTTAAGAATAATCTTATAGGATAGGCGCTGTATTAGCCCAACCCGGGCTTTTCCGGAGCCTACTCTCATGCAAAATAAGATCGCAGATTCTCAATTCCTCAGTAAAGTCCCCGCCGTTACGCTGGCGTTCTGGCTAACCAAAATTGCCGCCACCACGCTGGGTGAAACCGGCGGCGATGCGGTGACCATGTCGATGAATCTGGGCTACCTCACCGGTACGCTGATTTTTGCCATTATCTTTTTAGTCGCTGTCGTGGTGCAGATTAAACGCCACAGCTTTAATAAGTGGAGCTACTGGTTTACCGTGGTTGCTACCACCACCGTCGGCACCACGCTGGCAGACTTTGCCGATCGCTCGCTGGGAATAGGCTATCTGGGCGGCACGCTGCTGCTGAGCACGCTGCTGGTTCTCTCGCTGTTTGTCTGGCGCATTACCTGCGGCTCCATCGCCGTGCATTCTGTCAACAACCGGCTAACCGAGAGTTTTTACTGGGTCACCATTATGTTCTCGCAAACCCTGGGCACGGCGTTAGGCGACTGGACCGCAGACAGCGAAGGGCTGGGCTACGACGGCGGGATCCTGCTGTTTGTCGGCGCGCTGGCGATTATCTGGGCTGCCAGCCGCTTTACCTCGTTCTCACGCACCGCGCTGTTCTGGGCTGCTTTTATCCTGACCCGACCGCTAGGCGCGGTGGTAGGCGATTTCCTTGATAAGCCCGTCGCATCGGGCGGCCTTGCGCTGAGCCGCTATAGCGCCTCGCTGACGCTGGCGCTGCTTATTATCGCGTTTCTCTGGCTGCTGCCGCAGCGTGCGGCGCTTAAGACCGCGACGGCGAGTTAATAGCACAGCGCCAGCGGCAGCCTGGCTGACAATATTTATCGCAATGAGATTATTTTAAAGCCGCCAGCGATGGCGGCTTTTGTATTATCTGGGGGATGGAAAAGTCGCGCGGCTCGTACGCCAGGGGCGGAGCAGGCTATTATTGAACATCCGGATCATATGGCTCGTATCATTGGAGAAACTCCTCCGCCGCGCCTCGCCTCAGTGGTGATCGAGTTACGCAGAGCGATAAGAGAGGGGAATCAGCCCGTAACGGATGAAATGGAGGTTGAGTGAAGAGCAATAGCCCTGAGAATAGCGGCACGTCAGAAAAATCAATGTTAAACCGCACGCTTATCCTGCTGTTTGCCATCACAGGCGGGATGGCGGTCGGGAATCTCTACTGGGCACAGCCGCTGCTGAATGATATCGCCCTCTCATTTGGCGCACAGCCAGACTCTGCGAGTATGCTGGTCACCTTCACGCAGTTGGGCTACGCAACCGGCATTCTGCTGCTGGTGCCGCTGGGTGACATCCGAAATCGCCGCCGGCTTATACCCATGCTACTTTTTCTCTCTGCACTTTCTCTTTGTCTGACCGCCGTCGCGCCTTCTATGCCATTGCTGATGGCGGCAATGGCGCTGACCGGGCTGACGACCGTCGCTGGCCAGCTTTTGACGCCTTTTGCTGGCGATCTGGCGAGCCCGTCGCAGTTAGGAAAAGTGCTGGGCACGATCATTTCAGGGATGCTTATCGGTATCCTCTTGTCCAGAACCGTCAGTGGGCTGATTGCCGATTTGCTCGGCTGGCGTGCGGTCTATTTTATCGCGGCGGGCGGCGCGTTGATCCTGTCATTCCTGATGCTGCGTATGCTTCCAGCCGATATTCCTCGTCAGCACCTGAGCTACAGAGCGTTAATGCGCTCGCTGCTGTCGGTGATAGCGGAAAGCGCAACGGTGCGTATTACCCTGCTTATCGCTGCCTGCGGCTTTCTTGTTTTCACGATGTTCTGGACCAGCCTGACGTTTCTGTTAAGTGCAGCGCCCTTCTCCTATACCGTCAGCCAGATCGGCCTGACGGGGCTGGCAGGACTGGCCGGCGCGCTGATGGCCAGACGGGCAGGCATTCTGCATGACCGGGGGTATTCGGTGGCGGCGACGGGCCTGGCGCTGTTACTGGCCCTGGTGGCTATCGGCGTGGCCGCCTGGGGCCGCAACAGCATCTGGCTGATCATCCTGGCGATTATCCTGATCGATATCGCCGTACAGACGTTGAACGTGTTGCATCAGACACGCATCATTTCTGTTAACCCAACAATGCGGAGCCGACTAAGCACCATCTTTGTCGTCTCTAACTTTATCGGCGCGGCGATGGACTCAGCGCTGGCGGGCCTACTGTGGCACGCGGGAGGCTGGAGCGCGGTCATGACCGGCGCGACGGGGTTTCTGGCGCTGGCGCTGGCGATCTGGTCTATGAAGCGAGATAGCCTAAAGCTCACATAACGGCTATCAGACTGTAGCGGTGAAGTACGCTAACGACGCAGTGCCTTTGCAGATTCATGGCAACGCGGAGATAAGGATTCTGGCTGAATGGAAAGGCTAATCTGTACGACTGGTAAGAAGCGCTGCTAATTAGGTACGACAGGCAGAGAGCCATGCTGCGATACCGCCAGTTAAAGCTGAACTGACTCTTACTACCCGCTTTGCCAGAGATAAAACCCGCAGAGCCCTTCGCCAGAGTTCCATACCAAATCCTTAATCATAACGGCCTGCCCCCTGAAATCATCCGTGCTCCCCAGGTCGAGCGCAGTCAACAGCAGGCCAATAAATACCAAAAGGACTGTTGCTTGTTCTTTTGCCTTTTGCTAAATCGACGGTTCGTCGCAGCCAACCAGCATCAACGGTATGACGGTTAGCGTTATCAATTCATCATATTTCATTTCTTAATTCCCTCTCATTCGATAATGAGGACGTAGCGTAACTTGAGAAATTTGCTATGCGTTTAGTCAAAACAAGATAATTAAAACTGCATTGACATAATAACTTCTCGAAGCAACTCACACTCGATAGCCCCAGCACAGAATTAATCATCCTTACCTAACATTAGCTAACCCCCTTATTTTAGGTGTCTTGTTTTTTTGGATGGAGGTTTTCAAAAAAGTTAATTAACCCTGAAAAATATTAACCTTCCCAGCCACATAAACTACACGCCCAGGCATTTAAGTTTTGATTGCAATAATTGCTTTTACTGATGTATGAAAGATATTGCTAGCGAACTAATCGCTAATTTAGATCAATTTTGAAAAGGGAGTTTTATATGGCCGGATTCAATTATGGCGGACAAGGGGATGGTACGAACTGGAGTTCAGAAAGGGGCGGCCCTGCTCCAGGTGGCGGTAGCAAAGGAAATGCCGGAAATCGAGATAATGCGGGTTCAGGGGGAAGCAGTAGCAGAGGTAGTAACCCTCAGCTTCAATCTTATACAGTAATTTCATCAATCGTTGGACAGGCTGCAGCGCAAGCTGCAGGCATGCAACCTGGTTTGTATTTTGGCTATATTGTAGATGACTATGGTAATGTAGTCGGACAATTTCCTGTTGGAACAGATGATGCTAATGGTCAGGATCTTGGTTCTCTGTCAGCACGTGGAAATAACGGCGGCATTCGTAAGGACGCACCATTGCAAGGACCTGGCCCAGGTTACACTGGAGACCAGTCTGAAGCCCGCATTGCGCGATTGAAGGAGACTATCCGCAAAAATTATACATTAGCGCATAGCACTCAAAGTGGAAATCGCATTTATAAAGCCAGGCAAGACACTCTAAAAGCGCAACGAGAACTGGCATCAATTAATTATTCACGCCAGCAAAAAGCGCAAGAAGCCCTGGATCTGCAAGACGGCATCAAGCTGGTTGCTGATTTCTACAGTGAACTTACTGGTAAATATGGGCAACAAGCAGCTGCACTTGCTCAGGAGCTTGCAGAACAGGCTAAGGGCAAAACAATCCGCAATGTTGACAACGCGCTGGTTGCCTATGATAGATACCGCTCATATTTAGGCGCAAAATTTAGCGCAGCAGACAGGGCTGCAATCCTTAATGCCCTTAACTCCGTGGATATGGCACGAATGGCGTCTCAGCTATCTAAAATGTTGGTTATTATGGCAAAGCAACAGATGCATATGGTGTTTTCCAGGAGGTTAAAAGAGGGTTTGAGACTGATAACTGGCGCCCTGCATTAGTCAAAATCGAAGCGCTCACTGCTGGAAAAGTTGCCAGTGCTGTTACTGCATTCGCTTTTTCCTCAATCTTTGGTTTGCCATTAGGTATTATAGGTTTTGCTTTGATAATGGCATTAGTGGGAGCGCTGGTAAATGAACAACTTATAGAAACAATCAATGGGCGTTTAGGTATTTAATACCCCAAAGCAAGCACAACAGGCTGAACAGTGTTCAGCCTTTCTTAAGAAAAGGAATCGCCCCTAAGGAGAGGGGTATTGCAAAGAAAAAACAGAAGACCCAATAGAGTGCAACCAATCCATTTTTACCTATATCGTCTTTAAAAAAACCTCGGTGCCAGAAATTTTCTTCCGTAAATTTCAGGGCGACATTCTCTACAGCAAATCTTGCAAATGGAAACGCTAACCACGATAGAAATGCAAATCCCATCCAAAGCTGATTTACGGGATCATATGGATTCTCATAACATCCTTGAACGATAGCTAAAACGCCAATTAACCCAATAAGCAAATTGACAAAATAATATTTTAGTTTCATTTTCTCCTCCTGAAAATTTCCTTTAAACTTCAGCAAGCGTCTGACTAAATCAACTAAACAATTGACGTTATTATACACAGGATAATTAAAGCGACATCAACTTTGAGTGAATTCATCTTTAGGTAATGCCACCTACCCATACACCAAAATAGTTATTCACCACCGGGAGTATGAGCTTACAAAGGATCCGCAGGTGCAATTTGTTCATCATGCAAAAAGGTAAGGCGTGCAAAAGCCGCACTGCCCTCTATCCAGTACAGGAGAACTCTGAACATCGCGATAAAACGTGCTGGCATTCGCCGCCGTAATCCGTACCATACGCGGCATACTTTTGCCTGCTGGCGATGCTGAATAGCAGGATGGCGCGCCGAAGCGCTGCGCGTTATCTGCCCTCTTTTGGTTGCTGAGATATAATTTAATGCAAGAAAATCAATCGGTTGACAAGAAAGAACAGTACAACCTCAACAAACTCCAGAAGCGCCTGCGCCGCAACGTCGGCGCCGCTATCGCCGACTACAACATGATTGAAGAGGGCGACCGCATTATGGTCTGCCTGTCAGGCGGCAAAGACAGCTATACGCTGCTGGAGATCCTGCGCAATCTGCAGCAGAGCGCGCCGGTTAATTTCTCCCTGGTGGCGGTCAACCTCGACCAGAAACAGCCGGGCTTCCCGGGGCATATCCTGCCGGAATATCTGGAATCGCTGGGCGTCGAATACAAAATCGTCGAGGAAGACACCTACTCCATCGTCAAAGAGAAAATCCCGGAAGGCAAAACCACCTGCTCGCTCTGTTCGCGCCTGCGCCGCGGCATTCTCTATCGTACCGCCACCGAGCTGGGCTGCACGAAAATCGCGCTGGGCCACCATCGCGACGACATTATGCAGACGCTGTTGTTGAACATGTTCTATGGCGGGAAAATGAAAGGCATGCCGCCGAAGCTGATGAGCGACGACGGCAAGCATATTGTTATCCGCCCGCTGGCCTACTGCCGGGAAAAAGATATCGTACGCTTCTCTGAGGCGCGCAAGTTCCCGATTATCCCGTGTAACCTCTGCGGATCGCAGCCAAACCTGCAGCGCCAGGTGATCGGCGATATGCTGCGCGACTGGGACAAGCGCTATCCGGGACGGCTTGAGACGATGTTCAGCGCGATGCAAAACGTTGTGCCGTCACACCTGGCGGATACCGCGCTGTTCGATTTTAAAGGCATCCAGCACGGCGATGCGGTAGTGGACGGCGGCGATCTCGCTTTTGACCGCGAAACGCTGCCGGTGCAGCCTGCTGGCTGGCAGGAAGAGGAGGATGCGACGCCGACGGTACGCCTTGACGTGCTGCAGCTGCCCTAATTAACCGCCGAAGTAAAAAAGGCGCGCTGTTCAGTCAGCGCGCCTTTTTTTTACCTGTGCGGCTCGGGATCGAGGATGGGCGGATAACCGGGTTCTGGCTGCGGATCCGGTTGCGGACTCGGCGGCGGCTGCGGCATGGGATCGGGGATTGGGACGGGATCGGTAGGAATCGGATCGCTGGCGAAAATGGATGTCATACCCTGCTCCTCTGTGGTCGTTGTCCTTTAAGCATAGGTATAACTCAGCCGCAGGGGCAAAAAAAAGCCGGCGGATAAGGCCGGCGTATCGAATTAATATGTGCTATGCAGCAATTCTAAAAAGGAAGTAAGACAATATGGAGCGCAACGCCCATCGCTTGACGTTGCATTCACCTGCGGGACTGAGTTTGCCGCTGTTGCCCGGGAAGGTTATTGACCTCGATCAGCTTTTTTTCCCTTTTTGCCTCTTGCCGCGCATTATTCCCCTGCCCTTAACCTCAGCAACTATTTGATTACATTATCGTCACAGCCAGTGCCGCCGTCTTAGCCACCAGGCGACGCCGACAATCATGATCAGCAGCAGCAGGCAGAACATGCTAAAGCCAAAATGCCAGTTGGCGCCTGGAATGCCGCCGAGGTTAACGCCAAACAGCCCGGTCAAAAACGTCGTCGGCAGAAAGATCATCGCCAGCAGCGACATGGTATAGGTGCGGCGGTTCATCGCCTCCGCCATCTGCGAGGCGACCTCATCGGCCAGTACGGCGGTGCGCGCCACGCCAGCGTCGAGATCGTCCAGCCCGCGCCCTAGCCTGTCGGAGACCTCCTGCATACGGCGACGGTCGCTGTCATCCATCCACGGCAGCTTCTCGCTGGCGAGGCGCGAATAGACGTCGCGCTGCGGCGTCATATAGCGCCGCATCACGATCAGCTGCTTGCGCAGCAGCGACAGTTCGCCGCGCGCCGGCACGCGCTGGTCCAGCAGCGCATCCTCCAGCACGATAATTTTGTCGTGCAGCTCTTCGATAAATTCGCTGGCGTGATCGGTCAGCGCGTCGCAGATATCCACCAGCCAGCTGCCGCCATCTTCCGGCCCGTTGCCGTTTTGCAGATCGGTCAGCACCGCATCCACCGCATAGACCTTGCGGCGGCGCGTCGACACGATCAGCTTGTCGTTGATAAAGACCCGCATCGCCACCAGCTGCTCCGGCCGGGAGTCGGCGTTGTGGTTGACGCTGCGCAGCACGATCATAAAGCCGTCACCCAGCCGGCTGACGCGTGGCCGCATGCTGTCACCCGCCAGCGCGTCGCGCACCGTGTCGGGGATCAGCGGCGTAGACTGCAGCCAGTCGGCGCTCTCGCGATGGGTATAGTTAAGATGCAGCCAGCAGGGACGCTCGCAGTGGATGACGTCCTTATCTTCAATGGGGATCACGCCGCCCTTGCCATCAAGCTGGCAGGCGATTATGGCGTCGGATACCTGCAACGCTTTGCCTTCAATGACGTTCACTCACTTGCCTCACTAAAAAAATCAATACGATACAGTCTAGCGCGGCGCGGTTGAGTTGCAATCATCAGGCTGTGAGCAAAGATGTCTGCAGGCGGCCTGCCTGGCAGGCCGCCTCGGGCTTAGTGTTTTTCGATCCACAGTTCGCGGCTGTAGGCGACATCTTCAGGGTTGTTGATGGGATAGCCTTTCACCCACGGCTTGATCAGACGGCCGTTGGTGTACTGGTAGATCGGCGCGATCGGCGCCTGGTCCGCCAGAATCTGCTCCGCCTTGTTGTAGTCGCTGTTGCGCGCCTCAGCCTGGGTTTCGCCGCTCGCTCTGGCGAGCACCGCGTCGTAGTCGGCGTTGCTGAAGCGCGCGATATTACTGCTGTTGCCGCTGGTCAGCAGGCTGAGAAAGGTAGAGGGCTCATTGTAATCGCCCACCCAGGAGGCGCGGATCACGTCGAAATTGCCGCTGTTGCGGCTGTCGATATAGGTCTTCCACTCCTGATTCTGTAGCGTCACCTGAACGCCCAGGTTCTTCTTCCACATCGACGCGACGGCGATAGCGATTTTCTGATGGCTTTCCGAGGTGTTGTAGAGCAGCGTCAGGTGCAGCGGTCGGTCGGGGCCGTAGCCAGCGGCGGCCAGCAGCGCCTTCGCCTGAGCGTTAAGCTCCTGCTGGCTGTGCTGCTCGATATAGGACTGCGCGGGCTTGAAGCCTGCGGTCACGTCGGGGGTAAAGCGCCAGGCGGGCTTCTCGCCGGTGCCCAGCACTTTTTCCGCAATGATGCGGCGGTCGATGCTCCACGACAGCGCCTTGCGCACGCGCGCATCCGCCGTGGCGCCCTTTTGGGTGTTGAAAGCGTAGTAATAGGTGCCGAGCTGGTCAGGTGTATAGACCTCGCCCGGCAGCGTTTTTTTCAGCTGCGCATACAGGTTTTTTGGGAATGATTCGGTGATGTCGATATCGCCTGCCCGGTAGCGCTTGGTTGCGCTCGACTCTTCGTTGATGGGGATAAAGGTCACTTTGGTCAGCACCGAATGCGCGTCGTCCCAGTAGGCGGGATTGCGCGTCAGCACGATTTTCTCATTTACCATGCGCGACTCCAGCTGATAGGCGCCGTTGCCCACCAGCTTGCCGGACATGGTCCAGCCGTCGCCCGCGCTGGCGATAACGCGCTGCGGCACCGGGTAGAGCGCCACGTTGGCCGCCAGCGCCGGGAACCAGGGCACCGGCCGATCGAGCGTCACTTTGAGGTGCTGCGCGTCGACGGCGCTGACGCCGAGCCGATTCGTTGGCATCTCGCCTTTGGTTATCGCCGCGGCGTTGCTGATGCCCGCCAGCCCGGCGAACCAGGCAAAAGGCGAACTGTTTTTCGGCTCGACCAGACGCTGCCAGCTATAGACAAAATCCTGCGCCGTCACCGGCTCGCCGTTGGACCATTTCGCGTTGTTGCGCAGCGTAAAGATCCAGGTTTTATTGTCGCTGCTGCTCCAGCTTTCAGCCACGCCTGGCACGATATTGCCCTGCGCATCCTGGTTGGTCAGCCCTTCGAAAAGATCGCGGATCACCTGAATTTCCGGCAGGCCGACCGCTTTCATCGGATCGAGCGAGGCGGGCTCATCTTTGATATGGCGGACGATCTCCTGCCGGGCGGCCAGCTGCGCGCCAGCCGGCAGCTGCGCCGCCAGCGTCGGCGTCGCGACAGCGGCGAGGATCAGCGCCATCAGCGTCTTGCGAAATGTGCTTTTCATCTTCACTCCCTTACCCTAATGAAGCGCTGCGCAACGCACTGCAAGGCGCAGCATGACCCGGGCACTGTAGCGCAAATGGCTGAAGGATAAATAGCGATTTTCCGCACGCATCTTTTCCGCTACTTTGTCTGAAGAGGGCATTACAGGAGAAAGCCGATGACGGTGTTACATCCGCGACCGCGACGCGGCAAACTTGAGATTCCATACCAGCGCTACGGCGACAGCGTGCTGGGCGCGCCGCTGCTCTGGTTTCCCGCACCGGCCGCCGATAGCGACAGCGGGCTGATCCTGGCGGGCACCCACGGTGATGAAAACGCCGCCGTCGCTACCCTGTCCGCCGCGATGCGCACGCTGCCGGACCGGCTGCGCCGTCATCACGTGGTGCTGGCGGTCAATCCGGACGGCTGTCAGCTGGGCCTGCGCGCCAACGCGCACGGCGTCGATCTCAACCGCAACTTTCCGGCGGCCAACTGGCAGAGCGGCGAGACGGTCTATCGCTGGAACAGCGCCGCTGAGGCGCGTGACGTGCTGCTCTCGACCGGCGATCGGCCCGGCTCGGAGCCGGAGACGCAGGCGCTGTGCGAGCTGATCCACGGGCTGAAGCCGCGCTGGGTGGTCTCCTGGCACGAGCCGCTGGCCTGTATCGACGATCCGCGCGGCAGCGCCCTCGGCCACTGGCTGGCGCAGCAGACCGCGCTGCCGCTGGTAGGCAGCGTCGGCTACGACACGCCCGGCTCGTTCGGCAGCTGGTGCAACGACCTCGGCCTGCCCTGCATTACCGCCGAGATGCCGGCCATTTCAGTAGATGAAGCGACAGAGCGCTATCTGGAGCCGATGATCAGCCTGCTGCGCTGGCAGCGATAACCACTTTGCCGCCGCTGACCTGAATGGCGGGCTCAACATCCACCGCCAGCCAGGTCGGCCCGTCGAGGTCGGCGAAGCGCGCCGCCGGTGCCAGCGGCAGCGCGGCATGAATCGCCCGCGAGGTGCAGATCATGCAGCCGAGCATCACCTCCAGCCCGAGCGCCTTCGCCTCTGCGGCCAGCGCCAGCGCTTCGGTCAGCCCGCCCGCTTTATCCAGCTTGATATTGACCATCTCATAGCGTCCCTGCAGCGCAGGCAGGCTGTCGCGGGTATGGCAGCTTTCGTCGGCGCAGATCGGCAGCGGATGGATAAAGTTCGCCAGCGCCGCATCCTGTCCGGCGGGCAGCGGCTGCTCCAGCATCGCCACCTCCAGATCCGCCAGCAGCTGGCAGCGCGCCGCCAGCCCTTCCGCCTGCCAGGACTCATTGGCGTCGACAATCAGCGTTGCCTGCGGCACCGCCGTGCGGATCGCCACCAGCCGCTCGGTGATAAAGGCGTCGTCCAGCTTGATTTTCAGCAGCGTCGCGCCGTGCTGCCAGAGCGCCCGGGCGCTGCTCGCCATCGCTTCGGGGGTATCAATGCTGACGGTCTGCGCCGTCACCACCTGCGCAGGCGCCGCGACGCCGCTCAGCGCCCAGAGATCCTGGCGCTGCTGGCGGCTCTGCAGATCCCATAGCGCGCTGTCGATAGCGTTGCGCGCCGCGCCAGCCGGCATCGCCATCTGAAGAGCCTCGCGCGTCATGCCCTGCTGTAGCGTCGGCAGGATCCCGGCAATCTGCGCCAGCACCGAGGCTTCGGTTTCGCCATAGCGGGCATAGGGCGTCGCCTCGCCGGTGCCTTTGATGCCATCCTCTTCAATCTCCACCACCACCACTTTCGCTTCGGTGCGGCTGCCGCGGGCGATGACGAAAGGGGTATGCAGCGGCCAGGATTCGGGATAGCTTTTTACCGTTCTCATACTCTCTCCATGTCATTCGATAACTGCGCGTCGTCTCGGATAATCTGCGTTTTCCGCTCGTAACTCTTTTCCAGGTATGTCATAAACCTTTTTTTCGCATCATACTTAGCTGCAGTCCGTTATCTGACGTTTAAGGAATCGTTATGTCTCACACTGTTCATTTTCAGGGCAACCCGGTTGAGGTTGCTGGTCACTTTCCCCAGGCAGGCGAGCAGGCGAAAGCCTTTTCGCTGGTGGCGAAAAACCTCGCCGACGTGTCGCTCTCTGAGTATGCAGGAAAACGCAAGGTTCTGAATATTTTTCCCAGCGTCGACACCGGCGTCTGCGCCGCCTCGGTGCGCCGCTTTAACCAGCTGGCCAGCGATCTGACCAATACGGTGGTGCTCTGCGTCTCCGCCGATCTGCCGTTTGCGCAGTCGCGCTTTTGCGGCGCCGACAACCTGAACAACGTCGTGACGCTCTCGACGCTGCGCGGCGCGGAATTCAAACAGGATTATGGCGTGGCGATTGCTGCTGGCGCGCTGGCGGGCCTGACGGCGCGCGCGGTGGTGGTGCTGGATGAGCATGACAAGGTGCTGTACAGCCAGCTGGTCGATGAGATCACCACGGAACCCGATTATGACGCGGCGCTGGCCGTACTGAAGTAGCGTTACCCCCGGCGGCGGTTAGCCGCCGTTTTTCTCCTTCTCCTCCTGCTCGCCGCGCCTCTGCCCTAACCCATACTCACGCAGCTTGTTGGCAATAGCCGTATGCGAGACGCCCAGCCGTTTCGCCAGCTTACGGGTGCTGGGATAGGAGAGATAAAGCCGGGTGAGCACGGAACGCTCGAAGCGGCTGGTGATCTCGTCGAGCGTGCCCTCCATCGCCTCTTCGCCCAGCGAGGCGTCCAGCGCCTGTTCAGGCAGCACGATATCCTGCGGGCGCAGCTCATGGCCCTCCAGCTGCGTCAGCGCGCGATAGAGCGCGTTCTTCAGCTGGCGGACGTTGCCCGGCCAGTTGTAGCGCGTCAGCAGGCCGTTAAGCTGCGGCGAGAGGCGCGGACGCGGAATGCCCTGCTCGTCGGCAAAGCGCGCCACAAACATCTCGGTCAGCGGCAGAATGTCGAGCGGGCGCTCGCGCAGCGGCGGCAGATGCAGCGTCAGCACGTTCAGACGATAAAAGAGATCTTCGCGGAACTCGCCGCGCTGCACCAGCTCGATCAGGTTCTTCTGGGTGGCGCAGATGACGCGCACGTCGACATGCACCTCATGCTCCTCCCCGACGCGGCGGAAAGTGCCGTCGTTAAGAAAGCGCAGCAGCTTGGTCTGCATGCGCGGCGACATTTCGCCGATCTCGTCAAGCAGCACCGAGCCGCCGTTGGCCTGCTCGAAGAAGCCCTTTTTCCCTTCGAGGGCGTTGGGATAGGCGCCAGCGGCATGGCCGAACAGCTCGCTCTCCGCGACGTCGTCCGGCAGCGAGGCGCAGTTAAGCGCCAGGAACGGCTTCTTGCCGCGCGCGCTGCGCAGGTGGCAGGCGCGCGCCAGCATATCTTTGCCGGTGCCGGTATCGCCGACGATCAGCAGCGGCGCATCGTGCATCGCCAGCTTGCGCGCCTGATCGATCACCTGACGCATCTTCGGCGTTACGGCGATGATATGGTCAAACTCCGACTCGTCGGTGACCACCAGGTTTTGCAACTGACGCCCCATGCGGGCGGTGGATTTCAGCATCACCATGGCGCCGACCGGCTGATCGCCTGCGCCTTCGTCGGCGGTCAGGTAGATAGGACGCGCCTCCATCAGGAAGTCGCGGCCGTCGATCACCACATGCTGCGCCTGCGCCTCGACGCGGTCGCTCTCCAGCCAGCGCTGAAAGTTAAAGCCGCTGATCAGGTTGCCCGCGCTGTGGTTGCGAATTTTTTGCTCGTCAAGATCGAACAGGTTCTGCGCGGCCGGGTTGGCCAGCTCGACTTTGCTTTTCAAATCAATCGAAAAAACCGGCTCCGGCATGGCGACCAGCAGCGCGCTCAGGGCGCGGTGCTCCCGCTCCGACGGCATATAGGCGACGGTGCGCACGTCGGTCACGCCGGGGGTGCGGCGGATCTCCGCCATCAGGCTGCTGAACTGGTCGAATTCAAGCGCAGAGAAGTTAAGGTAAATACGGCCGAGCGCCGCGATTTCAATGCCGCGTAAATCGATGTTGCGGGCGACCAGCAGATCGAGCAGCTCGCGCGCCAGACCGATGCGGTCCTGGCAGAAGACTTCAAGACGCATTGCGATGGCCTTAGTCAGGTGAAGAATCGGGAGATAATACGCTAACTTGCGGCAGGTCTGAAGAGGCGTGGAAGCAAAAGTTGACAGGTGTGTTCATCCTGCGGTGCGCGCCGCGCCAGCGGCGGCGCACCAGCAGGAAAAGGCGCTTAGCCTTCGCGTTTCGCGCCGCTTTTCGGCAGCGTCTCTTTAAGCTGGCTGATAAGATCGCGGCGGAAGTCGCCCAGCCGCGGCTTATCCTCCTCCAGCCAGGGCAGCGGACGGCACAGCTCCATCGCCTTGATGCCGAGCCGCGCGGTGAGCAGACCGGCGCCGATGCCCTGCGCGGCGCGCGCGGAGAGCCGGGCGGCGATATCCTGCGACATCCAGTCCATGCCGACTTCGCGCACCAGCTCCGACGCGCCAGCGAACGCCATATTCAGCAGCACCAGCCGGAAGAGCCGCAGCCGACTGAAATAGCCCAGCTCAATGCCGTAGATGGCGGCGATGCGGTTGACCAACCGCAGGTTGCGCCAGGCGATAAACGCCATATCCACCAGCGCCAGCGGGCTGACGGCGATCATCAGCGTTGACTCGGCGGCGTGACGGCCGATTTCGCGCCGCGCCTGGCGGTCCTGCACCGGCTGCACCAGCTGCGCGTAGAGCGTGACGGTTTCGCGGTCGTTCTGGGTTTCATGCAGCGAAGCGTGCCAGCGCTGCAGCGCCGGATGCGCCTGGTCCAGACCCGCCTGCTGCGCCAGTTTTTCGCAGAAGGCGCGCCCTTTGCCGACGCTATGGCTGTGCAGCAGCTCGCGTCCGACGTCGCGCGTTTCGGCGCGGGCGCGCAGCTTATAGAGGCGGCGCCACTCGCTGGTCAGCGCGCCGACGCCAGCGATCACAATCAAGGCGCCCGCCGCGCCGCTGCCGAGCGCAAACCAGTCGCGCGTCAGCCAGGCGTCGTGCATCCACTGGACGCTGTTTGCCGCGACGCTGACGGCGAACAGCGCCACACCTGCGCCGATCAGCCGACGCCACAGGCTGCGCTTCGGCCGCAGCGCCTGCTCCACCGCCCGCTCGCCTGCGCCCTCTTCTGCCACCTCGTCAGCCTGCTCGTCGAGGGCGAGAAACGCCTGGCGCGCCTCGCCCTCGAACGCCTGCGCCGGACGCAGCGCGGGCTCGCGCGGGGCGTCCAGCGGGCGGGCGAAATCGATACGCGGCTTAAGTTGTTCATCGTTCATCGCAGCTTGTCTCCTAATAAAAATTCCAGCGCGGCGTCCATGCGGATATGGGGCAGCGGTCGATCGATATCGAGCGGCTGCGGCCGGAACTGTTCAAACTGAAACCCCTGCTGCTGCCAGAAGGCGTGGCCAGGCAGGCGCGGCGGCACTTCGCCTGGATAGAAGGTCAGCGCCTCGCCGTCCGCCAGCCGCTCGCCGCGCAGCGCCGGGATCTTTTCACCGCGGTGATCCACCAGCCCGCTCTGGGTCGCCTGCACTGACGCCAGGCCGACGCAATCCATGCTGATGCCCTCAAAGGCGGCGTTTTGCCACGCGTCCTGCACCAGCTGCTGCAGCAGCGACACCATATTGGCGTGCTGATCGGCGGTGATATGGTCCGCTTTGGTGGCGGCGAACAGCAGTCTGTCGATCACCGGCGAAAAGAGCCGGCGGAACAGAGTGCGCTGTCCGTAGTGGAAACTCTGCATCAGCTGCGTCAGCGCCAGCCGCATGTCGTTAAACGCCTGCGGGCCGCTGTTCAACGGCTGCAGGCAGTCCACCAGCACGATCTGGCGGTCGAAGCGCAGGAAGTGATTGCGGTAAAAGTCCTTCACCACGTGCTGACAGTAGTAGCGAAAGCGCTGCTGCAGCATGGCGAAGTTGCTGCCTTTATCAGCCTGCGCCAGCTTGCCGCGTTCCGCCTCGTCCGCCAGCGGCCAGGGGAAAAACTGCAGCGCGGGCGCGCCCGCCATCTCGCCCGGCAGCACAAAGCGCCCCGGCTGGATAAAGTGCAGCCCTTCGGCCTTGCAGCGGTGCAGGTAGTCGGTCCAGGCGGCGGCGATGGCGGCCAGCCGGTTTTCATCGGCGGGCGCAAAGGGATCGAGCGACGCGCAGAGTTCGCGCCACGGCTGCGCCCACTGGGCGCGATCGCCCTGTAACAGCCCGACCATCTGCCGCGACCAGTCGAGATAATCCTGCGCCAGCATCGGCAGATCGAGCAGCCATTCGCCGGGATAGTCGACGATTTCCAGATAAAGCGTGGCGCTCTCTTTGAAGTGGCGCAGCAGCGAATCCTGCGAGCGGTAGCGCAGCGCCAGCCGCATTTCGCTGACGCCGCGCGTCGGCGTCGGCCAGGCGGGCGGCGTGCCGTAAAGCTGCGCCAGCCCTTCGTCGTAGGTGAAGCGCGCCGTGCCCATATCGCGCTGCGGAATGCGCTTCACGCCCAGCAGGCGTTCGTCGCGCACCACGGAAAAGAGCGGCAGCCGCGCGCCGCTGTGCACGTTAAGCAGCTGGTTGACCAGTGAGGTGATAAAGGCGGTTTTCCCGCTGCGGCTCAGGCCGGTGACCGCCAGGCGCAGATGACGATCCGCGCCGCGGTTGAGGAGTGACAGTAGTTCAGACTTGTTTATCATCTTTTTCCCTGATGAAGCGCGCCGCCGCCCGCTTCATCACGCGCTGCAGCAACGGCTCCAGCGCCAGGGAAAGCAGAATGCGCAGCGGGCGACGCGCCACCGATTTGACCGCCCAGCCGGTCAGTCCGGCCGGTCCATAGCTCACGGCATTGATAATGATGAATTTCCCGACCGACTTCAACGCGGGGGTCGCGCGGCGGCGAAAAGAGGACGTGCGTGAATATAACAAAGTATACCTCCGGTTGACGGGGATAACGGGGCCGAAGCGGCCCCGTTCAGGGAAAGTCAGAGCTGGCGAAAGCGGCTGCGCACGCTGAAGGTTTCAGAGGTGACGTAGCGTTCGATCTCGCGCACGCTGTACTCATCGCGCCGCAGCGCGCTTTCCAGCCGGTCGAGCAGTTCGCCGGCGTTGGGCTTCGCCGCGCCCTCTTCGGCATCCGCCGGTTTTACCTCAAGCACGAACCCCAGAATGAAGTAGGCGCAGAGGGTAATCGCGAACAGGCCGAAGAACAGCGACAGCACCACGATAACGCGCAGCAGCCGCACCGGGATATCCAGGTACTCCGCCACGCCGGCGCAGACGCCCATCAGCTTCCCTTCCTCCGGCTTGCGCCACAGCTTGCGTTTGATCATGGCTGCCTCCAGTTGGGATGCTCGGCGTCGAGAATAGACTCCAGCGCATGGATGCGGTCGCGCATACGTTCTGCATCCTGCGTCAGCTGCTGCAGGCGCTGAAGATCGCCTGCCGACAGTTCATTGCCGCTGCGGCGATTGCTGTAGTGCAGCCATAACCAGATCGGCGCGACAAACAGCACGAAAATGGTCAGCGGTATAGCGAGAAAAAGTGCGCTCATTGACTCTCCTTAATCACTCTCGCAGATCAAATAGTGTTATTCGCTACGGTTCAGTTTGGCTTTCAGCGCTTCCAGCTGCTGGCTGATTTCGTCATCGGCCTGCAGATCGGCGAACTGCGCGTCCAGCGATTTCGACTTGCCGAAACGCTGACTTTCCGCCTCCGCCTCCATATGGTCGATGCGGCGCTCAAAAGATTCAAAGCGCGCCATGGCTTCATCCAGCTTGCCGCTGTCGAGCTGACGACGCGCGTCGCGCGAGGAAGAAGCAGCCTGATGACGCAGGCTCAGCGCCTGCTGACGGGCGCGGGTTTCGCTCAGCTTTTTCTCCAGCTCGCCGATTTCGCCCTTCATGCGCTCCAGCGTCTCTTCGACATGGACCACTTCCTGCTGCAGCGAGGCGATCAGGTCGGTCAGCTTCTGTTTTTCGATCAGCGCCGCACGCGCCAGATCCTCTTTTTCTTTGCGCAGCGCCAGCTCCGCTTTTTCCTGCCATTCGGCCTGCTGGGTTTCCGCCTGTTCGATGCGGCGGTTCAGCTGTTTTTTCTCCGCCAGCGCGCGCGCCGAGGTGGAGCGCACTTCAATCAGCGTGTCTTCCATTTCCTGAATCATCAGGCGTACCAGTTTCTGCGGATCTTCCGCACGCTCCAGCAGCGAATTGATGTTGGCGTTAACGATGTCGGCGAAACGAGAAAAAATACCCATAATGATGTTCCTCTTTGATTATGTTGGTGCGCGATGCGCTGATTGTTATATTCAAAAGGCGTGCCAGTTTTTATATAGCTGATTTTTATGACTATTTATATTTTACAGCGTTGTGCAGGTCGCGTAAGGTAGTGAAATTGATTAAGAGGTGGTGAATTTCATCATGGCAGACAGCAACGATAACCTGTTAGGCGAATCCAATAACTTTCTCGAAGTCCTCGAACAGGTCTCCATGCTGGCGCCGCTGGAGAAGCCGGTGCTGGTGGTGGGCGAGCGCGGCACCGGCAAAGAGCTGATCGCCAGCCGCCTGCATTACCTCTCCGACCGCTGGCAGGGCCCCTTTATTTCGCTTAACTGCGCCGCGCTGAACGAAAACCTGCTCGACTCCGAGCTGTTCGGCCATGAGGCGGGCGCCTTTACCGGCGCGCAGAAGCGCCATCTGGGCCGCTTCGAGCGGGCGGATGGCGGCACGCTGTTTCTCGACGAGCTGGCGACCGCGCCGATGCTGGTGCAGGAGAAGCTGCTGCGCGTTATCGAGTATGGCCAGCTGGAGCGCGTCGGCGGCAATCACGCGCTGCAGGTTAACGTGCGGCTGGTGTGCGCCACCAACGAGGATCTGCCCGCGCTGGCGGCGGCGGGGAAATTCCGCGCCGATCTGCTCGACCGCCTCGCCTTTGACGTGGTGCAGCTGCCGCCTTTGCGCGAGCGGCGCAGCGATATTCTGGTGATGGCGGAGCATTTCGCTATTCAGATGTGCCGCGAGCTAGGCCTGCCGCTGTTTCCGGGCTTTACGCCCGAGGCGCAGGAGACGCTGCTGGCGTATCAGTGGCCGGGCAACGTGCGCGAGCTGAAAAACGTGGTGGAGCGTTCGGTTTACCGTCATCACAGCAGCGACGAGCCGCTGGACCGGATTATTATCAATCCCTTTGCGCCGCGCGCGCAGCCCGTGACCGCTGCGCCGGACGCCTCCTTAAGTGCCCTGCCCGCTCTGCCGCTCGATCTGCGCCTGTGGCAGAACCAGCAGGAGCGCGCGCTGGTGGAAGCCAGCCTGCAGCAGGCGAAATATAACCAGCGCCGCGCCGCGGAGCTGCTGGGCGTGACCTATCATCAGCTACGAGCGATAGTGAAGAAGCACGGGATAGAATAGGCGTGATGGTATCCAGCATTCCATTTCAAACGCGTCGTCAGTCGCCAGAAGCGGGCGTCGGGCTGTTGGTCTGCGGACCATCTGCGAACCTGTTTGTTGACCTGGTATGCGACCTGAAGGCCAAAGGGGGTGAAAAGTATCTCTGCTCGCTGGGCATCGGTGCAGTCTGGACCGAACAGGGCGTACAGAGGCATACGTTTCTCTGCCGCCGCTATGTAGAAACAGGCCGGACGCTGGAGATAAGCCGCTTGTCTGGTGTCGGTTACTCGCAGGTCAGGGTAGCGGTGAGGTTGGAGGAATATTTACCGCCCGGTACGTCGTTGTCGGCGTGTAGTCGTAGAGGGATATCCGTTTGGGTAGCGGCGCTGACCCAGTGACCTGAACTGTCTATCTCGCTGCTGTCTGTGGGCTTAACCTGCAATCCAGATTGACCTCCCAGATGCAAGGTCCCGTCGCTTTGCAAGTCAGTGCTTGTCAATGTCACCGTACCGATTACATCTCCGTTTTTCTGTATCGTGAGCGTTTCATTTACACTGTTCCCGGCATCTATATGGCCAAAGTCCACATCTGCCACCGTTGCGTGGCACGCCTTCGAACTGTCCAGAATGACCCTCCCAAAGGTTTCGGATTCCCCGCAAGGACCGGCATCGGAGTTGCATTTGTACCCTCCGATGGTGGACGCATCGAGTACAGTTGACGTATTGGCAATCGTTACATTTGTGAGTGAGCAAACAGTCTCCGTGTCATTATGGATGGGTGTTATTTGTCTCCAAGAGCTAATTGGATACGCCTCACCATCACTGCAAATCCAACTCCCTTTGATTGTGAACGCTTTCTCCGACACAAAGTCTTCGTTGCGTTGTGGTTCGTCTTGATCCCAGTCTTGGGTACACAGACCTACAGCAATGCCGTACGTATGCGCGGGAACGGTGAGGGAACCAGTAACGTGTACACCGAAGTATTGCATATTATCTAAGGATGCACAGAGACAGCTACAGGGAATCGATATACAGAAGATGAGAAGTAGGAGGTTTTTCACAGTTTGACCACTCGGTTGTCATTCGGTAAGTACGGGCGTCACTTGTGCCGACACACTGCCAGCATACTTTCCGCCCACGTTGTCCACCGCGCCTCGTACGCCCGCACCCGCTCAGAGGCCGCCGCGTGTGACAGACCTCTTCGCCGGGCCCGCTCATAAAGCCGCACGCGCCGTTCGCGGTGGTTGTTCAGTGCCCGGGGCGCGATGGCGGCCCCGTCTGGTGCAAACCAGATACCCAGCCAGTCGAAGCCGCTGGATAACCGTCCGGTCTGCGTTTTGTCCGGGTGACGTTCAAAGCCGCCCGCATGAAAATAGCCTGCCAGCCGGGCAATTCCCCGCCGCAGATGCCACCACGTCCGGGTGAACAGCAGAAAGTCATCCATGTAGCGCACATAATAAAAGTCCTCTTCGTTCAGGCTGGCGAAGTCGCCGTCGATATGGCGCAGTAGAGCCGCCCCGCTCAGTGCGGGGTCAGGGTCAGGGTCAGGGCCCCCTCGTGGCTGCCGGTATTATAGGCGGTGTGGCTCGTCAGCGGGTTAATGCCCGCGTAGAGCACCAGCGTCTTCCCGGCTTTGACCGTCGTCGTACTTTTGGTATGGTTATTACTTTCTGTCCAGTCGCCCCCAACCCCGCCTGCGACCTGGTCCAGCGAAATCCTTGCGTTGATATCATTCAGAACGACATTGGGACTGCTGATTAAAACTGACGAGACATCCCCTGTGACATCGACATCGTAATCACAGCTTGAATTGTCGATGGTGGCGACCTTGCTGGGGTAATAGCTTTCTCCGCTTTCCGCCGCATTCTCCTTCAGGCCAGAACTGGGCTTCACCTCGACCTCATACTTCGTCGTGGTAATCACCGGCCGGCAGGTGACGAGCGTTGCCGTCACGGTCACTCCGGCGGAGGTGCCTCCGCCGTCACGGGCCTGGGCGCTGCCCGACAGGAGGGGCAGCAGACTGAGTAAAAGCGACGCGGCTACACCTCTCGGTATGTGAATCGTTACGAAATTATTCATAGTCCATCGTCAGGGTAATGGGCGCTGAAAACTCACCGCTCGTGGTTTTGTCAGCTACCTTTTCCAGGGTGGCTTTAAATTTCATCTCTACTGCGTTATCAGTGAGCGGATAAGTGACCGAGGTGCTTGCGTCCGGCTTAAGGCGGGTGTCTTCATTCGGTCCCCCCTCAAGATGAACGGCGAAGCCGACTGCGCCATTGACTGTATTGCCAAACTCCGTGGTTGCTGTCGGGTGAGCTTTGCCTTTTGCCGTCACCTTTACTTTTTTTACGTCAGTGCAGTCCGTCAGGCCCAGCGTGAACTCGGTGGTTTTCAGGTCTCCTTTGGCAGCAGAGGCGGCATCAATCGTACCCAGCTTGATGTTTGTTTTATTCGGGTCATCCGTCCAGTCCGCCGTGCAGGTGCGGTTAACGATGGTAGCGGTGATGGTAATATTGGCGGTGTCTCCAGCCTGTACCCCTGCCGTCCACAAAAGAGTCAGCAGAGGTGAAAGCACACACGCCGCTTTTACATTGTTTCGTTTAAACACAGATGGCCCTCCGCCCTGTCTTTTTCGGCCAGCACACCGGCGGCGTTCTGTCGCCGGTGCCTTACCGTTCCGGTTCGTTTTACTCGTAGGTCATGTAGAGCGTGGCCTCGCCGCTGGCTGGCCCCTGGCCCACCGTATCGGCCGTCGCCACAAACTCGGCCATAAACGGCATCGTCAGCTTCGTATCGTAAACAGCCGGGGTGCTGCCGCTGGCCGGGGTAACGACCGGCATGGCATATTCGACTGCGGTGGTGGCATCATTCGGCGTCATTACCGTCTGCTTGTCTCCGCCCAGCAGCACGAAGCCGACGCCCGTGGCCGCGCCGCTTTCCGTGCTCGTGTTGGCAAAAGCCTGCGCGTAGCTGGCGTCCGCCGTGCCGCCCGCCTGAACGGTGACGCCCTGAACGCCGGCGCACTCCGTCAGGCTGAGAGAGAACGGCAGAGCCGAGCCGACGCTGCCGGTGCCCTTCAGGGCAGCAACGGATACGTTTTTGAAGTCCACCGTGACGGCGTCAGTGGCTTTCCACGAGGGGGTACAGGTCTGCGCCGTCACCGTCGCCTTAAACTTCACATCCGCCTGAGCCGGGTTCGTTGTGGCCGTACTTCCGCCGCCGCTCCCGGCATGCGCCCCCCATGACGCCGCCAGCAGCGCGGCCGCGACGGCGCAGGCAGAACCGTTTTTTTTCAGGTTGAAAGTCATACCGTTTTCCTTATCTCTGTTGTTTATGGATGATGAACACATGCGGCATCCGCCGCGGATAAAATCGATCTCTGGCGCTGGCATCGCGCCGACCTTCAGCGGCAAACCGCCTGCACCTGAACCACTGGATCCCTGAGCACCTTCACCGGCAGGCTGTAGTGCACCGTGCAGTGCTGGTCGGCGTCCTCTCCCCACTTCGCCTTCAGGATGCCCTTCAGCGGCAAGCCGGTCAGCCACACCTGGCCGCCGTCACCGACCAGTCCGCTGCCGCCGCCCACCGCGCTGACCGGTGTGCCGAAGGGCAGCGGCGCACCGTTATGCAGCAGCGTCATCAGCGCGTGAATGCCCGTGTGGGCGGTGAATTCTGCCCGAACCACCGCCCCGCGCGTCGGCACCACGTGGGTAACGGCGTTGTCGATATCCGTGTGGTCGTCCAGCCGACTGACGTCCAGCGCTACCCGGTTCTCGCGATAGGGTCCGGCATAGGGCACCACCGTGTAGCCGCGCCAGTCGGTATGGATACCGGTGCCGTTCTCCACCGGCACCTCTGCGGCGCCTGGCGCGGCAATCAGCACGCTGGTCTCGCCCAGCGGCTGACTCAGCGTCAGACCACCGCTGTGCAGCAGCGCGCCGCCCGACAGCCCGTAGCGCACCTGCCGGTAGTCGTGGCTGTAGCCGTACCCAAGCGAAGCGCTGCCTGCGCCACCCTCATAGCCCAGGCTGACATCCCCGCTGGTGCCAGTGCCCTGCCCGTAGGCCTGCGTGACGCTCCAGTTAAGGTTGTCGTCCTTCAGCGCCGTTCCGCTGAGGCCGGCCTGGTGGGTAACGTGCCCGCCCGCGCTCTGTCCGGCGCTGTAGGTCGCCATCAGCTGATGGCTGTGCTCCGTGACGCCCTCATGTGACAGCAGCGCGTCCAGCGGCAGCGAGGCGGTGAGCCAGAGGGTCCGGTCGGCTCCGGGCTGACCGCTGACGTGGCTGTAGCCCCAGGAGAGGCTATAGCTGACCGGCCCCAGCGTGCTGCTGAAGCCAGCCTGCACCGTGTCGCTCTTTTCACTCTCCTGCCAGTAGGTTTCGTGTGTGCCCGTCACATAGAGCGAACCGAGCTTACCCAGCCGCTGGGAGAGGCTGATCTGAATGCGCTCGCGCCGGTTGTTATACAGGCTGTAGTGATCTGCCCAGTTGCGCTTTACCGGCCTGCCCGCAGCGTCAACCTCATCGTCGTCGTGCAGCCAGCCCGACATGCTTTTCAGGGCGGTTTCAGCCAGGGTGTGAAAGCCCTGCGTGGAGTAGCGGTAGCCGGCCAGCGTCACGGTGGTGCCGGTGGAGACCAATGAGCGGCCGTACATAAACCGCAAAGACTGCCCCTGATGCCGCGACCCGTCCGCAAGCGTGCTGTCGGCCTGGGTCACGTCGGCTGACACCGCGCCCCACTCGCCCATGCTGAGCCCGATTCCCGCCGCAAGCGCGCGATAGCTATTTGCCAGCTGGGCACCACCGTAGAGCGTGATGTTGTGAGGCAGTCCCCAGAGCACGGAGCCCTGAGCAAAGGACGGGGTGTCGTAGCGATCGCTGCCGCCGCGAAAGCGGCCTGCGGCCAGGTCATAGCGGACGTGCCCCTGGCGCTGCAGAACCGGCAGTGACGAATAGGGCACGGTAAAGGTGCGCTTCGTGCCGTCTGCCTCCGTGACGGTAACGTCCAGATCGCCCCCTGACGAAACCGGGTAGAGGTCACGGATAACGAACGCGCCGGGCGCCACAAAGGTGCGGTAAATCTCGTTGCCGTTCTGACGCACGCTGACCTGCGCATTGCTGTTTGCGATCCCCCGAATAACGGGCGCGTAGCCGCGCTGCGTGTCCGGGTACATATCGTCGTCGGTGGTGAGCCGCACGCCGCGCAGTGAGAGGGAATCAAACACTTCCCCGCTGGTGTAGTCGTCCCCCGCGGTGAACTCGCTACGCCAGGGGATAATCGCCCGCTGCAGGTAGGTGCGGAGATGCTGCCAGCGGCGCTGATCGCCGTAGCGGCTCTGGTTATCGCTCCAGGTGCTGTTGTCGCGCAGTCGCCACGCCCCCAGGTTCAGACCGCTGGTCAGATTGAGGTAGCGGCTGCGGCTGTCGCCGTAGCTCCCCTGGTTGTCGCTGCCGCTGAACTGGTAGCTCAGCAGCGCAGCGTTAATGCCGTTGTCCCACCGCTCCGGCGCTATCCAGCCGTGTGGGTGACTGAGCAGGGCCGCCTGGGGAACGCTGACGTCGAGACGCATTTTTTGAAAATCGAAGGCCGTAAAGGCCTGGGGGATGACCTTGCCCGGTGACACACACTGGCCGTCGGGCGTGGAGGCCAGTCCGGGAAAGGCTGCTACGTTCACGCCCATATCCGTCAGGTCGCGGCGAGTCAGGCAGGCGACCAGGCCAGTGCTGTCATGAATATCCTCCCGCTGGCCGTCGCCCGCCAGGGCGTCGAACCGCACGGTAGCGGCACGCAGAAAGGTCCCGTTCAGGTAGATATCCACCGGATAACTGCCCGGCGCCTGGGCGTGACCGCTCTCAAAGCGCGAGAGGTCCGCCACGGCGTGCGGGTCATCCGACAGCATGGCCGGATCAAAGTGCAGCCCGGCCAGCGCCTGGCTGCACAGAGAGAGCCCTATCAGAGTGAATAATGGTCGTAACCTGAAGAACATCTAACGTAATCCTGTCCACAACAAGAATCAGCTTCAGCTGACGAAGGCAGCTTTTAACCGCGTTAACGAATGGCCGCGGTAAGGGCTGGCGTGGTTGCGCCATAGTCGTTGATGGTCCGGTAGGAAACCGTGCCGCCGTGCCCCGCCGGAAGCGGATCGGATGCGCTGCCCATGGGCGGAACCATCACGTCCTTCAGCGCCTTGCCGCCTGAGCTTATCCCCGTCAGGGTGAGGTAGTACGGCGTGGGATTGCTGATGGCCAGCTCACCGCCCTGCTGATGAAATGCCAGCTGGGCCGGCGCCTGATCCGCCGCGGGCTTCAGCCCGGCTGGCCGGACAAACATCTTTATCCGGTTGGCGGTGGCGATATGCAGCACGGCGCTGTTGCTTGAGGAGTGACTGTCGTCGATTGACGGAATGGCCTTGGCCGTGAAGTAGTAAAGCGTTTCCCGGTCGGTCGGCAGCCCCCCGCCCGTGCGGATAAGCCGCAGGGTATTTTCATTTTTCGGGCCGCTCAGGTAGAGCGGCGGCGTGACGACAAAATCCGCGGTCTTATGCCCGGCCGCGTCTTCCACCCAGGACTGCACCAGAAAGGAGTCAGTCGCGGAAGAATTGCTTACCGACAGGCTCGCCTGTTTTGCATCCTGCGGGTAAACGATCCTGGTGCCCTGAATGGAGATGCCGCCGCCAGCCAGGGCTGGCAGACTCAGGCAGGCGCAGGCGCCAGTAAGAGCGGCCAGCGCGGTTTTTCTGAAGCTGAAATGAAACAACATGCTTTTACCTCATTTTTGATGAGTGAAACGGTTCTTGCCTGCCCTCAGGAAAAGTAAGGCGGCGTTTATGGGATAAATAAGGCTAAAACAGAAAGCGCAGGCAATATAAAAGCGATGCGCGATTTGCCCATCAACAAATAAGCAGAGACATCCTGCCGTCCGGGATAGTAATTGCAAACAGTTAAACCGAACATAAATAACACAGCCTGTTCGAGCCATCAAAAATGGAGTGTTCGAAGGCGCAAATCGAGCGGCATGATAATTAAATGCAACAGAACCCCTCGCCGGAAAAGCCATTAAAGCATTAAAAAAACAACGTGCAAGAATGAAAAGATTGTCGGTGCACTTTATTAACGATAGTGATTGAAAAGCGTTATATTCTCACCGTTTTAAATTTACTATTCATACAGAAAGCATTCACAAAAGAAAATATCGTTCTCATATGAGAATATCTAAAATTGCTGATTATTTTCCAGTTGAATATTCGTTAAGGCTCCCGCCTATAGCCTTCTGTCGCACCCAGGCAGATGTACTGACGTCGGCATCATTCGCCAGCCAGCATTGAAGGGGGCGGACTCTGCTTTCAGATGCGCCGCAAGAGAGGAGGGAGATGTCGAACAAGGGGGTGCCATGTTGAGAAACAAGCGTATCCTGACAGGTGGGTGTATCTCACTGCCGGTGGCGCGAATCAGCTGGAAGAAACAGGGGTAATGGCCTGTCTTTTATTCTTTCACTACGACGTTGTCAAATAGCTCACTTTTAGAAAAGCGGGTCTGATGCTGCATCAAGAATTTTTTCTGCACCTGGATATGACTAAAACGCCTGCGGTGCATCGCCTCCCATTTTTTATCCCGGAAATCGGTTAAGCGAAGCGCAAACTAAAGGCCCTGATGAGTGCCATACTCTTTACCGTCAATGCCTGTAGCGCGCATTTTTAGGGCTCAACTTATACTTATGATCAATTTTATGAAAAAAACCACAAGATTCAGGGTATCCGGCTCGCCTGCTCTTCGCGGCTTCGGGCTGGTGGCAATGGCGGTATTTGTGATGATAACAGGCTTTATATTAATTATTCATCACAGAGATAGCGTAAACAATGCACTTGAAACTGGCCAGTGCCTGGTGGACCAGGAAGTGAACGGTTTTTTCGAAATCCTGAGACATTTTCTACACCTGGCCTACCGCTGGATATTTAAAGCCTGCGGTTAACTAAAAAAAGAAGAGAACCTTTGCGCGGCTATATGAATAAAGAACTGAAAACGGGTGATAAAAGTTAAAATTGTTACCAGACCGATATAGCCCGCAAACAGGATGGCTAGCAAAATCAAAAATTCGTTATAAAGGCTGTTTTTATCCCTTTTACCCATGAGAAACCGCTACAGTCAGAACAGATTGAACAGATCTCTATCTTATCCTCTGTGCCTTAATGCAATGACAACGCGAAGAATATTCTGCCAAAAGCGGGTTAAACTGCTGCACGCTTCACCTGCTCTGCCCGAGTAACCTCCCCTGCTTGCTATTGGCCTTTCGAAGGGCGATAGCGCTAATCTCGGGAGAGACTGCGTAGCGCAGCGACACAGGTTCAGAGAGACAGAATATGACGCGCAAAAAAAAGCCCGCTTGCGCGGGCAACAATACTGGAAGCAATGTGAGCAATGTCGTGCTCTTCACCGGTAGAGCCACCGCTGAAGCGCAATGAAATAATAATCATTCTTGTTCTCACTTGTAAAGGTCTAATTGAGAATTTTTCTCATTACCCCAGTAAGGGTGGGCCTATCGCCTGCAACCTGGCGAAAATCCCCCCAGCCATGCCACCATATTTTGGGACATCGCCGCCTTTGCGATACACTCAGCCTATTGTCCGAACACCGTTGAGTTCTATGTCAAAACTAATCTCGTCGCTGATGCTTGTTCTCAGCCTGTTCAGCGCGTCTGCCTGGTCGGCAGAGAACCGCGATATTCGCCACAGCGGCTTCGTCTACTGCGTCAACGGCACGCTGAATAGCTTTAATCCGCAGATGGCGAGCAGCGGCCTTGCTGTCGATACCCTCGCCGCGCAGCTTTACGATCGTTTGCTGGATGTCGATCCCTACACCTATCGTCTGGTGCCCGACCTGGCCTCCTCCTGGGAAGTGCGCGATAACGGCGCGACCTACCGCTTCCATCTGCGCAGCAAGGTTTCTTTTCAGCACACCTCCTGGTTTACGCCGACGCGCGCAATGAACGCTGACGACGTGGTATTCAGCTTTGCCCGCATGTTCGATCGCAACCATCCGTGGCACAACGTTAATGGCGGCAGCTATCCCTACTTCGATAGCCTGCAGTTCGCCGATTCGGTGCAGAGCGTTAAAAAGCTCGACGGTCATACGGTGGAGATCCGGCTCAACAGCCCGGACGCCTCGTTTCTCTGGCATCTGGCCACCCACTACGCGCCGGTGCTGTCGGCGGAATATGCCGACCAGCTCACCCGCAGCGGCCGCCAGGAAGAGCTCGATCGTCAGCCGGTGGGGACTGGCCCTTACCAGCTCAGCGAATATCGCGCCGGACAGTATATTCGGCTGGCGCGCAATCCCGCCTACTGGAAAGGCGTGCCGCGCCTGCAGCAGGCGGTGATCGATATGGGCGCAGGCGGTACGGGCCGCCTCTCTAAGCTGCTGACGGGCGAATGCGACGTGCTCGCCTATCCCGCCGCCAGTCAGATCTCTATCCTGCGCGACGATCCCCGCCTGCGCATGACGCTGCGCCCCGGTATGAACATCGCCTATCTGGCGTTCAACACCCGCAAAGCGCCGCTGGACCGCCCGGAAGTGCGCCACGCGCTGGCGCTGGCGATTAACAACGAACGACTGATGGAGTCGATCTACTACGGCACGGCGGAAACCGCCGCCTCGGTGCTGCCGCGCGCCTCCTGGGCTTACGATAGCGAAGCGCGCGTCACCGAGTATGACCCGAAAAAAGCGCGCGCCATGCTGGAGGCGCTTGGCATTACCGATCTCCATTTGCGTCTGGTGGTGCCGTCCGCCTCGCAGGCATGGAACCCTAGCCCGCTGAAAACGGCGGAGTTGCTGCAGGCCGATCTGGCGCAGGTTGGCGTCAAGGTGAGCATCGCACCGGTAGAGGGCCGCTTTCAGGAAGCGCAGCTGATGGCGATGAACCACGACCTCACCCTCACCGGCTGGGCAACCGACAGTAACGATCCCGACAGTTTTTTCCGCCCGCTGCTGAGCTGCGCGGCGATTCGCTCGCAGACCAACTATGCGCACTGGTGCTCGCCCGGCTTTGATGAAGCGCTGCAGAAGGCGCTGCTGTCGCAGCAGCTGGCGGGCCGCATTGAGAACTATCACCTGGCACAGCAGATGCTGGCGCGCGATCTGCCGGTGCTGCCGCTCGCCTCTTCGCTGCGGTTGCAGGCCTACCGACACGATATTAAAGGTCTGGTGTTAAGTCCGTTCGGCAATACCTCTTTTGCCGGCGTCTACCGTGATGAGCGCGAGGAGCCATAAGTGATCATCTATATGTTGCGTCGCCTGTTATTGCTGGTGATTACCCTGTTTCTGCTGTCGCTGGTGGGCTTTAGCCTGAGCTACTTCACGCCCAACGCGCCGCTGGAAGGCGCTTCGCTGTTTGATGCGTGGTGGTTCTGGTTCAGCGGCATGCTGCAGTTTGATTTTGGCGTTTCCAGCACTAATGGTCAGGAGATCGGCCTGCAGCTGCGTGAGGTGTTCCCCGCCACGCTGGAGCTATGCGTGCTGGCGTTTGTGCTGGCGCTGCTGACCGGGATCCCGCTGGGTATTTGTGCCGGGGTGATGCGTAATAAGTGGCAGGATAAGGTGATTAGCGCGCTGGCGCTGCTCGGCTTCTCGATGCCGTTATTCTGGCTGGCGCTGCTGTTTACGCTGTTTTTCTCACTGACGCTCGGCTGGCTGCCGGTGTCCGGCCGTTTTGACCTGCTCTATCCGGTGCAAAATATTACCGGTCTTGCGCTGGTCGACGCCTGGCTGAGCCCGTCGCCGTGGCGTCATGAGATGCTGGTCAGCGTAATGACGCATATGCTTCTGCCGGTGATTGTGCTGGCGGTCGCGCCCGCTACCGAAGTGATCCGACTGCTGCGCGCCAGCACCAGTGAGGTGATGGATAAGAACTACGTGAAGGCAGCCGCCACACGCGGCCTGTCGCGCTTTACCGTAATCCGCCGCCACGTGCTGCATAATGCGCTGCCGCCGGTGATCCCGCGTCTGGGCCTGCAGTTTTCCACCATGCTGACGCTGGCGATGATTACCGAGATGGTGTTCAACTGGCCTGGCCTGGGCCGGTGGCTCATTAATGCGATTCGTCAGCAAGATTATGCGGCGATTTCCGCAGGCGTGATGGTGGTTGGCGGCCTGGTGATTCTGGTGAACGTGGTTTCCGATATTATTGGCGCGGCGATGAATCCGCTGAAGCATAAAGAGTGGTATGCGTTGCGGTAGGGAACAGTAGCGACACTTACTCAACGGATGGAGTGCTGTCGACGCGACTAAGCATCGGCGGTAACCATCTGTTTTAATATTGAATATTGATAAGCTGCACAGGATTTTTTAGGTTATTAATATGAATAAAAATCATACTGAGATAAGCAAATTTCTAAGCTATGTATTGCGTCATG